>CAMBXP010000005.1 GCA_945871895.1 Chryseobacterium gleum | reverse complement strand
TGTCGCGCGCTTTGAATAAGACAGTGTAGGGTTGTATGCGCACCTGACTGCAGTTGGGCATCCATGTAAAAAATGATGATGCTGAATCTGCAACTATTGCGGGTTGTGCAAACAGTGGAGTAGGTGCAGCAATAGTAAACATGCCACTCACTGCTGAAAGTACTAGTGTATCGCCTAGATTAGGGTCTTTGGCCAGCACTTTTAAATGGAGTGTATCTCCGGCCTCTATGCATATTTCACTGGGTATGGTGATAGCGGGAGGATCGTTGTTCGCACAAGCCAATACGCTAATTTGCATATCGCGCAGAATAGAACCCACTTTATAACCATTTCGGTATTCTTCTATCATAAATGCAATGTTGAATTCCCCTATAAGTGTTGGACTGTTCCAAATAAGATCACCAGTATTTACATTCATGCTTATACCCGCCGGTAAGGTGTAACCTGTAACTGCGGCGCCATCAGCAGTTTTACAGCTCACTAAGGTGTATTTCAACTGGTCTCCTTCGGCATCAAAAGCACCTGGATTGTGCAAAAATGTTTGGTTCAAACAGGCATCATCAATTGGAGCATAAAGTAGTTTGGGTGAAGTATTTGTTCCTAAAAATGGATTGACTAACACTTTGGTTTCTATGTAAAATGGTATATCTACAGAATTGGGAATATTCACCACATTGGCATTTCTATTAGCATCTTCAAAGCTTATAGTAAACTCACCTGTTGATGGAAAGGTGTGGTTGCTCGTATATTTATTGATATTGATATCATTAGAATACAATTGCGGATAATTGGCATCACGATCTATTTCTTGTGATTTCCCATCTCCCCATTTAATGGTAATTGTCGGCCGATCGGCTTCGCTAGATGCCTTTGTATAGGTAGTCACGGTAATGCTTATGCTGTTGGGTCCCGTTTGTGTGTAAGTGATTTCTCCTGCGCGATTGTGTGTGGAAAAGCCCAAAAAGCCACAGAATAAAAATATTATGAAGAGTATTTTCTGCATCAGTTTCAAAGATATGTATCTTAGGGGCGATTTAACGATTTCACTACAGCAATTTAGATAGAAAAAATGAGCGATAAAAAATTAATAATAGGCATTACGCAAGGCGACTATAATGGTGTAGGATACGAGATTATTCTTAAAACATTTAACGACGCAAGATTACTAGAGATGTTTACTCCCGTGGTTTACGGCTCGCGCAAGTTCTTCACTTACTACCGCGATTTACTAAAAGTAGAAGGCGTGATGTTTCAATTGATAGACGATATTCAAAAGGCACAACCTAAAAAACTGAATTTGATTTCTTGTGTTGATGAAACAGAAGATCCTCAACCTGGCTTATCTACAGCTGGTGGCGGCAAAGGGGCTTTGCAGGCTTTAGAGTGCGCTACCAAAGATTTAGTAGAAAATAAGATTGATGCCTTGGTTACGGCTCCTATTAATAAAGACAATATACAATCGGAAGAATTTAAGTTTCCCGGACATACAGAATACCTTGAACATGCAGCAGGAGCAAAAGATAGCTTAATGTTTATGGTGACCGAAGGTTTGAAGATTGGTGTGGTAACCGGACATGTTCCTGTTGCCGAAGTAGCGCAAAAAATTTCTGCAGAAAAAATCTTGTCGAAACTGCAATTGATGCATAAAAGTCTGGAACAAGATTACCAAATTCGCAAACCGCGCATCGCTGTATTGGGCTTAAATCCTCATGCTGGCGACAACGGTTTATTGGGCAAAGAAGAAATTGAAATTATCTCTCCAGCCATCAAACAAGCAAAAGAAAAAGGAATTTTTGCTATGGGTCCGTACTCAGCCGATGGATTTTTCGGCAACGGTTTGTACAAAAATTTCGATGCTGTTTTGGCGATGTATCATGATCAAGGATTGATTCCATTTAAAACACTAAGCTTCGGCAGCGGCGTTAATTTCACCGCTGGTTTACCAATAGTGCGCACCTCTCCCGATCACGGAACAGGTTACGAAATAGCAGGCAAAGGCACAGCCGATGAAAGCTCTTTCCGCAATGCTATTTATGAAGCGATGGACATTATTGCCAATCGTAAAATAAGCAAAGAGATTACGGCTAATCCATTGCAAATTGTAGATAAAGAGAAGTTTGGTAGAAACGAGAGATATAGCGATGCTGAGAGAAGTTTGAAGGGGATGGAGAATTAAGACTCGAACAAACCCAACGCTTCCTTAGGGCTCAAAACCGAAAGACTGCTTTTCTTAAAGCCTTTACTATCTCTGGTTACTATAGCTTTTATCTTATTATTCGACAATGCGCAGTGGTATTGAATAGCATCTTCAAAGTCTTTGAAATCACTTTTGATAGCTTTCGTAACAACACTTTTGGTAGTATCTATTATTTCCACCATTTCACTTAGTTCATCCAATAATTTTATAGTGTCGCTGTGTGATAGTGATTGACGTATGATATAGTAAAGATTGTTGTAAGAAACCGCCGCAACATAAATCTTTGCTTTTCCTTTCTCTGAGTAATCGAATAGTTTTGCTGCTTCTAAAGAGAAAGGTTGACGGTTCACCAAGAAATCGATTAATATGTTGGTATCGAGAAAAAGATGAATCATTTTTTATACTTTTTAGACAAAGCTTTACTTAAATCCTTTTTATAATCGAAATCTTCTGGCAAGTTAATAGAGCCCATTAGCTTCATTACTTTAGGAGAAAGCTTTTCTTCCTTTTCCTCTTTAGCGCTAATTGTTTTCAAGTAATTCTCGATAATGTTAGAAAGACTACGCCCCTTCTTAAGAGCATATTTCTTTGCTGAATTAATCACAGAATCATCAATAGTTAAAGTGAGTTTTGTTGTCATAACACGTGTTATTATAATTTCAAATATACGTGTGATTTGATGAAAAGAAAAAAATAATTGAAAAATTCTACCTCAGCAAGAAAGAAACACCTACAGAAATAGGCGCTAATTGCGGACCACTGCCGCGCTCAAACATATCACTCAACGAATAATAGCTGTATAAATTAAGCATGGCATAACCCAAGCGGGCGTAAACACCATAGCGGTAAACATTTAAGTTTCTTATTTTGTAATCTCTGGTTTTGGTATCGTGATCGATGAACTGGTGGTAGTTGGTAATATTTACTCCCGCTTTGGCTCCAATGTATAAACGAAACGGTCCGCGACCTTTAGTTCTCAAGCGCAACTCTAATGGAATATCAAACCATTCACTGGTTAATCGATTAGATGCAAAGGGAACCTGTAAAGAAGCGATAGAAGTAGTGCTGAAGTTATTGGAATACACAAACACTCCGTTGTTTTGAACATGCTCAACAGCGTAGCTTATACCGATGGCGATGGCAAACGGACTATAGCCCAAAGGGCGGTCGAAGAAAAAAGAGAGATTAAAGCCTATAGATTTTAATGGATGTTGAACGATACCTTGCGGTGCGTTTCTCCACATATTTGAAGTGATGTCTAATACTACCGCATCTTCACTCAACAATTTGTATTTGCGCTTTTTAATTCGTGAGCTTGGTTCGTTCTGCGCAATAAGCACCACAGAAAAAAGAGTAAAAACTATTACCAAGATTTTCTTCATCTAGCCTGCAACCTGTTTGTTGTTCGATTTTTGCACGAATTTTTTCGCCGTTTCATAAATGCTTTGCGCATCGAAAGAGCATTCTTTATACAATTCTTGCTGGCTACCATGATCAACAAATCTGTCGGGAATACCCAAACGAACAACCTGCGCCTGATAACCATGATCACTCATAAATTCTAATACTGCAGAGCCCATTCCACCTACCAAAGTACCGTCTTCAATAGTGATTACTGTTTTGAATTTGCCAAACACTTCGTGTAACAATAACTCATCAATTGGCTTTGCAAAGCGCATATCGTAATGCGCAGCAGAAATATTTTCGGCTTCTAATTTAGCGCAAGCTTCGGTGGCGAAATTTCCAACCGGACCGATAGTTAAAATAGCTACATCGTCGCCATGAATCATTTTTCTTCCTGTGCCGATTTTAATTTCTTTCATCGGCGTTTTCCACTCGATCATAACGCCTTCACCACGTGGGTAACGAATCGAGAATGGTCCGCCACCAGGTAATTGTGCAGTATACATTAAGTTTCTCAATTCCGATTCATTCATCGGCGAAGAAACCACCATATTTGGAATACAACGCATGTAGGCAATATCATAAGCGCCGTGATGCGTAGCGCCATCGGCACCAGCAAAGCCGGCTCTATCTAAACAAAAAACAACTGGTAATTTCTGTAAGGCAACGTCGTGCACCACTTGGTCATAAGCACGTTGCATGAAAGACGAGTAAATATTACAAAAAGGAATCAATCCTTCTGTTGCCAATCCTGCCGAAAAAGTAACGGCATGCTGCTCGGCAATACCCACGTCGAAAGCTCTATCAGGCATGGCGCTCATCATAATATTCAACGAACTTCCCGAAGGCATAGCGGGTGTAATACCCATTATCTTTTCATTCTTCTCTGCCAACTCTACAATGGTGTGTCCGAATACATCTTGGTATTTAGGTGCTTGCGGTGTTGGTGGCGTTAACTTAATGATTTCGCCTGTATCTTTATTGAAAACACCTGGCGCATGCCAAGTCGTTTGATCACCAAATTCTGAGTGCACGTAGCCCTTCCCTTTTTTGGTAAGAACGTGCAATATTTTCGGACCAGGAATATCTTTTAAGTCTTTAAGAACTTTGGCCAAATACTTTACATCGTGGCCGTCAACCGGACCGAAATATCTAAAGTTTAACGATTCAAAATAGTTGCTTTTAGCCAACAAAGTAGCCTTAATTCCATTCTCAATCTTTTGAACGATAGCTTGAGCGTTTGGTCCGAACTTGCTGATTTTACCCAACAAATGCCAAACATCATCTTTCACCTTGTTGTAAGTATGTGAAGTAGTGATTTTGGTTAAGTATTCTTTCAAAGCCCCAACATTAGGGTCAATCGACATGCAATTGTCGTTCAATATCACCAGTAAGTTAGAATTGGCTACACCGCCGTGATTCAAAGCTTCAAAAGCCATTCCTCCTGTAAGTGCTCCGTCGCCAATAACGGCGATATGCTGACGGTCATCGGCTTTCAAATAATGAGAACCCACAGCCATACCTAAAGCTGCAGAGATGGAGGTAGATGAGTGACCCACGCCAAAAGTATCGTAGTCACTTTCGCTGCGTTTAGGGAAACCACTAATTCCTTTGTATTTTCTGTTGGTATGAAAAACGTCTTTTCTTCCTGTTAAAATCTTGTGTCCGTAAGCCTGATGCCCCACATCCCACACAATTCTGTCGTCGGGAGTGTTGAACACATAATGCAAAGCAACACTTAGCTCAACTGTACCTAGGCTAGCACCAAAGTGTCCGCCTTTTGCAGATACCACATCAATAATAAACTGACGCAATTCATCACTCACCTGAGACAGCTGAGACTCCTTCAAAGCTCTAAGGTCTTGAGGAAACTGAATATTATTTAATAATTCTCCTGCTTTAAATTCCATGTATGCGCCAACGCTTGTGTTGCAAAAATAGTATAAAACGGGGGGAAGTCAAACAAAAATCCCGGAATGTTCTAAGTTCCAGGATTTTTTCATTTTATTATTCCCTTCCTAGTGAGAACTAGCTGGTTTTTTTCTCCAACCTCTTACTCTTTCTTTAGTTAAATAGGCAAGGTAATACATCGCCGGAACCAATATTAATGTAAGGAAAGTAGCGAAAGCTAAACCAAACACTATCGTCCATGCCAATGGTCCCCAGAAAGCAACACTATCACCACCAAAGTAGATGTGCGGATTTAGCTCGGTAAACATCGTTACGAAATCGATGTTGAAACCAACAGCCAAAGGAATCATTCCTAAGATGGTTGCTGTTGCCGTAAGTATAACCGGAGTCATACGAATTCTACCCGCTTCAATAACTGCTTCGCGCACTGGTTTTCCTTCTTCCACTAAAATGTCGATAAACTCAACGAGTAAGATACCGTTTCGAACTACGATACCAGCTAGAGCAACAATACCCACCATCGTCATGATAATTGAGAAATTCATACCTGTAATCGCCAAACCTAACAATACACCAATGATACTCAACAAGATTTCTGATAAGATGATTAACGTTTTACTGATAGAGTTGAACTGAATAATCAAAATCAATAAGATGATACCAATTGAAATTAATAGCGCAGTAGACAAGAAGCCCATTTGTTCTGCTTGCTCCTCTTGCTGGCCGGTATAATTAATTTCTACACCATCTGGCACTTTAAATCCGGCTGCAGCAGCTTGAAGTTGCGCTACAACTTCATTTGGATTGAAATCATTCAACACGTTAGAACCCAAAGTAACCACCCGTTTTTGGTTCTTTCTTTTGATACCGCCGTAAGTTGTATTGTAGCTGATATCTGCGAAAGCCGACATAGGAACCTGACGAATCATACCCATTTTAGCCATATCGCGATAAGTCACTTTCATGTTGCTCAACACATCCATGTTCTTGCGTTGATCATCTTGCAAACGCAACATAATTGGATAATCTTCATTGGCATCTTTGAAACGAGAAATTTGTTTTCCTGCGATGGCCGTTCTTAAATCCGTACCAATGGCACCGGTTTTAATACCCTCTCTATTTGACCGCTCGCGGTCAACCACAAAAGAAATCTCTGGTTTACTGCTAATTAAATCGGTTTTCAATTCTTCAACACCTGGTACATTTACAGAATCCAAATAGCGTTTTAAGGCACTAGATGCAGCCATTAAATCTTCAAATCTATCACCTGTAATTTCAATACTAATTGGTTTACCAACTGGCGGACCATTGGCCTCTTGTGCCACAGTGATTTCGGTACCAGGTATTCCTTTAACTTCTTCACGAATTTTATCCATGAAAACAGCGGTAGATTTTCCATCGCGCTCACCAAATTTAACGAAGGCAACACCAACTTTTCCTTTGTGCGATTGAGAACTTACGTCGAATTGATCTTCAGAAGCACCCACCGCCACGTTCGCCATGATAGATTCTACTAAATCGGTATCGTTTTGCATTACTTTCATTACACGTTTCTCTACCACTTTGGTAATAGAATCGGTATACTGAACATCGGTACCAACTGGTAAACTAACATAAACGTAGATAAAGTTAGGATCGGCTGTTGGAAAGAACTCTACTTTTGGCGCACGAAGAGCCACAGCCATAATAGAGATGAAAAGTAAACCAATAGTTCCAAATAATATCTGACGCGGACGCTTCAATACTCTGTCTAAGAAGCGCGCGTAGCGATCTTGCATGGCAGGCCATGTTTTTTCTTGGAATTTTTTAATCATTTTTTCCAATACAAATTGGTAGAATAAGTACACCAACAACATCAAAATCATGAAATTTCCAATACCTCTAGCACCGTGTGTTTGTGAGCCAGAGCCCATATCACCCAAGTGAAAAAGAACAGCAAATACAATTAAGAATACAGAAACCAAACGAATTCTTTTTTTGCGTTTTGCTTGGTCTACTTCTTCGTGCGGTTTCATAAAATCTACTGCAAACACAGGATTCATGATATAAGCAACAATTAAAGATGCTGTTAAAGTGATGATTAAAGTAACAGGCAAATACTTCATAAACTCACCCATCATACCACTCCAAAAAGCAAGCGGAACGAAAGGAGCGAGTGTTGTTGCTGTACCTGATAATACAGGCAAGAAAACCTCACCAGCAGCATATTTAGCAGCTTGCTTAATAGGCATTTTGCCGTTGTCGTAAATACGATGTGTATTTTCTACCACCACAATCGCATCATCCACCACAATACCCAAACCGAGCAAGAAGGCGAACAATACAATCATATTCATAGAATAGCCAATTCCCGATAAAACCAAGAAGGCGATGAACATTGAAAGAGGAACAGATAAACCAACAAACATAGCGTTGGTAGCACCCATAAAGAACATCAAAATGACGGTTACCAAGATGAAACCAATGATGATGGTATTGATCAAATCATGCAAAGTGATTCTTGTTTCTTCCGATTGGTCACCAGTGATTTCAACTACTAAATTTTCAGGAAATTCGGTGGCTTCAAGCTCATCAACAATTTCACGAATTTTATCAGAAGATTCAATTAAATTTTCACCTGATCTTTTAACGATATTCAAAGTAATTACATTCTTACCATCATGACGACCAAAACTTTCTTGTTCTTTGTGTCCGTCTTTTATTGTGGCAATATCTCTTAAATAAACCGATTTACCCGGACCAGAAGTAACAATCAAATTATTCATTTTTTCAACGGTAGTGAAATCGCCTGTAACACTTACAGAGCGGCTCATTTCATTTACCGAAATGTTACCTGCCGGAATGGTTTTGTTTTCGTATGCCACCTCCATTTCAATATCATTAAAAGATATTTGAGCGGCCTCCATTTTATAAACATCAACATCAATTTGAATTTCACGATCAAGTGCACCTACTAAATCAACTCTCTTGATTTCTTTCAAGCCTTCAATTTTATCTTTTAAATCATCGGCATATCTTTTTAATTGATCTAAACTGTAGTCGCCCGATACATTCACAAATAAGATGGGCATTTCAGAGAACTCAATTTCTGCAACTCTTGGCGGAGCTACAATCTCGTTAGGCGATGGAGGCAAATCAGCTTCAGCCTCATCAACCTTATCTTTTACGGCCTGCTTGGCTTTAGAAACATCTTGATCAGAATTAAATTCTACCATGATAAAAGACAAACCTTGAACAGAGTTACTGGTGATTTTTTTCACCCCAGTGATCCCTTTCAATTTCTTTTCGATAGGTTTAGTCACCAAATTCTCAACGTTTTTAGGCGCAGCACCCGGATAAACTGTAACCACCGAAATTTGCGGAAGTACGATATCGGGAAACTTCTCCTTTGGTAGCGCATTGTAAGCTAAAATACCTGCCAACGTTATAAAAACGGTGAGCAAATAAATTGCAGTTTTATTATCTATCGACCAACTCGTGGGGCCGAACTCTTTAAATTTCTTTTCCATAAAATAGAATTATACTTTCTTTCTAAAATTGAATAGCGTCTCCTTCATTTACATTTTGGTAGCCCTTGGTAATCACCACATCTCCAGCAACCAAACCTTTCAATATTTCGGTATTACCATTGTAGCTGCTGCCCACTTCAACCAATCGTTTTTTAACAACATTGCTTCCTTTTTCTTTCACCGCAACCAATACAAATGAAGTTGTTTCGGCACGTTGCACAACATCTGTAGGCACCACAACAGCGCTATCCGATTTGTAATCTACTACTTTTAAAAGGGCAATCATATTAGGACTGTACTCATTGTTATCGGCAGGAAGATTTACTTCAACAGCAAAAGTTCTCGATAACTCATTAATTACTTTGGCAGAATATGCCACTTTTGCCAAAACTTCTTTGTTGATATCAGGAAAGAACAACACCACATCGCTTCCTGCTTTCACCTTAGATGCATAACTTTCTGGAACTTCACCTTTAACTTTCAAAGAAGAAAGGTTAACTACAGTAAACGCTGCATAACCTGGCGCCGCCATTTGGCCCACTTTAGCAGTAACGTTATCTACCACACCATTGATTGGTGATGAAATAACAGCCATTTGACCTTGTGCTTTAAGAGAAGCCAACTGACTTTCCAATGCTTCTTTTTGAGATTTAGCTTGAAGGTATTGAATCTCTGTTCCAATTTTTTTATCCCACAATGCTTTTTGCTTTTCGAAAGCTGTTTTAACAAATTCCAATTGTGTATTCAAGGCTACAATTTGTTGTGCAATAGCTTTATTGTTTAGTTCTGCCAAAGGCTGACCTTTACTTACCATATCGCCTACTTTTACATAAACTTTGGTAACAACACCAGGCATTTCTGCGCTTACCGCTACATTTTCTTCAGCTTCAATTTTACCTTGTACCTCAACAAAATGCTGGAACAATTGGTTTTGTAAAACTTGCACAACAACCGATTTGCCTGTTTCTGCATTGGCAGAGTCACCACCATTGGCAGCAAGTTCGGTTTCTAAAGTTTTAATTTGTGTATTGATTTCGGCCAATTGTTTTTTCAAATCTGCCAATTGTGCTTGTTTATCAGGTTCTCCACAGCTTGCTAAAATCGTAGCAGCTAAGAAAAGAGTAGTAATTTTTTTCATTGTATATTGATGTTAGATTTCTTGGTTTATTATTTAATTGCGCCAGTTGCTTTTTGGTAATCAATTTTAGCGATGTGGTATTGGTACAAAGCGTCGTAATAATTGATTTGTGATTCTTTCAATGATGTTTCTGCATCAATTACATCGTTGATGGTAGCCAAGCCTTGCTCGTATTTGGTTTTTGATACAGAGTATACTTCTTCGGCCAACTGAATATTTTTTTCTTGTGTTCCTAAAGTCAGCACTGCATTGTTGTATGATGATTGCGAAGCCACCAATTCTAAATCGATTACACTTTCCATCATTTTAAGTGTGTTTTGTGTTTTGGCAACTTCTAATTTTGCAGCTTGTCTTTTAAAGTAAGTTTGTCCGCCATCCCAAATAGGAACAGTCATTTTTAAACCCACCAATGTTGTTGGATACCATTCTTCGTTGGCCAAGAAATTGGCTTTTGTTCTGTACGCAGTTTCGTTATGCGTTCCAAAAGCAGCCAAAGTAGGCATCCACGACATTTTATATCTTTTTAAATCAAGCTTATTTAGCTTCAATTGCATTTCAAGCATATTATAATCATAACGAGCAGTATAATTGGCTTTGGTGGTGTTGTCGATAGCGATGTTATCGGCTTTCACCAGAGAATCGCTTAAAGTAATGGGCTCCGCCATATTAGCTCCCATTTGAAACTTCAATAGGTATTCGGTAAGACTTACCATTTTGCTTATTTTTTCTTTCTCGGTAACCAAATTGTTGTAAGCCAAAGTAACACGATCTAAGTCGAGTTTTTCTACCACACCATTTTCATGCATCGTTTGAATATCGTCTTTCAGCTTCTTCACTCTTACAATCTGGAGATCGATAAATTTCGCACGTTCTTTCGATACCAAAACATTGTAATACGCTTTACTTACATTAACAGTAGTCTCTACTTTAGAACGATTTACGTTCATTTGCGACAAGTCAACGTAAGCCTTAGATGCTTGCAAAGCCACAATATAATCGCTGCTGAAAAGTATTTGAGAAATGGTGATGCCAGCAGACGCATTGTATTGAATACCAAAACGAACAGGCACAAACATATCAGCCGGTGCCATAGGATTAAATGCTTGAGCCGGTATAACACTCGTTGGAATATTCAAGAAGTTATTCATATCGGCACTACCCCCAATTTGTGGCAAGCCTATTCCTCTAATTTCCTTTCTTTTCATATCAGCCAATTGCTGATCTAGAATTACATTTTGGTGAGTTCCATTGTTCGCCAAAGCGTAATCAACTGCCGCCTGTAAGGTATAGGCGTTTTGTGCATTGCTTCCCAGCGCAATACCAAGCAAAATTGCTGTTACTACTCTTTTCATTGTTTAGTTAAATTATATTAGATGCTTAAAAGATTTTCTACTATTTGTTGATTGGCTTTACTAAAGCCTGGTTCGCTTTTGTTATTGCTCCAAAACTTGGCAATCTCTACTCTTCCTTTTTCTGTCGCCATGCCATTCACATGATATTTTACCATTTCTCTGCACACCTCGCCGAAATTATAATTTGTTGCCGGAAAAACTGAAGAATCGAACACCATGTCGATTTTGCTCAAATACAATTTTGCAATCACTTCTGCATCAAAATCATTTCTGTACAAGCCTTGTGAGATGCCTTTCTTAATATTGTTGATGGTGGTTTGATATAAGTATCCGGTTTTTGTGAAATCGCTAAACATCAACCACGCCTCTCTATAATACTTCGCCAAATCATGATGCAACGAAGGATGCATCATTTTTAAGTGTCCGATATGATATGAACTCAATTCCCAAAGTTCTTCTACTGCACCTAAATTTCTTTCAAGAATGGCTGTTAAAACCTTTGTGTCAAAATCTAATCTCCATTTCATTGATTTAGAAACCAATTCGGGCCGATTTCTCACGTATTTGTACAAAGTTTTTTTGGAAACCTTCAATTCCTTCGCCATGTCGTCCATGGTCATGTTTTTGATTCCTTTAGTCATGTACACCTCGGTGGTTCTGCGATACAAATCGAATTCCTGACTTTCCATACAAACTTTAATTTTAAAATGTGCCCAAATGTAGTTGAAAATAGTTGTCGATACAATAGAATTAGCAATTCGTTTCCGTGAATAAAATTATTGGGGCGGTGAACACACAAAATTGGGAGGTAGCCGACAAAGAAATTTTTAATTATTCATTAATTTTTCAAAATATGAATTTAAAACGGAGGGTTATTTCTTAAATTCGCGCCATGGCAACAAACGAAGACAAATTAAAAACGATTATTTCGCACGCTAAAGAATATGGTTTTGTATTCCCTTCAAGCGAAATTTACGATGGATTAAGCGCAGTGTACGACTACGGTCAGCTTGGTTCTGAATTGAAATTCAACATTAAAGAATACTGGTGGAAAGCCATGGTGCAAATGCACGAAAATATTGTGGGTATTGATGCCGCAATTTTTATGCATCCTACTACATGGAAGGCTTCGGGCCACGTTGATGCTTTCAACGACCCATTGATTGACAACAAAGATTCTAAAAAGAGATACCGCGCCGATGTGTTGATTGAAGAATACATTGCCAATAAATTAGAAGCTAAAATTGAAAAAGAAGTTAGCAAAGCAAAAGAGCGTTTTGGCGATGCTTTCGACGAAAAACAATTTGTAGCTACCAATGCAAGGGTGTTGGAATACCAAAAGAAAATTGATGAAATCAATGCTCGTTTCAAAAAAGCATTGGAAGACTCCAACATGGATGAAATGAAACAAATCATTGTTGATTTGGAAATTGTTTGTCCGGTTAGCGGTTCTAAAAACTGGACTGAAGTGCGCCAGTTCAACCTTATGTTTGCTACTGAAATTGGTTCATTGGCTGAAGGTGCCAACAAAATATATTTGCGTCCAGAAACAGCGCAAGGTATTTTCGTGAATTACCTCAACGTGCAAAAAACCGGAAGAATGAAAATTCCTTTTGGTATTGCGCAAATAGGTAAAGCATTTCGAAATGAAATCGTAGCGCGTCAGTTCATCTTTAGAATGCGTGAGTTCGAACAAATGGAGATGCAGTTTTTTGTAAAACCAGGCGAGCAAAAACAATGGTACGAATACTGGAAAACAGCGCGTATCAAATGGCACAGAGCTTTAGGATTCCCTGAAAACGATTACCGTTACCAAGATCATTTAAAAACCGCACATTATGCCGATGCGGCCAGCGATATTCAATTCAATTTCCCAATGGGCTTTAAAGAACTGGAAGGTATTCACTCTCGTACCAACTTCGATTTAACAGCTCACCAAGAATTTTCAAAAAAGAAATTGCAATATTTCGATCCAGAGACCAACGAAAGCTACGTTCCATATGTAGTGGAGACATCTGTTGGTTTAGATAGAATGTTCTTATCTATCCTTTCTTCATCGTTAAAAGAAGAAACTTTGGAAGATGGTACTACAAGAGTTGTGTTAAGCTTGCCTCCGTTTTTAGCTCCTTACAAAGTGGCCATTTTACCTTTGATGAGCAAAGATGGTTTGCCAGAAAAAGCGAAGGAAATAATGAGCAAATTGAAATTATCTTTCAATTGCCACTACGATGAAAAACCAAACATTGGTATTCGTTACAGAAGACAAGATGCTTATGGTACGCCGTATTGTATTACTGTTGACCCCGAAACTTTGGTAGACAACATGGTGACTATTCGTGATCGCGACACGATGAAACAAGAGCGAGTGCCCATCGATCAATTGGAAAGAATCATTAGAGAAAAAGTAGACATTAGCACCGCACTGAGTAAATTGTAATGGAAGACGAACGCGGACCCAATAGCGAACACAAGCAAAACAATTTGAGTTTTTTAGAACACCTCGAGGTGATTCGAAAGATTTTGGTTCGTTCTATTGCAGTCATCTGCGGTTTTACGGTTGTAGCTTTTGTTTATTCAGAGGCAATTTTCGATAAGATAATTTTAGCGCCTACGCAGGTGAAAACATTTCCTACCTATGCGTGGATGTGCCAAGCATCACATTGGCTTGGTCCAGTGGCGCCGTGGTTAGGTGTTGATCCACAATCGGGCTGCATAGAATCTTTTCCTTTTCAACTCACCACCAATACCATGGGTGGCGATTTTATGGCGGTAATGTTGGTTGCGTTTATTTTTGGTTGTATCGCATCGGCGCCTTACTTATTTTGGCAAATTTGGAAATTTATTAAGCCAGCTTTGCATCAAAAGGAAGCTAAAAAAGCGAAGGGCTTTGTGTTTTGGACTTCCGTTCTTTTTCTATTGGGTGTAGGTTTTGGCTATTTTATTATTAGTCCCTTATCTATTAGTTTCTTAGGAACCTTCTCTGCGCACAAAGACATTGTTAAATTGCCAACCTTAAATTCTTATATGGGTGTGTTGGCATCCACTACACTAGCTACTGGTTTAGCCTTTGAACTTCCTATAGTGATATACCTGTTATCAAGCATTGGTTTAATCACTCCGCAATTTTTGCGAAAATTTAGAAAACATTCGATAGTTGTCATTTTAATCATCGCAGCCATCATCACTCCACCCGATGTGTTTAGTCAGATTGTAGTAAGCATACCTCTTTACTTATTGTATGAAATTAGTATCTTCCTATCGGCGATGATTCAAAGAAGAAAAGAAAAAGAAGCATAAACCATGATATTATCTACAAGAAATCTAGTTAAAACTTACAAAGGAAGAACCGTTGTGAACGATGTTTCTGTTGAGGTGAAGCAAGGCGAGATTGTAGGTTTGTTGGGTCCGAACGGAGCAGGTAAAACCACTTCATTTTACATGATTGTTGGTTTCATTCGTCCCGACGCAGGCAATGTTTTTTTAGATGATTTAAATATCACCAAACTACCCATGTACAAAAGAGCCAAGATGGGTATTGGTTATTTGCCGCAAGAAATTTCGGTATTTAGAAAAATGACGGTGGAAGACAATCTAAAAGCAATTTTAGAGATGACCAAGCTCACCAAAAAAGAACAACAGTTTAAGTTAGAAACTTTGTTAGATGAATTTGGTTTGCAGAAAGTAAGAAAGAACAAAGGAGAGGTTTTATCGGGTGGTGAAAAACGCAGAACAGAGATAGCAAGATGTTTAACCGTTGAGCCTAAATTCATCTTGTTAGACGAACCTTTTGCAGGCGTTGACCCAATTGCAGTGGAAGACATTCAAAACATTGTAAATGGCTTAAAAGACAAGAATATTGGTATTTTAATTACCGACCATAACGTGCAAGAAACATTGCACATCACCGATAGAGCTTACCTGCTTTTTGAAGGTAAAATATTGAAGACAGGCACAGCAGAAGAATTGGCTGCCGATGAGCAGGTGCGTAAAGTCTATCTCGGACAGAATTTTGTGCTGAGAGGAAGATAGACGCAAAGTTTTGCGTCTCTACAAAACCAATTTTCTTCATGGCGCCAGTCTATAGACTGGTGACGTTTCTACTCCGACAATTGCATTGTCTATTTTAGGCAAGTGCATCCTGCGCGACGAACTTTTCTCCCGCAGATCCCACAAATTTTCGCAGATTTTCTTTCATTTTTTTTATCTTCGATTCAATGCAAAACGCACAGCAAAATATTTTTTCATTTGTCCTTTTCTTCCTCGCGAAAAAGGATGTGATAGTTCTTTGATAAAATAGAAATATACCCACCCTCCGCATTATCATGACTTTGGTATGGAGATGGTTGGTATAGTCAAGCTGTTTTTAGAAAAAATCAATTTTTTAATAGACCAATTTTTGAGAGTAAGTCTCAGATCCACTCAGCACTCTAACAAAGTAAACACCTTGTGAGAGCGAATTGGCATCAAAATGAATGGTTTGTGCACTTACATTCTTATTCAAAACATCAGAGTAAATCAACTTACCATTCATATCGAAAACCTCAACAGCACTTAAATTTTCGCCATTGATGGTTGCAGCATTTTCACCCGACTTGAAGATAGTGATGGCTTGTGCATTCGAGATAGAAATTGTATTTGAGTAGGTCGTAGTGCCATCAAAATCAACTTGTTTTAAGCGATAATAAACAGTGCCATTGAAATCTCTGGTATCAAGAAAATCGTAATGGTTAATTTGGTAAGAAGTACCTTGTCCACCAATAACAGTGATGGTCTCAAAATTCACTCCATCAATAGATCGTTGCAATTCAAAATGATCGTTATTGATTTCACTAGCTGTAGTCCAAGTTAATAAGTTTCCACCTTGCTCTTTCTCTCCTTCAAAAGAAAGCAGGTTAACTGGTAAAGTACCCGTGTTGGTTGCTTTTAAATTCTCGATATAGACCATTTGGTAAGAACCATTCTTAATCTGCGCTAAATCTACCGCTCTAGCAAGATTTGCCACAAATTTTACGACTGATGTTGCCGAAGGAGTTAATGAATTATTTGTAGCCAATGTAGAAATATCAATAGATATATTGTTCCAAACACCATCACCGTGAGGAGCTTGATTTATAGCCACATAAGTGCCTGTGGCACCAAAAGTAACTCCTCCATCTATTGAAAGATAAACCATTAAAGAATCCCAATATTGTCCGGTACCACCACCTGTTCCATAATCCACAATAGGAAAAGCCAAACTAACTCCTGTTTTATTCAATAAATTTAAGCCCAAGTGAGCCATTAATTTTTGATTACCTCCCACCACGGCTGTATTGTAAAAACCTAAGCCATTTCCTCCAGTGGCAGAACCACTAGCATCGGTTGTAGTGCTAAACTGAGGCCATGCACCGCCAGCAGCTACCGAAACAACCCTGCTGTTTGAGTTGGTTACCGTTGTAGCCCAATTGCTTCCTAAAGAAGTAAAATTATCAGTTAGCGGAAGAGAGGCATAAGAAACAGTTGGTGCAGCAGTAGTTGTAAATGTCATGTCGCTACCATAAGCAGTTCCTCCAGCATTGGTAACATAAGCTCTGGCATAATAAGTAGTTCCTGCTGCCAAGTTTGGCAATACTACTGAATAAGCAGCAGTGGTATTGGTGGTGGTGTGCGCTACTGTATTTACAGTTGGACTTGGCGACGTGCCATACACAATTCCACGAGCAGTTGGCGCAGCATTGGTTCCGGTTGTACTTGTTATTGTTGCGCCAACAGTAGCGAAATTTTGCATAATTGTGCTTGCAGAACCTGTTACAGGAGTATGTAAAGTATAAACGACTACTTGTGTTCCGTAAACAGTTCCTCCTGAATGGGTGAAGAACGGACGAATGTAATATCTCTGACCGGCAGTTAAACCAGTAAAATTATAAGAAAATTGAGCGCCTACTGTAGGTGATGACACCGTTACAGTTGGTGTAGTTGGATTAGAAGATGTTCCGTAAGCGAAACCAGCTGTTAGAATAGCGTTTGGTGAACTTGCGCTAATTGTTGCAGAAGCAGTAACAGTTGAAGATGTAGTGCTACCTGCAGTAGCAGCACCCATTGTGTATGCAGCAAATAAATTTGATGAAATAGATAACAAGAATGCAAGAAATAGCATTCCTGTGCTAGAATTTTTTAACCCTTTGTAGTTCATTTTATTACCCATATTAACCCCGGTGCAAGTATAGGGATTAAACGGAGGCAAGTAAAGTAAACGAGTGTTATATTATGTGAATAACTATCTTTATTCGATAAGAGTGTTCTTTTGGTCGGCGAATGAATATTTTATTTGACTAAGCCATTAACTTTATGACAAGTGCAACTATTTGCGTGCAACTCTATTGTTGATCACACTCAATAAAAGGTAAGAGAGAATAATAAATGGCATGGCTTGCAGCTGCACAACTAAAATCAAAACCAAACTCAACAATAAAAAGAGGTACTTGATTTCATTTCCCTTAAAAGAGAAATTTTTGAATTTAAGGGCGAAGAGAGGAATTTCGGCGATCATGAAGTAGCAGAAGAGGGGGATGCAAATAAGAACAATTTCTTTTAAGTATGGCACATCTAATAAAACCAAGGATGCGAAAAACAATGCGTTCGCTGGAGTTGGAAGACCAATAAAACCTGAGTTCTGTCTCTCGTCGACATTGAATTTGGCTAGGCGAAGTGCAGAGAAAACCGGAATTAATAAAGCTACAACACTATAGTTAAATGAGTTAAATTTAAGATAATGAAAAACAATCATTCCTGGCAGCACTCCAAATGTAACAACGTCTGCTAACGAATCTAACTGCTTTCCAATGGGTGAGGATATTTTTAATAATCGAGCTGCAAAACCATCAAAGAAATCAAATACTGCCGCTAATAACATCAGCCCCAAAGCATCAAAAAATCGCAAATCAAAAACGAGAAAAATCGCCAAGCACCCACAAATTAAATTGCATAGTGTTAATACATTCGGTAAATTGAACAAGTTTTTCATTGGCGTTCTTTCAGCGAACAAATTAAATAAAATATCTTTACTTTAGCCGCGTTAGTCGCTTTAAATAATTTCATGCAAAAATATTTCTTATACCTACTGGCCCTTTGCGGAGTGGTTTCACAAAATGAAACACAGGCGCAAGTGGTTAGAAAATACAGTAACGAATTCTTAAATATTGGCGTGGGTGCTGCAGCCCTAGGTATGTCGAATTCAAACATCGCTTTAGTGAACGATGTCACCGCTGGCTATTGGAATCCGGCAGGACTAACCCGTTTAGAAAATAAATTAGAAGTAGGTTTAATGCACGCTTCTTATTTCGCCAGCATTGCTCAATATGAGTATGGTGGCTTGGGTTTTAAAATCAACGACGAATCGGCAGGCGCTTTTACTTTTTTGCGTTTTGGGGTAGACAATATTCCCAATACAGCCGAATTGATTGATGCCAATGGAAATATCAACTACGATAAAATCACCTCTTTCTCTGCTGCCGACAATGCATTTATCTTTTCCTACGGCAGAAAGATAGGCGCTGTAGATGGATTAAGTATAGGTGGAAATGCAAAAATTATTTACCGTAAAGTAGGCGATTTTGCTCATGCTTGGGGTTTTGGTTTAGACGCCAGTGCGCAATACAAAAAAGCCAATTGGTATTTTGGGGCAATGGCCAGAGACATCACTACTACTTTTAGTGCATGGAGTTTTAATCTCGACCAATTTAAAGATGTTTTTGCAGCTACAGGTAACGCCATGCCTACCAATAGTATTGAAGTGGCTCTGCCCAGATTGATTTTGGCTGCAGGCCATCAGTTCACCATCAAGAAAGATTTTGGAGTTTATCCTGAAATCAATTTAGACCTGACCTTTGATGGAAAAAGAAATACTTTAATATCCTCTAATTTTACCAGTATCGACCCACACATAGGTTTACAGTTGCATTACAAGAATATGCTTTTCTTAAGAACAGGGGTGGGCAACATACAAAAGGAAACCAATTCTGATGGACAACGTCTAACTACTTTACAACCCAACATTGGGGTAGGTATCAAAGTGAAAAGAATTGCACTTGATTACGCCCTCACCAATGTTGGAGGAGCGAGTTCGGCGATTTACACGAATGTGTTTTCGTTGAGAATTGGAATCAATAGAAATTAAAAGAATGGTAAAAAGATTACTCTATATTCTTCTTGTGTTGTCGGCAAATGTTTGGGCTCAATCGGGCACCAATAAGTGGATTGATTATAGCAAAGCCTACTATAAATTTCCAGTAACGGCCAGTGGTGTTTACAAAATTACTTACTCGGCTTTAGCCAGCGCCAATCTTATTAGCGCGAATCCACAAAAAGTTAAAGTATTCGGTAGAGGTGAAGAACAGTACATTCATTTTGAAGGTGAAGACGATGGTATCATCGATCCTAATGATTTCATTTTAGTGTATGCCGAAAGAAATGATAGTTATTTCGATCAGCAGATGTATGAAGATTCAACACACAACCCAAACCCTTACTATAGCCTTTACAACGACACCATTTATTATTTTATTTCTGTTGGTAGTTCTAACTCAACCAAACGCTATAACATCGATACCGATTTGAATTTCAATGGCTATACATCGTCAAAGTTTTTTAAGTATACCGACTACAAATATTACCATAGTCAGTACAGCACTGGTATCGTAACTACTCTTAAGACCTATTACCCTAAGTATACTGAAAGCGAAGGATGGATAGGTGGAACCATTTATGCAAATGATTCTGTTATTGACTCTATAGCCAGCAATTATTGCTACCCACTTGGCGGAACATCCTCTGTTGAAGCCACAATAACGGGCTTGAACAATGATCATGAGAGGTATCCTGATCACAATGTGAAATTCTATTACAACAACATTCTTTTGTCCGATACCGCTTATGAAAGTCATGGAACTGTGCGCTTTAAATACGATATTCCATCCAACCAATGGGGAAATACTTCGGTACTAAAATTTGCTTCTTCTACACCTATCGGAGGTTATGACCAAAGTGGCGTGGGTTTCATAAAAATCACTTACCCAAGAGCCTTTAATCTTAGCAATTTAACATCAGCAAAGATGGAGGTTTACAATGGAACCAATAAAGCATATTTGGAAATTACAGGGTTTAACAATCAGAACACCGAAACTTATTTATTGGATTTAACCAATCACCTTAAAATTCCTGTACTTAAGTCGGGAGGATTCCATAAAGCCTTAGTACCTAATACTGTTGCCAATGCTAAAAGCTGTTTTATTACTAGCGATGCGGCTTGTATTAAAGTGAATTATTTAGAGCCTGCTGTTCATGGTAGTAACCGATTTACCGATTTCAAAACAGAATCTTCATCAAATAGCATTTACGATTATTACATTCTTAGCGTGAAGGAATTTAGCAATGAAACCCAGGCTTACAAAACTTACAGAAACAGCACTGGATACAACGCTACGGTAGCCGATATGGAAGAGTTGTACATGCAGTATGCCGACGGTATTAGAAAACACCCGTTAGCCATTAGAAATTTTGCCAAAGACATGGTAAAAAACTGGAATTTACCCGTTGCTAAATACTTCTTTTTAATTGGTAAATCAATTCAGCCCGGACATCCAGATAGCAAGACTAATGAAAATAGTATTAAAAATTCTTCTCGCCAATTTGCCAAAAATTACAACAACAACAAAGTACCTACTTTTGGTTATCCAGGTTCTGATAGCTATTTAACCAGTCTGATTACTGATACTTCTCACTATGAACCAGAAATTCCTATTGGTAGAATTTCGGCTACTAATGGCGCAAAAATTACCGAGTACTTAAACAAAGTGAAAGAATTTGAATCGACTACTGAGGCTTTTTGGATGAAAAGAGTGCTGCACTTTGGGGGTGGTGTTGATCAATCGGAAGGAAATCTTTTTGCCGGTTATCTGAATTCATTCAAAGCTACCATTGAGGATACTTTATATGGCGGAAAAGTAAATACTTATTTAAAAAATACAACCGACCCTTTGCAAATGAATCTTTCTGATTCTATTCGTTCTAATATCAATGATGGATCTTCTTTAATGACGTTTTTTGGTCATGCTTACGGAACAGGTTTCGACCAAAGTATTGACGCTCCAAGCGCTTACAACAATAAAGGGAAATATCCTTTAATCCTCGCCAATTCTTGTTTAATAGGTAACATACATCTTCCTGATGATAACAGCGGAAGTGAAGTGTGGGTTTTCGAACCCAATAAAGGAGCCATTGGTTTTCTTGCTTCTGTTTCACTTGGAGAGGCCGGTAACCTTTATCTGTATAGTGGTAATTTTTACAAAAATCTTGCTACAAGGCACTATGGCGAAGGGTTGGGTGATGTTTTACGACATACTGTTCTTGATGTTCAGGCTACTGATGAAAATAACAATTACAGCAATCCTTATGTGCAAGATGTATGTATGTTAATGACTTTACATGCCGACCCAGCGCTTAGATTGAATACGCACGCAAAACCCGATTATACGATATACGGGCCTAACGGACTCTCACAACAAATGATAAAGATTAATCCAGTTGAAGTAAGCACAAAAGATGAGAAATTTACCATTACAGCAACTGTTTCAAACATCGGCAAAGCCATTAGAGATTCAATAGATATTCGCCTTACCAGAAAATTTCCGAACGGCATTCAAGATTCTATATATATTATTAGAATTGCTGGCGTTCGTTTTCAAAGTGACGTAACATTTACCTTACCCGTAGATTTAATTAATGGCGTTGGCCTTAACACTTTTGTAATCGATGTTGATTGTTATTACAAAGTTTCTGAATTGGATGATTTGGTGAACAACACTTGTACTTTTCAAATGAATATTAAATCGGCCGATGTAGTGCCAATTTATCCTTATCAGTATGCCATTGTTCCTACTAAAATAAGTGCATTAAAAGCTTCTACCAGCGATCCTTTGTCGGGTACTAGAAAGTATGTTTTTCAAATAGATACTTGCAAAAATTTTAATTCTCCTTCGCTTTATACCACTAGCATTACCAACTCAGGCGGCGTAATAGAACTTGATCCTATAGAGGATGCAGGATTGTATTCTTTCTACAATAATTTTCCTACAGTAACAACACTGGCGAGTCCAACAGTTTTCTTTTGGAGAGTGAGCCTCGATTCATCCTATACCCATGCTTTCAACTGGAAAAATTCAAGCTTTCAATATGTTCAAAATAAATCAGGATGGGGGCAAGCGCATTTTCAACAATGGGAAGAAAACTCTTATAATTTCTTGAGGGCCAATGCAAGTACACGAAAGTTTTCTTTTTCAGAACACGTGAGAGAGTTGTATGTGCAAACTTCTGGTTATGGAGGTAGCACAGAGAGAGTAGACAACCTGTGGAGGGTGGATGGCTCATTAAAAGGATATTGGAAATGGCCTTATACGGGAGATGTTCGTTCTACAACACATTTGTTGCAAGTTGCTGTAATTGACCATGCTAGTTTGAATCCTTGGAGAGTTGACGATAAACCTGATTACGGACAAGTGAACGAACCTGGTAATCAGTATTTAAATGCCGTTCCTTATGGAGAAGTAACGTATTGGTTTCAAACAGGTGTGAGTGATGTGGCGCCTAAAGGGGGCTATTTTAAAGGAATTAACAATTTATTAGCAGCGGCTAAAGACAGCGATTATATTGCTTTATACACTTACCGTTCTAGCAATTTCAACGAACTGTTTACCAACAGAGGTAGCGATGGAACTACTTTCAAAAATAACTTACTGGCTTTGGGCGCAAACACAGATTCATTGTCGAAATTTGCTACTGCTGGTCAGGCCTTCCCTTACATTCTTATCGCTCAAAAAGGCAATCCAAGTTTTGCCACACAAACTTGGGGAACCAGCGAATGGAATGTTATATCTCTTGCCGCAGACATGAAAAACAATGGTCAAAGTGGTTCCGCAAGTTCTAAATTAATCGGTCCGGCAAAAAACTGGAACGCCTTTTACTGGGAATCTACTCCTTTAGAAGGTGGCAATGTTCACGACACCCTAAATGTAAAAGTGTATGGTGTTGATGCCAATAAAAATGAAGTCCTATTGCACACTTTTAATGGTGCAAGCGGCTCTACGCTTCAGTTCGATACTATTGCCAATGCTGCAACCTATCCTTATTTGCGTTTAGAATCTTACTTATCGGATGATTCTTTACACACGCCAAATCAACTCAAAAGATGGCAAATTGTTTTTGATGAAATTACCGAATTGGCTCTAAATCCAAACGTTAAGTATTCTATAACTTCCGATTCTTTGCAAGAAGGTAACACCATGAAAATTATTATTGCTGTTACCAATGTTTCTAAAACAAATTCCGATTCTATTCAGGTAGTGCACTGGTTCATCAACAACAACACAATAAAAGGGGTAACTTATAGAATGCTTCCTCCCCTAGCGGCAGGAGAATCTTATTACGATACCATCAGCATCAATACTTTAAATACCAATGGCGCAAACAGATTATGGTATGAGATTAATCCTTACACCGGACCACAAGCATGGCAATTGGAGCAACATCATTTCAACAATATTTTAGACCTCCCTTTCGATGTTTTTCCTGATAGACAAAATCCTTTGCTTGATGTTGCTTTCGATGGTATTCATATTCTCAATGGCGATATTGTTTCTCCAAAAGCTTGGGTGAGCATTCAATTGAAAGATGAAAATCAGTTTTTAGCGCTCGACAAAGGCTCTCTTTTTACCATTATAGTGAATAAGCTTACGCCCAAAGGTTTAATCGATTCTACTTTCATTATCGATCAAGACGATTATACTTTTTATCCGGCTGTGCTTCCCGATAACAAATGCCGACTAGAATTTCAAGGAAATTTTGCCGAAGAAGGTAAATACGAATTGCGCGTGAAAGCGCTCGACCGCTCTGCCAACAAATCGGGTGCAGGCGATGGTACTGCTGAATACAGAATTCAATTTGAAGTAGTGCTTAAATCGAGTATCACCGAAGTACTCAACTGGCCTAATCCTTTTACTACCAGCACTCAGTTTGTATTTACACTTACAGGGTCGAAATTGCCAAGCGATTTTCGTATCGATATTATGAACATTACAGGCAAAATTGTGAAAGAAATTACGCTGCAAGATATTGGTAGTATTAATATCGGACGAAACATCACCGAATACAAATGGGATGGCACCGATAATTTTGGTGACCCACTCGGTAATGGCGTTTACCTCTACCGCGTTACTGCCAGAATCAAAGGTGAAGATATTGAAAGCAGAGAAGTGAGCATTTCAACAACCAGCGGCCCAAGTACACTTGAAAAACAATATTTCAAACACGGTTGGGGCAAACTATACATCATGAGATAATGCTTCAACGTTTAAAATATGCACTGCTTTCCATACTCTCGGGTTTCCTCATTGCTTTGGCTTTTCCGCCTTTCGATTTTACTTTAGGCGCCTTCATTGGCTTGGTTCCTTTGTTGTATATCGAGCACCAACAATTTGAAAAAAAAGCCAGTAAATGGAAAGTATTTGGCTATGCTTACCTAACCTTTTTTGTGTGGAATTTAACTTGTTGCTGGTGGATTTATTACGCAGCACAACTGGGCGGTGTAGCCTTTGAAGTATTAGCCAACAGCTTGCTTTTTGCGTTAATGTTTTTGCTTTTTCATGTGGTTAAAAAACAAATTTCTAAAGCACTGTGGCCACTTGCTTTCATCTCTATTTGGTTGAGTTTAGAGTTTTTACATTTTCAAAATTGGGAATTATCATGGCCTTGGTTGAGCTTAGGAAATGTTTTTGCCAATCGCCCTTACCTCATTCAATGGTACGAATTCGTTGGTGTGCTTGGCGGCAGCGCTTGGGTGTTGGGCATGAATTGGATGCTATTTTTGTGTGTGAAGGAATGGCGAAGCGCAAAGAGTTTTAATACGCAGGTTTTTCGCCGACTCATCAATGCCGATTTCTTGTTGCTCGCGCCGATAGTAATTTCTGTCGCCATTTACATGACCTATGTGGAGGATGAAAATCCGGTAAAAGTGATGGTGGTGCAGCCCAATATCGACCCCTACGGTGAAAAATTTGATGGCATGACTTCCGAGCAGCAGATGGAAAGAGCAATACTTTTGGCTGCTTCCAAAATTACCGATTCAACACGTTATGTTGTGCTTCCCGAAACAGCTATTCAAGGAAATCAGTGGGAAGAACGCTTAAATAAATCGCAGGAAATTGCAATGCTTGCCGATTTATTGCAAAATCATGAGAACTTAAATATTGTTAGCGGACTCTCCTCTACAGCCCTTGTCAATCCTAAAGACGCCAATGATATTCCTTCATCTTACCGCAAATTTACAGATGCCAGCGAGTATTATGAATCGTACAATGCCGCCATACAAATTGATACTTCTTTTTCTTTTCCTATTTACCATAAATCACTATTGGTAATGGGTGCAGAGCGCGTGCCTTTCGAAAGTTTATTTCCTTCATTGAAAGAATTTCTATTGGATTTAGGTGGAACTTCTGGTACACTGGGTTCACAAAACCACCGTAGTAATTTTACTTCGGTAGATGGCAAAATGCAAGTCGCACCCATCATTTGTTACGAATCTATTTACAGCGATTATGTTACCGAATACGTGCGCAAAGGGGCTAATTTGTTGTTCATCATTACCAACGATGGTTGGTGGCAAGATACTCCCGGTTACAAACAACATTTTGCCTTCGCTAGAATTCGCGCCATAGAAAACAGAAGAAGTATCGCTCGTTCTGCAAACACAGGTATTTCGGGCTTTATCGACCAAAAAGGAGATGTGATTAGTAAGACAGAATGGTGGAAACCCGATGCGATTTCTGCAACCATCAACGCCAACAATTCAGAAACTTTATTCACTAAATTTCCTTATTTAATTGGTGGAATTGCCGTGATTTCTACTTTCATTTTATTGTTGCTTACCACCGTTCAGCTGTGGAGAAAAAAATCGGCGAAGTAAATAAGTCGGCGTCTTTCTTTTATCTTTGCCCCATGACTCAACAACGTTATACCATTACTACGGCTTTGCCTTATGCAAACGGACCATTGCACCTCGGACACGTAGCGGGAGTGTACATTCCAGCCGATATATATGTGCGTTACCTACGCGCTAAAAATGAAGATGTAGTTTTTATTGGTGGTACCGATGAACACGGTGTACCCATCACTATCAAAGCAAAAAACGAAGGTGTAACCCCTCAGCAAGTAGTAGATAAATACCACAAAATCATCGGTGATTCATTAAAACAGTTGGGAATCACTTTAGATGTTTTCTCAAAAACTACTTCGAAACAGCACTACAAAACAGCTTCTGATTTATTCAAAAAATTAGAAAGCGAAGGAGCTTTCACCGAACAAGTCACCGAACAATATTACGACGAAGCCAACAATCAATTTTTGGCCGATAGATACATCACAGGAACTTGTCCGCATTGCGCAAACGAGAAAGCCTACGGCGACCAATGCGAGAAATGTGGCTCTACCCTCAACGCTACCGATTTGATTAATCCTAAGTCGGCATTGAGCGGAAACAAACCTGTACTTAAACAAACCAAACATTGGTTTTTGCCACTTGATAAATATGAACCGTGGTTGAAACAATGGATTTTAGAAGATCATAAAGATTGGAAAACCAACGTTTACGGACAGTGTAAAAGCTGGCTCGAAAGCGGTTTGCATCCACGTGCTATCACTAGAGATTTAGATTGGGGAATTCCTGTTCCCGTTGCAGGTGGCGAAGGAAAAGTATTGTACGTTTGGTTTGATGCTCCTATTGGCTACATCTCATTCACCCAAGAATTATTGGCGAACGATGCTACGCGCAAATGGGAAGACTACTGGAAAAAAGACGGTAATTCTAAACTCGTTCACTTTATCGGTAAAGACAATATCGTTTTCCATTGCATCATTTTCCCATCGATGTTGAAGTTATTTGGTGATTATATTTTGCCTGATAATGTTCCAGCGAATGAGTTCTTAAATTTAGAAGGAGAGAAATTTTCTACCTCTGGAAATTGGGCGGTTTGGTTGCATGAATTCTTAGCCGATTTCCCAGATAAAACAGATGTATTGCGCTACACTTTGTGCTCGAACATGCCAGAGACAAAAGATGCCGATTTCACTTGGAAAGATTTTCAAGCAAAGAACAACAATGAGTTGGCAGCCAACTTGGGTAACTTCGTGAATCGTGCATTTGTGCTCACTCATAAGTTCTTCGAAGGTGGAGTGCCTCCACTGGCAATTTTAGAAGATATTGATAAAAACACCTTAGCTCAAGCCAAAGAATTCAACACAAAAATTTCAGATAGTTTAGATAAATATCGCTTCCGCGAAGCCTTATCTGAGTTGATGAAATTGTCGAATTTGGGTAATAAATATTTAGCTGATACAGAGCCTTGGAAGATTAAAGACAACAAAGAAAGAGTGGGAACTATTCTTCGTATTGCTTTGGAAATAGCAGGAAAAATAAGCATTCTAGGTTTACCATTCTTACCAGAAACCACCACAAAAATGGCAACGTGGTTGGGTATTTCCAACACACAATGGAGTGATGCAGCTAAAGATGTTTTGTTGACTGATGGTTTTGCTATCGCGCCTGCACAACTCCTTTTCAGCAAAATTGAAGACGATGTAATTGCCGCTCAACTAGAGAAATTAAAATCTTCACGCGAACAAGCACAACAAGCGAAAACATCTGCTGCGCCTCAAAAAGAGAATGTTACTTTCGATGAGTTTTCTAAAATGGATATTCGTGTAGGAACCATCATAGAAGCAGAAAAAGTAGCGAAAACAGCAAAATTGTTGAAGCTAAAAATTGATACTGGTATCGACCAACGCACTGTTGTATCAGGCATCGCCGAACATTACAAACCAGAAGACATCATTGGCAAACAAGTAAGCATTTTGGTAAATCTTGCTCCGCGCAACATCAAAGGAATTGAATCACAAGGAATGATTTTGATGGCGGAAAATAGCAAGGGGGAATTGGCGTTTGTATCACCGGTGAAGGAGATGGATAATGGTGGAGGGGTGAGGTAATTTTAACCATCTATTTCTCCAGTATGGTAACGCTAACTATCCCTCTTAGAGAAGAGGGGTGCGATTTGGCCTTGCGGGCTGCAGGGAGATGGACCAAATTCAGCACAAAGCAATTCATGCAAAATTAATATTCCATCTCCCGCCAACACACAAGCATTTCCGCACGCCCTCTTCTCTAAGAGGGATAGTTAGCGTTCCCACAATCGATAAAAGTCAAAGTGATTTATTTGGAAGCTGAATCCCGAGAATCGGGACGGGAAAAGGTTGAGTAAAGTTATACTATGTTACACTTCGCAGAGCGGCAGGGCATCACGTAGAGACAGATAGAATCTGTCTTAAAAAGATTATTTCCTTTCCTAATCCCTGTGCGTCATTGCGAGGTACCCCGAAGCAACCTTATCATGAAATACTAATTAAAACACAATGAGATTGCTTCATCCGTCGGCTGACGGATTATCGCAAAGACGAACTGTGTGTAAATAGCATTCGAGAAAAATCAGTGGAATTTTTTCTATTTAAGACAGATTCTATCTGTCTCTACATGAAGAACCGGATGAGAGAATTACTTCCCCTCCAAAATCCTCTTAATCACCAACTGCGCAGAAGTCACTCTATTAGCGGCTTGTGCGATAATGATAGAATTTGCAGAGTCGATAACATCGTCGCTCACCACCACGTTTCTGCGAACAGGAAGACAGTGCATAAACTTAGCGTTATTGGTGAGTGCCATTTTATCGGAAGAAACTGTCCATGCTGGATCAGTGGAAAGAATATCTCCATAAGAAGTATAAGAAGACCAGTTTTTCGCGTAAATGAAATCTGCTCCTTTAAACGCTTCTTTCTGATCGCGCTCTAACTTCACTCCGTCCATAAATTGGGGAGCCAAATCATAGCCTTCTGGATTGGTCACCACAAAATCTACATCCGCATTTTTCATCCACTCTACAAAGCTATTCGGCACTGCTTGTGGCAATGCTTTAGGGTGTGGCGCCCATGTTAAAACTACTTTCGGCCGGGCCACTTTTTTGTGCTCTTCAATCGTGATTAAATCGGCAAAAGATTGCAAAGGATGCAAGGTTGATGACTCTAAATTTACGATAGGCACACCAGCATATTTCATGAAGCTTTTCAATACTTCTTCTGAGTAGTCTTTTTCTCTGTCTTTCAACACGGCAAACGAACGAACAGCTATAATATCGCAATAAGCACCCATCACGCGAGCAGCGTCTTTCACATGTTCTGCAGCATCGCCATTCATCACCGCGCCATCTTCCATCTCTAACTTCCAACCATCAGAACCAACGTTCATGCTAATCACACTCATGCCTAAATTGATGGCTGCTTTTTGAGTACTCAAACGCGTTCTTAAACTCGAATTGAAGAAAATCAAACCAATGGTTTTACCTTTTCCAAGAGTGGAATAATTGGCAATATTTTTTTTCAAGTCGATAGCTTCAGCCACCGCAGCAGAAAGATTACCCGCATCTTTAACAGAAAAGAAGTGTTGCATCTCGTTATACTTTTAATAATTTTTGAATCGCTTTATCTACTGCAGCGCCGTTAATTTTAGCACGCGCATTTTTCATTTTACGTTGAATTTCTTTGTTGCACAAATTGCCTATACTTCCTTCGTGCGTGTGTTTTACCGTTCTCTCCGGATTGAAATTTCCTTCTTCAATTTCTATCCCCACTTGCTTGTAAGCATCGCGGAAAGGAAGTCCTTTTGTTGCTCTGCGATTCACTTCTTCCACACTGAAAAGGTAAACGTATTTGTCGTCTTTCAAGATGTCTTTTTTCACGCCGATATTCGGCACCATCAACAAAGCCATTTCCAAACAAGCTTTCATTTCTTTGAAGAGGTAGATGTATTTTTCTTTCAACAATTGCAAATCGCGGAAATAACCAGAAGTTAAATTACCCGTCATCATTGCCAACTCGAATTGCACGGCCTGCATGGCGTTGCATTTAGAGCGCAGCAATTCAAAAACATCGGGATTTTTCTTGTGCGGCATGATGCTAGAACCGGTGGTGAATTCTTTTGGTAAGGTGATGAAGCTAAAGTTCTGACTCATATACAAACACGCATCGGCAGCGAATTTGCCTAAGGTAGAAGCCAAAGAAGCCATCGCCGCAGCAACTGTTTTTTCGGTTTTACCACGAGTCATCTGCGCATAAACCACATTGTAATGCAAATCTTCAAAACCCAACAACTGCGTAGTTAATTTACGTTTGATAGGAAAAGAAGAACCATATCCTGCCGCAGAACCCAAGGGATTCTGATTCGTCATTTTGTAAGCCGTGGCCAACATTTCCATATCATCGCTTAATGATTCGGCATAAGCGCCAAACCATAAGCCGAAGGAAGAAGGCATGGCTACTTGCAAGTGCGTGTAACCAGGCAATAAAACATTTTTATGAGTTTCACTTTGTTTGATAAAAGCATCAAACAACTTTTGTGTAAGTGTAGCTATTTCAATGGTTTTGGCGCGACCATACAATTTTAGATCCACCAAAACCTGGTCGTTACGTGAACGTGCTGCATGAACTTTTTTACCTGCATCACCCATAGCTTTGGTCAACAACATCTCCACTTGAGAATGCACATCTTCCACTCCGGGTTCTATAGTAAACAAGCCTTTTAAAGCTGTTATGTAAATTTTTTTGAGTTCTTTTTTAAGCTTTGGCAATTCCTTTTTCTCTAGCAATCCCACCTCGGCCAACATAGTAATATGCGCCATGGTACCCAAAACATCATAAGGCGCTAACTCTAAATCGAGCACATTGTCGTTACCAATGGTAAAAGCCTCTATGGCCTTATCAACTTTAAATCCTTTGTCCCAAAGTTTCATTTACGTTTTTACTTTGCCACAAATATCGGAAAAAAAGTGATGAAAATTCCCTTTATGCAGAGGTGAGTTGAACAAAAATAATCGAAAGCAACTAATCGTATTTTCTTTCGTTTTGCATTTGGAATGCTTTTTGTTTTTGAACCTGCAAAACAGATCTATTTATGAAAACTTCAAGAATCTTTCTATTGGCGGCTATTGTAGCCTTAATTTCATTTTCATTTACTTTTCAACCTGCTCAAACAGCTTCTTCTGCTGCTCCGCTTGCTAAATTGCGCGAGATTAAAAATCAAGCATTCAAGCGCGGAGAGAAACTAAAATATAGAGTGCATTACGGCGTTATTGATGCGGGAGTAGCCTCCTTAGAAGTAGCTGATGATACCATGATGATTGCTAAAAGACCCACCTTGCATGTTATCGCTCGTGGTTTCACCAACTCGGTTTGGGATAAAGTGTATATGGTTCGTGATAAATATGAAAGTTATATTGATGAACGTGCTATTTTGCCTTGGTACCACATTCGTCGCGTGAATGAACGGGGCTACAAAATTGAGCATGATATAGCTTTTAATCATTTTAAAAAGGAAGCTATAGTTAATAAAAGTCGTTATGCCACCGATACCAACACGCAAGACATGATTTCGGCTTTGTATTATGCGCGAACCTTGGATTTTGCTTCGGCTAAAAAAGGTGATTTGTTTACCATAAATACCTTTTTTGATTTCGAAAATTATCCTTTAAAATTGAAATATATGGGTACTCAAGTGATCTCTACTTCTGTTGGTAAAATCAACTGTTACAAGTTTCACCCAGTGATGCAAAAAGGTAGAGTTTTTAAAACCGAAGAGGATATGACGGTGTGGATTTCTGCCGATGCTAATAAAATACCAGTGCGTTTGCAAACCAATATTTTGGTGGGTGCAGTTAAGATGGATTTGATTGAGTGTTCGGGACTTGTAAGTACTTTGAACAAAGTGAAATAATAACTTTTTAAAAAAAGCATCAAGCCTTCTTTTCTTTTTTTTGTATTTTCCCTTCCTGTTTAATTCAGGAGGGGATTTTTTTTACCTTCTCAAAGAAATCGATTGATGAAGAAATATTTGCTTACAGTTATTGGTATACTTTCCGTTTTTTCAATTGTGTATTTTGCATTCATTAAAGATGGTGGAATTTTTGGAGGTGATGATGAATTGCGTAAACTAAGAGAGGATTCGGCGTCGGCTGTTAAATACGGCTTAACAGTAGATTCTTTTCACGTGGTAGAAGATAAGGTAGATAAGAATCAGTTGATTTCAGATATCTTTTTAAAACATCACGTGCCTTACGACGATATCAACGAAGTACTTAAAAAAGGAAAAGATGTTTTTGATGTACGTAAGTTTCGTGCCGATCAGCCCTACACCGTTTTTTGCTCTAAAGATTCTACCAAACGTGCGCAATGTTTTGTTTATGAAATCAACGCTTATGAATATGTGGTGTATGATTTTCGCGATAGTTTATATGTGTACATGGGCACAAAACCTGTTGCAACGGTAGAACAAAAAGCATCGGGTGTTATCAATAGTTCTTTGTATGAGGCTATGACGAGCAATGGCTTAACGGCAGCTTTGGCGAATGAGTTGGCGGCTGTTTACGCTTGGACTATCGATTTCTACCGTATTCAAAAAGGAGATAAATTCAAGGTGATTTTCGATGAGATACAAGTGGAAGGAGAATCTGTAGGCATAAAAAAAATAAAGGCTGCAGTTTTCGAGCACGATGGAAAAGAATATTACGCCATCAATTTTGAACAAGATGGTTTAACAGGCTATTACGATGAAGAAAGTAGAGGTTTAAAACGTGCTTTCTTAAAAGCTCCAGTGAAGTTTTCTCACATCTCTTCGCGCTTTACGATGAAACGTTTTCACCCGGTACAACATAGATGGAAAGCGCATTTGGGAACCGATTATGCAGCTCCTGTGGGAACACCTATTATGAGTACAGCAGCGGGTACTGTGATAGCCGCAACTTACAATCCGGGCAACGGAAACTATGTGAAAGTGCAACACAACAAGACATACACAACGCAATATTTACACATGTCGAAAATAGCAAGTGGTATGCGTCCGGGCACACGTGTATCACAAGGACAAGTGATTGGATACGTTGGTTCAACAGGTTTGGCTAGCGGTCCGCATGTATGTTACCGCTTCTGGAAAAACGGAGTGCAGGTAGATGCATTACGCGAAAAATTACCAATGAGTGAACCTATTAGAAAGGCCAATCGCGCTGCTTTTGATAAAGTGGCTGAAGAGATGGTGGAGTTGTTGAAAGAGATAGAATATAAGGGATAATTTCGGTTTCTCCATGGCGCCCGTTTCCAAACGGGGGACTAGTTTACTCCAGCAATTTCATTGCTTTTTATTTATGCGAAATTCGACAATGCAATTGTCGGAGTAGGCAAGTCATCCGTCGGCTGACGGAACGTGCGCCATAAGAAACAAACTTTCAAAAATATTTGAAAGTTTAAAAACATTTTCTACATTTGATTTATGGAACTGCAAGAAGCAAAAAATGAATTTATACAGGCTTGGGGAACCTTTGGTAGCGAATGGGGCATCAACAGAACCATGGCGCAAATTCATGCATTGTTATTGGTAAGTGCAGAACCATTAAGTACCGAGGATATTATGGAGCAGTTGGAAGTTTCTCGTGGAAATGTAAACATGAACACGCGCGATTTAATTGCTTGGGGAATTGTTTATAGAGTAACTAAAAAAGGAGAGCGCAAAGAGTTTTTTGAAGCCGACAAAGACATCTACAAAGTGGCCATCAAAATCATGAATGAGCGACGAAAAAGAGAACTGGGTCCGGTATTGGAAACCCTCCGAGAACTAAAGCAGGTAAAGGGAAGCGACGCAGAAGCGAAAGAATTCAAAAAAGTGATAGCCGATATTTCATCCTTTGGAGAAAACACCGATAAAATGATTGAAAGAATGGTAAAGGCAGATGAAAATTGGTTTACAGGTTCGTTGATGAAATTCTTAGTGAAGTAATTTTTTTGAGAATAAGTTTCAATAAAAACTGAAAATATTGAAAGAATGTTTTCAATTCGATGATGAAGTTTTAGTTAGCATTATGCGCAGAGATCTACATAAAATATTGAATTATTTAATTGCCAGTGTATGGTTGATTAACGGCCTCTTTTGTAAGTTATTGAATTTAGTGCCTCGACATGAGCAAATTGTGGCAGAAATTTTAGGTGAAGAATTTTCAAGGACATTCACAGTGCTCATTGGATTATCGGAAATAGTGATGGCGATTTGGATAGTTAGTGGATATAAATCAAGATTGAATTGTATCGTGCAAATTACCGTTATCGCAGTGATGAATACCTTAGAATTTATGCTAGTTCCCGATTTATTGTTGTGGGGTAAATTCAATGCTTTGTTTGCTTTTATTTTGATCCTGTTTATTTACTTCAATGAATTTCAAATAAATAAAAAACACTGATCTATGCTCAAGTTTTTGAAGAATCATCCTTTTGCCGTTGAAGCACATTTCGATAGTTCGTTGGTGTTTACCTTTGCTGTTCCTAAGGAGGAGCTGCAAAAATTTATTCCTGAGTGTTTGACGCTTGATACATTTCAGGACAAGTGGGCATTTATTGCTATTGCTATGGTTCAAACCAAAGATTTGCGTCCGAAGGGTTTTCCTAAATTTATGGGAAATGATTTCTTTTTGATTGGCTATCGTGTTTTCGTTCGCTACACTACTAAAGCAGGAAAAAACTTGCGTGGATTGTATATTTTGAAGTCGGAAACCGACAAAATGAAAATGCAGTTTTTGGGTAATTTATTTACTCATTACAATTACACAACCACTGATATAACACAAAAAGAAGTAGAAGGAAGAAAGAAGATTTTTTCTGTAAATTCTAAGTTTGATTTAGAGATATCTACAAGTGAGGAAGAGGTGATGTTACCAGCATATTCTCCATTTAATGATTGGAAAGAAGCACGAAGATTTGCAGGACCCTTGCCTTTTACTTTCACCTACAATGAGGAAAGCAAAGAGGTTCTTATAATTGAAGGTGTTAGGGAAAATTGGGTGCCTAAGCCTGTGAATGTGCTGAATTATGATTTCGAGTTTTTAAGAACGCTAGAACTAGAAAAGCCTTTACTGGCAAATGCTTTTGTAATTAGTAATATTCCATATTGTTGGAAAAAAGGTAGAATTGAAAAATGGAAATAGGCAGAATAAGATATCAGGGAGTGCTTAATATTTTAAGTTTTAACCGACACTTTTATGTGTTGGGTTTGCTTGCCTTATTTTTTCTTGTTGCAAGCTTTTTTTTAGTTGATTGGTCTCTTCCATTATTTTGGGTAATAATTGCTTTGTTCTTGTATGGTTTAACAATGCCGCTCTTAGTATCAGCTTATGTATATGATTTTTCGGGTTTCTATGAATTCGATTGGCTTAGAAGAATGAATTTACCGGATAGTTCTAATCAATTTAATTTGAATATTAATGCAGGTTTTGATGAAACTAGTTTCATTATAGAAAGCATTTTACCGCAATCTAATATGCAGGTTTATGATTTTTATGATTCTAAAAAACACACAGAACCAGCTATTGTGCGCGCAAGAAAGGTAAGTATGAATTATCCTAATACGCAGCAAATTGTGTCAAATAAAATTCCTCTGGCTGATAACAGTGTTGATCATATTTTTTTGATTTCTGCGATTCATGAAATTAGATCAAATGAGGAAAAAGTTCAATTTTTAAAGGAATGTCGGAGAGTTTGTAAACCTACAGGCAGCATAATTATTGTGGAGCATTTAAGAGACTTTCCTAATTTTTTAGCTTTTACTATTGGATTTACTCACTTCTTTTCAAGTGGAACTTGGAAGAAAGCTTTAATTAGTGCAGGTTTTGAAGATATTGGCGAAATTAAGTTTACACCTTTTATGTCAATCTTTAATTGTAAATGATGATGGAAATACATTTGAAAATAATTGGAATTTTGTTGATGGCTTTAGCGCTCGTACATATCATATTTCCAAAGTATTTTAATTGGAAAAAGGAGTTGAGTTCGCTAAGCCTAATCAATAGGGAAATGATGATGATTCACACCTTTTTTATTGCCCTTACAGTTTTTATGATGGGTTTACTTTGTTTAGTTTCATCTGCGGAAATGGTGCATACAGAATTTGGCAAAAAGATCTCATTGGGTTTAGGTGTATTTTGGATGATCAGACTTTTCTTTCAATTTTTTGGGTATTCTAAAGATCTGTGGAAAGGTAAGATGTTTGAAACGATAGTTCACATCGTATTCTCCTTGTTTTGGATGTATTTAACTGCAGTATTTTTTGCAATATATTTTATATGAAAACAAACAGCAAAATAGTATTCTTCGATAACGGCTGTAGAGTTTGCAGAGCGGGTGCCCTCTTGGCAGGAAAAGCAGGAATGGCAAGCGACAGCGAGTTGAATGAATTGCAAACAATGAGTGCTGAAGTATCTTGCGATTTAGATGCTGTTCGCTACTGCAATGAAATTGCTGTTTACGACAAAGAAACCAAAGAATCTCGTTATGGAATAAAAGGAATGGTTTGGTTTGTAGAAGACAAATGGGGTAAGTGGGTCAATGTTTTTTTATTTCCTCCTATCTATCAAATTCTAAATTTCTTCTACCATATTTTTTCTTACAACAGAAAGATGATTGCGCCGGTTTATAGTAAAGTAGAGAATGATTGTAAGCCTGAGTTTCATTGGGGGTATAGGTTGGGGTATATAGGTTTGGCTTTCCTAGTGGCGGGTTTGTGTGGTGGATTTTTGTCGGTTTACATTTTTGTGATTCCCAATTTAATAATAGTTCTTCTTGCGATTTTGATTGTTACGAAAGATAAAAAAATGGAAGTTGTGGGGCATATTTCAACTGTTATGCTAATTCAGATATTAATTGTGATGTTGATATTGCCTATGAATTATTTAATTGGTTTAGTTGATTTAAATTCATCGTATTATATAGCGATTATGGATATCGCATGCTTAGTTTTTTTCACGTGGTTTTTATATTATCGAAGAATGCAATATTTGGGATTAGCTCATTATGACTATTTATTTTCTATTGTTTTTCTCATCTATTATTTAGGATTATCATTTTATTTTGAAATTTTATGAAACCCTTCCTTACAGCCGAATGGCGTAAATTGTTAGTTATCAATTATGAAGTGGATTCTGCTATCTTGCGGCCATATCTTCCTTTTGGTACCGAGCTTGATTTGTTTGAAGAGAAGTGCTATGTAAGTTTGATTGGTTTTATGTTTTTAAACACTAAAGTAAAAGGTATTCGTTTTCCTGGATTAAGTGATTTTGAAGAAGTGAATCTTCGGTTTTATGTGAAAAGAAAAGTAAACGGAGAATGGAGAAGAGGTGCAGTTTTTATTAAAGAATTGGTGCCCAAAAAAATTCTAGCTTTGGTAGCTAATTTGTTCTATAAGGAGCATTACAAAGCAGTGCCTATGAGTCATCAATTGGAAAAGTTGAATGATAAAATGAAGATTAAATATTTGTGGAAATATGCCGAAGTTGAAAATAGTATTTCTGTAACCACACAACCCACAAAGCAAGGTTTGCTAAATGGAAGTGAGGCTCATTTTATTCTAGAACACTACTATGGCTATACAAAAGTCAGTGAAAGCAAAACCTATGAGTACGAAGTGAAGCATCCGGTTTGGGAAATATATCCAGTAAGAGATTTTTTAGTGGATGTGAATTTTGAAGTGAACTACGGAAAAGATTTTTTATTTCTAAATAATCAAAGTCCTTGTTCTGTTTACGTTGCCGAAGGTTCAGAAATATCAGTAATGGATAAAATAAATTACAAACTATGAAAATCGTAATTCTTGGTGGTACCGGCCAAATTGGTATAGTGGTAACAGAGTATTTAATCTCTGCTTATTCAAATGATGAAGTACTTGCTTGCTCGCGCAGCGCCAAGGGTAAAAATCAAATTGCATTTAACGTTTTTCAAAGCGATTGGACTGCTTTAGGAAAGGTGGATGTGCTCATCAATATCGTTGGAATTATTGAAGAAAAAGGCGAAAATACTTTCGAAAGAGCGCATGTTCAGTTGGTGAAAGATATGATTGCAAAGCGCCCTTCGTTAGGTAACCCGCGAATTATTCATGTGTCTGTTTGTGGCGCCGATGTGAATAGCAAAGCAGAATATGCGCGAACGAAAGGCGTTGCAGATGAACTTTTATTGAAAGAAAAAAATGTGGTGATTATTCGTCCGAGTTTTGTGCTAACTCCCGGCACCGCCATCGTTCAAAAAGTGAATATGGTAGTGCGTTTAGGTAAACCAACCTTAGGCTTGTTATTTCTTCCAAAGCATTTTATTACACCCAAGTTTCAACCCGTGATGGGCGAAGATGTGGCCGAAACCATAGTAAAATTGGTGGTTTCCAACGATGAAGGAATTGTATATGCAACCGGACCAAAAGAAATGACTTTAGCAGATATGATAGCCTACACCAAATCGAAATACAAAATCATCCCTTTACCGAAATGGGTGGTGCATCCTGTTTTCATGCTTCTTACCAAATTCAAGAATCCCTTTATGAATCGCGATCAATATTATTTGTTGGCATCAGATAATGTGGCAGATAACTCCAGAATGGAAAAAATATTGGGAAGAAAAGCGATGGATGGAGATGCTTTTTGGAGGAGAGAAATTAAGTGATTTGAAGCGCAGGTCAATAGTTCCTGCGGGGCACGTCAACTAACGGGTAACAGCCACAGTGCGGATGGGCTTAGTATTTCATCCTGAGGTACCCCGAAGGAACTATCCTTTTGGAGAAGGGATGGGCATGCGGCCCAATTAAGTTTAAAGGTAAAATTGCGGATAATCATTTAACTAATTATATTTTTTTTAAATTTACAATGCATGCGAAGATTGATAGCTTTTATATTTTTGTTCTCTTTTTTATTCTCTGGAACAGAGATGCACGAGCTATTTAAGATTCCTCATTTATTGGCACATTACATTGAACATTCTTCAGAATCAAAAGAAATTTCTTTACTTGATTTTATTAAAGAGCATTATAACGGAGCAGAAAATTTACATCACGATACGCACAAAGACAAGGGCTGCCTTCCTTTTCAGGGTAAAGAGCATATTAATCCAATGAACACTTTAATATTAAGCAATACCATAATTATGGTTTTTCAAAAATCTATTCTTCAAGAAAATAAAGTGATATCATTTTACAAAAGTTCTGTTTCTTCTTTCCACGGAAGTGTCTGGCAACCGCCTAAAATAGCTTAGTCTATTTTTTATTTTTCTTTTTTTCATCATCACAAAATCATGTTGTATGCTAGATAAAATAATAGCATTTTCTATTCAAAATAAGCTCATAGTGGGCTTGGGTACATTGGCTTTAATTGTTTGGGGAGTTTTTTCTTTTACGCAATTGCCTATCGATGCGGTACCAGATATTACAAATAATCAAGCGCAGATAATTACGGTGAGTCCGGCAATGGCTGCACAAGAAATGGAGCGCCTCGTTACTTTTCCTGTTGAGCAGGCTGTTGCTACAGTTCCTGAGATTGAAGAAGTTCGTTCTTTTTCTCGTTTCGGCTTATCAGTAGTTACTGTTGTTTTTAAAGAAGATGTTGATTTGTATTGGGCTCGTCAACAAATTTCAGAGCGCTTGCAAAGTGTGAAAGATATTATTCCACCAGGGACGGGAATGCCCGAATTGGCGCCTGTTACCACTGGTTTAGGTGAAATATATCAATACACATTACAAGCGGAGAAGGGCTATGAAAAAAAATATTCTGCCACTGATTTGCGCACTATACAAGATTGGATAGTGCGCCGACAATTATTGGGTGTGGAAGGTGTTGCCGATGTGAGCAGTTTTGGTGGATATTTAAAGCAATATGAAATTGCTTTGCAGCCCGATAAACTGCGCAGTATGAATATTTCTATCACAGATGTTTTTAGTGCGCTTGAAAAAAACAATCAAAATACTGGCGGTGCTTATATCGAAAATAAACCCACTGCTTACTTCATTAGAAGTGAAGGATTGATAGGTTCTTTAGATGATATCGCAAAAATTGCAGTAAAGGTAAATGATAACGGAATTCCGGTTTTGATGCGCGATGTTGCACAAATTCAGTTTGGACATGCAGTGCGTTATGGCGCTATAACGAACGATGGAAAAGGAGAAACGGTGGGTGCTGTGGTGATGATGCTTAAAGGAGCCAATTCTTCCCAAGTAATAGACAATATAAAAGAGCGAATCGAACAAATTAAAAAAACTTTACCCGAAGGTATTGCCTTAGTTCCATTTTTAGATAGAACCAAAATGGTTGATAATGCTATAGGTACCGTAAGCACCAACTTATTGGAAGGTGCTTTGATTGTTGTTTTTGTATTGGTGCTGTTTTTAGGGAATTTTCGTGCAGGTATGATTGTAGCTTCCGTTATTCCATTGGCGATGTTGTTTGCTATTTCTATGATGAATCTTTTTGGTGTATCGGGTAATTTAATGAGTTTGGGTGCACTCGATTTCGGATTGATTGTAGATGGCGCAGTAATCATAGTAGAGGCCACCATGCATCATTTGGGCATGCGCCGACAAGGCTTACTTTCTCAAAACGATATGAATGATGAGGTGAAATCTTCTGCTTCAAAAATTATGAAGAGTGCCGCCTTTGGTGAAATCATTATTTTAATTGTTTACTTGCCTATTCTCGCATTATCAGGCATAGAAGGTAAGATGTTTAAGCCCATGGCCGAAACGGTTTCCTTTGCCATTATTGGCGCTTTTATTTTATCGCTCACCTATGTGCCCATGATTTCTTCTTTGTTTTTAAGTAAGAAAATAGATCATACGCCCACTTTTTCAGATAGAATGATGCTATCCTTACAAGGCATTTATACTCCCTTTTTACTCGGTGCTTTAAAAAGAAAAAAACTCGTTTTAACTTCTTCACTCACTCTCTTCGTTCTCGCTCTCGTTCTCTTCTTCAATATGGGTGGAGAATTTATTCCAACGCTGGAGGAAGGCGATTTTGCTGTGGAAACAAGAGTACTTACTGGTAGTTCTTTATCGCATACGGTGGATGCCTCTATGAAAGCTTCTGTTATTTTAAAACAACAGTTTCCAGAGGTGGAGCAGGTGGTGGCTAAAATTGGTTCGGGCGAAATTCCTACCGATCCTATGCCTGTTGAAGCCTGTGATTTAATGATTATTTTAAAAGCTAAAGACGATTGGGTGAGCGCTTCTACACGTGAAGAATTGGCTGAAAAAATGGGGAAGGCTTTGGAGGTTTTACCAGGTGTAAGTTTTAGTTTTCAGCAGCCGGTGCAAATGCGTTTTAATGAATTGATGACGGGTGCAAAACAAGATGTGTCGCTTAAAATATTTGGCGAAGATTTAGATTCGTTAACAGCGATCGCCGATAGAGTGCATGAGCTGGTGAACACAGTGGAAGGTGCAGAAGATATTTATGTAGAACAAATGCAGGGCTTGCCTGAAATTGTAATAGAATACGATCGTGATAATATCGCTCGATATGGCATGAACATTAGTGATATCAATACGACTATTCGTACTGCTTTTGCTGGCGAAAGTGCTGGAATGGTATATGAAGGTGAGAAAAGATTTCAATTGGTGGTTCGACTTGATTCTTCACACCGCAAGAGTTTACAAGATGTTCGGCAATTGTTTGTGAGCGGTACGAATGGTATTCAAATACCTTTGTCGCAATTGGCAGAGGTGAGTTTGAAAAACGGACCCAATCAAATTCAGCGCGAAGAAGCCAAACGTCGTTTAACGATTGGATTCAATACGCGCGGAAGAGATGTAGAAAGTATTGTAGAAGAAGTACAGCAAAAAATCAATAAGAAAATTGTTTTGCCTGCTGGGTATTTCATCAGTTATGGCGGACAGTTTCAAAACTTACAACAAGCTAAAGATCGCTTGTCGATAGCGCTTCCTATTGCTTTGTTACTCATCTTCGTTTTGTTGTTTTTTACGTTTAAATCGGCACTGCAAAGTTTGCTTATTTTTTCTGCTATTCCACTTTCTGCCATAGGAGGTGTGTTTGCTCTCTATTTGCGCGGAATGCCTTTTAGTATTTCTGCGGGTATAGGATTTATTGCTCTTTTTGGCGTTGCCGTGCTTAACGGTATTGTATTGATTGCCCACTTTAATGAATTGAAAAAAGAAGGTATGAGTGATTTAAATGAATTGGTGTTGAAGGGCGCTGCATCACGCTTGCGTCCGGTATTGATGACTGCCATGGTAGCATCACTTGGTTTTCTGCCAATGGCATTATCGAGTGGCGCCGGTGCCGAAGTGCAAAAGCCTTTAGCTACGGTAGTAATAGGCGGATTGATTACAGCAACTCTGCTTACTCTGGTGGTTTTGCCTTTGCTTTATATTTATTTTGAAAAAGGTGTTGGAACCAAAAAAATCAATACAAGCCTCGCAACAATTGTTTTGTTGTTATTGACTTTCAATGTTTCTTCTGCACAAGATATTCCAGTTTACTCTGTAGAGCAGTGCATGCAAGAAGCAATTAACAATAATCCTTCTTTGCGGGCGAAAATGCAAGATGTGGAATTACAGCAAAAGTTAAAGCAAACGTCTACAGATATGGGTAAAACAGATGTAACGATGTTGTATGGTCAATACAATAGCTACATACGCACCGACAATAATTTTATGGTGAGTCAAACACTTCCTTTTCCAACTTTATTTTTATCTAATGCAGCTTACCACAATGCGCAAATTAAAGGAAGTGAATGGAATGCCGCCATCACTAAAAATGAGTTGTTGTTCAGTATTAAATCGCTGTATACTCAAGTGCAGTTTTTGCAAGCGTATGGAGATTTACTGCTTCAACAAGACTCTTCATTCGTAGAATTTGCAAGGGTTGCAGCACTTCGATTCGAAAAAGGTGAAGGAACTTTATTGGAAAAAATGAGTGCAGAGAGCAGATTGCAAGAAGTGAGAAATATTTTATTTCAAAACAAAAGTGACATTCAAATTTATTTCACGCATTTGCGCACCTTGGTGAATTGCCCAACTCCTTTTTCTATACCGAAAAATGATTACAAAAAAATGGAATTAGCACTCAATGGCGATAGTGCTTATGTTAATAATCCAATGGTGAAATATTTTGAACAGCAAATTGAAATTGCTGAAGCAGCAAAGAAGGTAGAAATGAATAAAATGTTGCCCGATATCACTTTGGGTTATTTCAATCAAACATTGATAGGAAATCCTACAGAAAATGGTTTTGCTACTTCAGCGAATAGGTTTCAAGGTGTGCAAATCGGACTAAGTATTCCTTTGTGGTTTATTCCGCAGAAAGCTAAAACAAGTGCTGCAAAAATTAGCGAAGAAATTGCCAAAACCAATTTAGAAGCAAAACAAAATGATGTGCAGGGGCAATACAGAGAATTGATTCAAGAGTATATGAAATTAAAAAATTCAGTTGCGTTTTTTGAGCAGAGTCAACTACCGCAAAGCACCCTAATTGCTACACAATCGCAAAAGGCGTTTAATGCCGGAGAGATTGGTTATTTCGAGCATTCACAAAACTTAATGCAGGTGTTGCAAATTAAAAGTTCTTATTTGCGCACACTTCATCAATACAATCAATCGGTTTACAAAATACAATTTATTACAGCTGCCCTTTAAAACAAATATCCATGAAAAATATACCTTCTTCAACGCTAAAAATTATCGCTTTTTTAAGCAGTGCTATTTTATTAAATTCTTGCGCAAACGAAACAACAACGGTTGCCGAAGAACATCATCATAGTGCGCAAACGGTAGAGCTCAACGCAGCACAATACAAAAGTGCCGATATAAAAACAGGCAAGGCAGAATTACGCAATTTATCAAATGTGATTGCTTGCAATGGCGTGCTAGATGTTCCTCCTCAAAACCTAATTTCTATTTCTTTGCCTATTGGAGGAAATTTAAAAAGTACAGAATTGTTGCAAGGCATGAAAGTAGCAAAAGGACAAGTAATTGCTGTTTTCGAACATCCCGATTATGTGCAGTTGCAGCAAGAATATATTCAGGCAAAATCAGCTTTAGATTTTAGTGAAATAGAATTCCAGAGACAAGCAGATTTAAACAAAGAACAGGTAACTTCTCAAAAGAGTTTTCAGAAAGTAAAAGCAGATTATTTATCGCAAAAAGCACAAGTGCTTGGCTTGGAAAAAAAGTTGGAGCAGTTGGGCATTTCAGCGGCACAAATGGAAAAGGGAAATATTACCAATACTATAAGTATTACCTCGCCTATCAGTGGTTATGTTACCAAAGTGAATGTAAATATTGGTAAATATCTTAATCCAAATGATGTTGCTTTTGAGATTGTAGATACCGAACATTTGCACGCAGAATTAACGGTGTATGAAAAAGATATTGCGAAGATTAAAGTAGGACAAACTATTCGTTTCTCTTTACCCAACGAAAGTGGAAATGAACGTGGCGCTAAAGTGCATTTAATTGGGAGAGAAATAAGCAGTGATAGAACGGTACGCATTCATGGTCATTTAGATAAAGAAGACGCAGAATTATTGCCTGGCATGTACATCAAAGCCAATATTGAAGTGGGCGAAAACAAAACGCTCTCTTTACCCGAAAAAGCCATTGTACAAAATGCAGGAAAAAATTACGTTTTTGTTAAAATGAATAGCGAACACAAAGATGAATTTGCATTTAAAATGACTGAAATCGCGGTGGGAGTGAGTGAAAATGGATTTACCGAGTTGATGCTGCCAAAAGATGTTTCAATATCTGCCGATATTGTTATCAATGGCGCTTACGATTTGTTGTCGAAAATGCTAAATAGTGAAGATGAAGGTCATGCGCATTAGTCTTCGAATCTAGCGAAATACAAGCTTTTGAGACTCTCTAGGTAAATTAAGGTAAAAATAAGAGTTAGTACAAACACAAAAGTGATATTTTATGGGGAAAAAAGTACTGGTGGTAGACGATGAAATATTTACGTTGCGCTTGATGGAAAAAAAACTATCGAAAGATTGTGAAGTAGAAGTAGCAACAACAGGAGAAGAAGCCAAAAATCTTATTCAGTCGAACAAATATGATGCTATCATATTAGACGTGAACTTACCAGATATTTCGGGTTTAGATATTTTAAAACAAGAAAAGAGAGATGCTTTGGCCATCAACCACCACACTCCTTTTGTGATGTGCTCTTCTTCGGTAGATTACGAAACAATCTCATTAGCTATGGAGAACAAGGCTTTTGATTACATCATCAAATCATTCCACATGGATAGGTTGAGCGATATTATGGAATCAATTTCTTCTTTTGAAACAGCGAAAGAGAAGATGGCGGTTTAAAACTGAAAGTAAATAAACGGCTGAATATCTGCCGATTTAAATTGAAAGATAATTACAATCATAATTACCGTAACAACACTTAAAAAAGAGATGTGGAGCTTTCCTAAAGAGAGCTCCACTTTTTTTTCGAAGTTCATAGGAATGCAGTGTGCTGCGAAGCCTAGCAGAATTAGTAAGAATACTGCGTAGTACGATGACATATAAACAGGTATTTGTTGCCAGTTGAAATGATGGGCGATTTGAGAAAACATGTTGCTGATGGCTTCAAAATCGGCAGCACGAAACAGTATCCAGCAGGCAGCTATAAAATGAAAGGTGAGCAGCCATCCTAAGAAGCGTGGCATTTTCCATTTAAATTTATCTTTCCATCCTCTTTCTGCTGCCAGCGCTCCGCCGTGCATTCCGCCCCACACTATGAATTTGAAAGCGGCTCCGTGCCACAATCCGCCAATCAACATCGTGAGTAATAGATTGATGTAAGTTCTCACTTTCCCTAAGCGATTTCCACCCAATGGAATGTAGAGGTAATCTTTTAACCACGTGGATAGAGAGATGTGCCATCTTTTCCAAAATTCGGTGATACTGAAAGCCAAGTAGGGGGAAGCAAAATTGACCGGTAAATGAAAACCAAGCAAGAGCGCAATACCAATGGCCATATCGCTATAGCCCGAAAAGTCGCAATATATTTGAATAGCATAACCGTAAATACCCATCAGGTTTTCGAAGCCCGAATAACTGAGCGGATTATCGAAAACGCGGTCGACAAAGTTCACAGAGATGAAATCGGAAATCACTACTTTTTTAAATAACCCGGTTAGAATTAAGAATACTGCTCTACCAAAATCTTCTTGTGTTAAACTGTACTTTTTCTTGATTTGCGGAATGAAGTCGGCAGCGCGAACTATTGGTCCGGCAACCAATTGCGGAAAGAAGGTAATAAAGAAAGCGAAATCCCAAATGTCTTCGGTAGGTTCTAAATTACCAAAGTAGATATCTATGGTATAGCTCAAGGTTTGAAAGGTGAAGAATGAAATGCCCACAGGCAAAATAATTTTATCGATAGGCAGCGAAGTGCCAAACAAAGAATTCGTTGCAATAGAGAAGATGTTTGTGGCTTTAAAATCGGTGTGAAGTAATAAGTTGATATTATCGATAAAGAATTGAGAATATTTGAAAAAAGCGAGCAAGCCTAAATTGATAAATAAGCTGATGAAGAGCATACTTTTTCTGGTGGCTTTGTTTTTCGAGTTGTAAATTTTGAGTGCGAGATAATAATCTAAAATGGTAGAAAAAATAAGGAGGGTAAAAAAGAAGCCCCCCGATTTGTAATAAAAATATAAACTAAAAACACTGAGATAAAGTGATCGCGCTTTAAATTTATTGTAGATGAAAACATAGCCGATTAAGAGCACGATGAAGAAAATCCAGAAGCTATAGTTACTAAAAATCATAGGATCTTTAGGGTCGGTGGAGAACACTTTTTTCAAACCGTACCAAAAAATATTTTCTGTATTTTCTTCAATTACCTGCACCTTCCATCCTTTGGTGTGTGCGTCGTAGCCCTCTGCCAAAGCATTGTAAAATAAGGAGCCCATCAAGTTATAGCCTTTTTCAGAGAGGTGAATTTTATCACCATTACCCAAACCATTGGCTACCCAATGTTCAATGGAATTTACACCTCCCATTACCTTTAAGAAATCCCAAATGGCGCAGTTGTGTTTTTTAGCCAAAGCGATAATTATTTTTCGTGCGGCCAACGATGCTCTAATGGTTGTTTTGCGGTTTCTTTTGCAATCGCCGGGAGTAGTTAAAACAATAGACGTGTATGGCATTGCTATTCTGATGGAGGTGAGCAAACTGTCGTAATGGCGGTAAAAAGTGGAGTCGTTGTAGTTGGTGTTGTAAATGTCGTTGGTGCCAAAAGACAGAACGAGTAAATCGGGTTGATAGTAATTGATTTGTTTGGCGAAATTTTTACACTGCAAGAAGGCGCCTACCGTTGCGCCGTTCACACCTACTTCACTGGCTATAATGCCCGGACGAGAATTATCCAATATAAATCCTTGTAAGGCGAATTGATTGTCGGTTTTGTCCAACTTGCGAATGTTTACAGTAATGGTATCTGTAAGCTTATCGAAATAGAAAGTTTGAATGCCTAGTTTTTTATCGTTGGTGCTGTTGATGACATTCGCGCCTTGCGAGAAAACAGAGATGTTGCGTTGTGCTTTGGTAGGGTCGTACAACACCGAAATTCTATCGTGGTAATAAGTTTCAAATGTTTTGTTGTTGCAATACACTCTTACAAAGAGAGAATCTTCGGGCGAGCTAACGGTAATGCCCGCCAATCCCCAGTTACAAGTGGTATCGGGATAAATACATCTTTGCGGATACCATTTACCGTTGAAGCGAATACCGTAGTTAAGCGGACCGTTTGTTTTGGCCATCGAGTAAGGAAAAACAAAACCTCTAGCACTAGTTCCGCAGTCGAAAGATCGGTGAAAAAGCTCTCGTGTTTTCGCAGTCCAATAGCCTGCTTGCGTATGCGAATCGCCTATGAAAAGAATTTTAACTTGTCCGCTTTTCTTCGCTTCATACTCCCACAATTTATTGTAAAAACCTTTAAGTGTGCTGCTGTCTTTTACTAAAATTTTGTTAGATGAATAATCAATGAAAGGATATTGTTTAAGCGTATCAATGCTGTGTTGAGAGAATAAGTTAAATGTAAAAAGCAAAAAGCCAAAAAACATAAAGCCTTGTTTTTCCAACATTGAACATTGAACATTAAACATTGAACTAATATATTTCCAGTTTCTTAAAATCATAATAGTCTTTTAAAATAGCATTGCCCAGTTTTTCACCTACCACATTCGCGCCACGCCAGTTAAAATGGGTATAATCTTTTTCGGCTAGTGAAGGAGAAGCTGTTACCCATTCTGCCATAGAATTTTGTCCGCCCATTACTTCATACAAATCCCAAAATGCACAGCCAGTCAGCTGCGCAGCTTCTTTCTGTGCATCGCGAATTTTTTCAATGTTGCCATAAGATACAAATTCGCTTCCTTCCTTTTTGCACATATCTGAAACGCCTATGACCAGTATAGATGCTGTGGGAGCAATTTGTTTAAGGTAGTTTATTTGATGCACCATCATATCGCGATAAAAGCCATAGCCTGCGACTTCATTAGGCACCACATTCACACCAAATTGATAGATAATGAGCGCAACATTCATCTTTGAAACCTGCTGTTTCATTGACTCTTTATTCATTTTCGTGAAATCGGTGCCCGAACTACCTCTCAAAGAAATGTTGTCAACAGCAACACCTTGTTTACAATCTAAACTTATTCCGTAAATATCGGGGTTTCCATCTCCGCTAAATCTAAAATTCAATTCACCTTTACCAAAACCTTTGTAATTCCATTGGTGCTGAAAGATGCCCGAGTCTTGCATCAATCCCTCATGAATGATAGCAGTATCACAAGTAATTTTACACTCAAATGGTTTAGAGTAATTTCTATACATCAACGAAATTTGTTCGAACTGTTGAAGCTTTCGATTGCTGCCTTTGTTCTTTTTGATATTGATGCCTACGCTGCTGTTTGTTGCTAATTTTTCCCATTGATAAAAGCTACCCAAAAAGCTGTAATTGTTGTGTGGAGGAGTGATGCTAGAGCGAACTACGGCGTGTTTTGTCCATTTGCCCAATGAAGTTCTGCTTACATTTTTTCTGCTTGAAGAAGGATCATTAACAGGGATATACCCTACACCACAACCGCCAAATTTGTTTTGTAAAATATCGCGTAGCACACCGCTAATTCTGTCGCCTTCAATTTGTGAATCTCCGAAGTGAAGAACGCGCAGCAGTTGTCCGTCTTTTATTGTTTCCAATTTACCATAAAACGCTTCCAATGCATTTTCAAAATCATTAGGATGCATCAGTTTTTCGTTTGCTGATACTATGATGTCTTCATCGCTTAGAGGAATGAAATGCTGAACAGAATCTTCAGAAAAGGTAGTGTTTTTGAGTGCTTTCGTAATTTTTTCAGTTACTGGTTTTTCGTTCTTTAGAACATCTGGTTCAAAATATTCTTTGGGAGAAGGAAACTTAACGCTAAGTTCTTTGGTGATGGGAATGCCTTTATCTGGAAATATTAACCAAACAGCCAATAAAACTAGGTTTACTAGAACGATAAGTAAAAGAATTTTAATGGGTTTAATCGTGGTTGGCGCCGACATGTTGTGCTATTTCTTCTTTTTCTTGGCGGTTTTTTTAGTGCTTTTCTTTGTGGGCACCGTTTTGCTTTGCACCATTATTTTCTTCATGGCGAAGTTGTACACTTTCTTTGGATCTTCTTTAAACGTTTTTGCGGCTTCGGTAGGAAGAACAGCATAAATACCATTTTCAGCAGGAAAAAATTGTTGTTTAAATTGAGGATTCAATTTTGAAATTGCGCTTTTGGGGATGCTTAGAGCTTGTGCCATTTTTTCAAATCCAAGGGCTTGTGTGATGTGCACCGTATCGAGTTTAGAGGCATTGTATTTTCCTGCGTAAGGCACAACACCAAAACTCTCATAATTCTCCATTACGTAGCAAACAGCAAAATATTTAGCCATGTAGTCACTGGCGAATTTTGGCAAATAGGAGCGCAGAGACCAGTAATCTTTTTTGCCGTGTTTGGCGATTATTTTATCTAATGTTCCGTTGCCTATTTGATAAGCAGTAATAGTCAATTGCCAATCTCCATAAATTTTATACAACTTAGCAAAGTAAGCGCTTACGGCTTTGGTACTCGCCAGTGGGGTTCTGCGATCGTCGATGCATTTATCGTTGCGCAAGCCCATAACTTTGCCTGTGCTGTTGGTTATTTGCCATAGTCCGGCCGGACCCTCACTATGCCCTGCTGCCGGATTCACATGCGATTCCATCACCGTGATGTATTTCAGCTCTAAAGGAATTTTGTTTTTAGAAAACTCGGCTTCAATCAAGGGAAAGTATAGTGCACCATCGGCCCTACATAAAGCAATTAGCTTTTTTTGTTTGCCAAATTCGGTGATTTTTTCTTTAACAAGGTTATTTAAAACAAAATGGATATCCGATTGTTCATCGAGTCTGTTCATGCGCTGCTGCATGCTTAGCGAATCGGTATTGGCTTGTACTAAAGGGTAGGAGAAGGCGAGGAAAAGAACAAGAAAAAACTTGTTCCAACGAAGGAATTTAGGCGAAATGCCTCGCATATCTAAATAAAAAATTAGGTAAATAAAAAGGCTGCTTTTCAGCAGCCTTGTAATTAATCTTTTTTAGGCTCAACGGTAGTTGCATCACCATTATTGCCGTCTTTTGCATCTTTAAATTCTTTGATACCTTTTCCTAAACCTTTCATTAGTTCAGGTATTTTTTTACCACCAAACAATAAAAGCACTATCAATAAAATGACAACGATTTCAGTAATTCCTAATTTTCCCATAATTCAAATTATTAGGCCGTAAAGGTAATAAATTATTGGGAGTGCGAAAGTTTTTAGTGGAGTTTAACAAAAGGGTGCCCGCAGATTGCGCAGATTTACGCAGAAGAGGGCATTAGAAGCTCTCTGTGGAAATCTTTAGGCGAATCTCTTTTTATTAGGTTTTTGGGAGATTCTAAACCCATCGAATTCGATGGGTTTAGAAAACAAGTGTATTAGTCTTTTAAAAATTCCTTTTCAATTTCTTCAATAGTGGGTAAGTTGCTTTTTAATTCATCGGGTAGTGTTTCTGTAAAATTAAATTCGCTAACACCTATTGGGTTGTTGATCCCTCTTAAAGCAAATTCAGCTTCAATATTATTTTTGTCTCTGCAAAGAATAATGCCTATTGTGGGTTTGTCATCGTCTTGTTTTATTAAGCTATCGATAGCAGATAAATAGAAATTTAGTTTGCCCGTATATTCAGGAAAAAAATTGGTGTTTTTGAGTTCGATAACAACATAGCATTTTAACCTAATATGATAAAACAAGAGATCGATGTAGTAATCATTATTTGCAATTTCAACGTGATATTGTTGTCCAACAAAAGCAAAACCTTTTCCTAGTTCTAATAAAAATTTAGTGATATGTTGCGTAAGTTGGTTTTCAATGTCTTTTTCGTGGAAAGGTTTGGCCAATGTCATAAAGTCGAATACATAAGTGTCTTTTAGCGTTTGTTGCATTAAATCAGATAGAGGTTCGGGCAATGTTTGTTTAAAATTATTAATGGCTTTCCCTTTTCTTGCATGCAATCCCGACTTTAACTGCAGTGCTAATGTATCCCTGCTCCATGCATTTTCTATGGTTTGTTGAATATAGAATTGCGCTTCCTTAATATCTTTCGTCTTGCTGAAAATGAGAATGTTATGTCCCCAAGGAATTTGACCAACAAGTTTTTGGCTAATTGGTGCAACAGCTTGTTGCACTAATTTCTTTGAATAAAATTCAAAGAATTTCTTCGCATTAAATAAATTTCTTCGCGAGAGCCCTTCCATCTCTGGAAATGCCTTTTTTAAATCAATGCTTACTTGTTCGATAAGCTTTTTTCCCCAGTGGGTTTCTTTCTCGGAAATCATTTTCCCTAATTCCCAATAAAAGTTGATCAATACCGAATTTACAGATAATGCTGCTTTGGCTTGATTTTAACCAATTTTACTTTTAATGTCGTTCAGCCAGATTTTGTGCTCTGGAGTAATCATGTTTAGTTTTTGTTTAGCTAGGATTCTAGCGAATCGTGCGGCAGGTAAAAGTTTGTTTTTATTTCGGCAATAAAAGGAAATGATTTTGCCGTTGGTCAATAAATACGACTGCAGATTGCGCAGAATTGCGCGGAATTGGCTTATTGAGCTTTCTTACTTTCCATAAAGACAGAGGTGATTAATAGCAGAGCTACGATAACATCTAGAATGTTCCAAAGTGTTCGGCCGAGGGCGATTTTGAATAAGGGCTGAAACAATAGTGCTAAAGCAACATAATAAATTACATGTGTTTTGTTTTCTTTTTTGTTGGCATCGTAAGCTAAAATTGAAAAGCCTACTAGCGCTGAGAAACGAACGAGTTGGTAATAGCCGTATGGCATGCTGGCCAAACAGAGTAGGAAGAGGAAGGATAGGATGAGTTTGATGGTGTTGGTCATTATTTGAAATATTTAAGATAATATAATCCGGGAGTGTAAATTAAACTGTGCTATTTAAATTTTGTATCACAATATATCCAATTTCAATCTATGGCCAAATATAATAGAAAGTTGTGAGACCGTGAGACTCCAATTGTGCAAAGGCTGTGTCCACTTCTTGCTGATGTTTCTCTGAGCGAGATATATGAGCTTTAATAATGCCATATCCGAGGTAAACGCACCTTTGTTCTTGGTGACTTTTCTTACCTGCCGATGGAAGCCCTCAATGGTATTTGTAGTGTATATAAGCTTTCTGATGTCTTCTGAGTACTTAAAGTAGGTGCTGAGTTTATGCCAATTATTTTTCCAGGAAGTAATCACAGCAGGATATTTCTTTTCCCATTTAGCACTCAGTTCTTCGAGTTTTTCTTCGGCCACTTCCTTGCTTGAGGCGCGATACACTTCTTTTAAATCGGCCATGAATTCTTTCTGATTTTTACTCGCTACATATTTCAAAGAGTTGCGAATTTGGTGAACGACACACGTTTGCACCTCTGTTTTTGGATAGATGCTATTAATGGCTTCTGTAAAGCCTTTCAAGTTGTCGATACAGG
>CAMBXP010000004.1 GCA_945871895.1 Chryseobacterium gleum | reverse complement strand
TATTGACACTATACTATTAGGCGACCGCAAGGGTACGCCCCTACATGTATACAAAAACAAAAATCCCCCGAATTTCTTCGAGGGATTTCTTATCAACCTATTTCTAGATTTTATTTTCCTGCCATTTCAGTTTTTTCGTTCATCACGTTGTTCTGACGGCGAATAGATTCTTGGTGAATCAACTCCAATGATTTTTTCACGAAGTCTTCGTCTAAGCCCATTGCTTTACCTAAAGCAATACGCTTGTTGATGATTTCTTCCCATCTACCAACTTGCAAGATAGTAACGCTGTTCTTCTTTTTGAACTCACCAATTTGTTGCGCTACATTCATACGTGTTGCCATGGTATGAAAAATTTGATCGTCTAATCTGTCAATTTCAGCTCTTAAAGCCTCTAGTTTGCTGCCAAATTCAACATTGTCAGAAGAAGCTGTTCTAAACGTTAAAGCGTTGTACAACTCATTTAATCTATCTGGCGTAACTTGTTGTTTCGCGTCGCTCCAAGCTACCGAAGGAGTAATGTGTGTTTCAATCATCAAACCAGCCATGTCTAAGTCTAATGCCTTTTGGGAAACATAAGGAATCAATTCACGTGTTCCTGCAATATGAGAAGGATCGCAAATGATATCCAAATTAGGGAATTGCGTTTTCAACTCGATACCCATTTCCCACATTGGAGCATTACGGAAAGGAGATTTTTCGAATGAAGAGAATCCACGGTGAATAGCAGCAACTCTATCGATGCCGCTGTTCGCCAATCTTTCCATGGCACCAATCCATAAAGCGATATCTGGGTTGATTGGGTTTTTCACCATCACCGGAATATTCACTCCTTTTAATGCATCAGCGATGTCTTGTACAGAGAAAGGATTCACTGTAGTACGTGCACCAATCCATAAAATATCGATACCGTGTTTCAATGCCAATTCAACGTGCTCTGTAGTAGCAACCTCAGTGGTAAGCAACATTCCTGTTTCTTTTTTCACTTCGTTCATCCACTTCAAACCTTCTTCACCAATACCTTCAAAAGATCCTGGTCTAGTTCTCGGTTTCCATATACCTGCTCTAAAGACTTGAGCTTTTCCGTGTTTAGCAATTTCTCTGCCTGTTTCTACAACTTGCTCTTGTGTTTCAGCACTGCAAGGTCCTGCAATCAATAGTGGTGTGTTTAATCCTAAACCCCAATCTTTGATTTTTTTCATGTTCTTAATCATTGTAATAAAATATTAGGCTACAAATATCCTAAGATTAATGTTAATTCCAAATTAAATTCTAAAATTTCTTTTATTCCGATTCTAAATCAGAATTATATTTTGTTTTCTTGGGTGATTCGTAGCCGGCGATAACCACTACCATTTCTCCCTTGAAACTATTGGGAGTCATTGAATTTATTACTTCATAGACGGTTCCTCGTTTTATTTCTTCGAACATTTTAGATATCTCTCTGCAGAATGATATTTGGCGATTCTCTCCAAAAAATTCTTTGATTTCATTCAAACAGCGTTCGATTCTGTGTGGAGATTCATACAAAACGATGGTTTCGGGAAGTTGAGCTAAGTATTTCAATCGTGTTTGTCGGCCTTTTTTATGCGGCAAAAATCCTTCGTAATGAAATTTATCGCAAGGCAAGCCCGAGGTTACCAATGCAGGCACGAAGGCGGTTGCACCAGGCAAACACTCCACAGCAATTCCGCGAGCAACACATTCTCTAACCAAAAGAAATCCGGGATCAGAAATTCCTGGAGTGCCAGCATCAGAAACTAAAGCTGCAGTTTTTCCATTGCCAATTTCATCGGCTACCTTTTGTAATACAGTGTGCTCGTTGTTGAGGTGGAATGGATACAATTTTTTTTCTATTTCGTAGTGCTGAAGCAAACGCAAGCTGGTACGTGTATCTTCTGCTAAAATAAAGTCGCAATCTTTTAATACTTCTAAAGCACGCAAAGTAATGTCTTTAAGATTGCCAATGGGCGTGGGAACGATGATGAGTTTACTTTGCGACATATATTGATTTTAAGTGGAGGGCAATAGTTCCTTCGGGGTACCTCAGGAGGACAAACACAGCAATCAGAGTGAGTTTTGAGAGTGGTTGTCATCCTGAGGTACCCCGAAGGAACTATCGGCCTACACGGTTTTTTGGTATACAGTTCTTGTAGGATAAGCGAAGTTCAATCCTTTTTCTTCAAACTGACGAAGTATTTCCATATTCATTTCTGTTTGAACAACAGGAGGTTCTTTGTCTTTTTTGATGAAATATGAAAATTCAATGTTCAGTGCCGACTCCATGAACTTGTTAAAGTTAATCACATAGTTGCTCTCTACACCTTCATTTTTATCGGCAATTTGTTTTAATATAGTCATGGCTTCGTTCATTCTTGTATATCCTGTATCGTAAGTTAATCCAAGATTTATCACCACTTTAAACAAGGGCTCCGAAGTGACATTTTCAATTCCTGTGTTTGAAAAGATTGAATTGGGAATGGTAACTCTTCTCCCCATCAATGTGCGAATACGGGTAGAGCGAATTCCAATTTCTTCTACCACACCATCTGTTCCTGCTACGATAATTCGATCTTTAATTTTAAAGGGTTTATCGGTGAAAATAGTAATTCCTCCAAATAGGTTTTTCATCGAATCTTGAGCTGCTAACGCGAAGGCCAAACCTCCAATTCCTAAACCTGTAATTAAAGCACCTACATCGTAACCAGCATTGCTTAAGCCAATAATGATGGCAATAATCCATACGGTAATTTTTAAAGCTTTACGCACGATGGGTAATACTTGGTCGTCTAAATCACTCGATGATTTTTCGGTAAGCGGTACAATATATTCATCAATTAAAGCATCAATCAAGCGGGTTGAAGACCATGCGATATTGCCTAAAGTAGCTATGTAAAAAATTGCGCGAAGAAATGTTTCGAAGCCTGGCGCAAAATGTAAGATTTCGGTAGAAATCCAAATACCAAACAATCCAATAGCAAAGGCTACCGGACCTTCGAGTTTTTCAATCAATAAATCATCAAGATTGGTTTTGGTTTTCGCTGTAAATTTCTTCACAACGTTTGAAATAATCCAGTAGATGAGTTTTGCTGCAACAATGGAAAGAAGTATGCCTGCCGATGCAATAATCCATCTGTCTAAAGAATTACCTAAATATTCTTCATGCATAAACTCAGGAAAATATTGAGTGATGCCTTGAACGGTTTTTTCATCAATAATTTTAGGTACAATTTGTAATGAGTCTAATGATGCTGAAGTTGTGCTGTCGTTTGCTGCCATATTCGTATTTTTTAATCTCTAAATCTTTTTGTTAAATCTTGAAAAGCATCAATTCTACGGTCGCGGAAAAAAGGCCAAATGCGCCGCACTTGCTCTGAGCGTTTCATGTTTATCTCTAAAACAATATTTTCTTCTTTGTCGTTGCTTGCGGTATGGATCAATTCTGCTTGCGGACCAGCAACAAAACTATTTCCCCAAAATTGAATACCATTGGTAACTCCTGAGGGATCTGCTTCATGTCCCACACGATTAACAGAAATAACGTGCAATCCGTTAGCTACTGCGTGTCCGCGTTGTACACTCACCCAAGCATTCAATTGTCGTTGTTTTTCTTCTTCTTTGTCGCTCGATTCCCAGCCAATTGCGGTTGGGTAAATCAGCAATTCAGCTCCAGCTAAAGCCATCAATCGCGCCGCTTCTGGGTACCATTGATCCCAGCAAATCAAAACACCTAATTTTCCTAAAGAAGTTGGTATGGGTTCAAATCCTAAATCGCCAGGAGTAAAATAAAATTTTTCGTAGTAAGCTGGATCATCAGGAATATGCATTTTGCGATATTTTCCTGCGATAGAACCATCTTTTTCAAAAACCACTGAAGTGTTATGATATAAACCTGCAGCACGTTTTTCAAATAATGAAGTGACCAGTACAATACCTAGTTCTTTCGCTAGTTTTCCAAACCTATCAGTAGACGGACCAGGAATATTTTCCGCTAAATCGAATTGATTGGTATCCTCAGTCTGACAGAAATACAGGGCATTGTGTAGCTCCTGTAAAACCACCAATTGAGCACCTTTTGCTGCACATTCGCGAATGTTTTTTTCCAACTTTTCGATGTTTTGCGAAATGTTGCCGCTATTGGATTGTTGAACGATACCGATTTTCATTACTGCCGTTTTTGATAGCGCGAATTTAATAAAAATCTTCTCTACTATTTTTTACTTTTACATCATGTTAAACAAACAGTGGATTAATATCTCTTCGCACTCTTCGGCTCAAAAGGAGGAATTAGCAAAACGCTTGGGGATACATCCTGTTTTAGCCCAGTTGTTGTTGAATAGAGGTATTACCAATTTTGAAGAAGCAAAAACCTTTTTTCGACCTAACTTAGAATTTCTTCATGATCCTTTTTTAATGAAGGATATGGATAAGGCGGTGGCTCGATTAGAATTGGCTCTTCAAAAAAATGAAAAGATATTGGTGTTTGGCGATTACGATGTGGATGGCACAACAGCGGTTTCGATGATGTATTTGTTCCTCAAAAATCTCACTGATAATTTGTCGTTTTATATTCCCGATAGATATAAAGAGGGCTATGGTATCTCTAATGATTCTATTGATTTTGCTGCAGAAAATAATTTCACTTTAATCATCTCTTTAGATTGTGGTACCAAATCGGTAGATAAAATTGCTTCAGCAAAAGAAAAAGGAATAGATTATATTGTTTGCGATCATCATCAACCTGGAGAAATTTTGCCCGATGCTGTGGCACTGCTTAATCCCAAAAGAAAAGATTGCGCGTATCCTTGCAAACATTTGTCGGGAGCAGGAGTTGGTTTCAAATTGATTCAAGCTTATTGCGAAAAGAATGAATTGGAGAAAGAAGAATACTTGCGTTATCTCGATTTATTGGCGGTGAGCATAGGTGCAGATATTGTTCCTATTGTTGGTGAAAACAGGGTTTTGGCTTATTATGGTTTGCAGAAATTAAATCGCAATCCTTCTCCTGGATTGCAAACCATTATAGCCATTGCCAAACGAAAAGGAGGCGAACTCACGATGAGTGATATAGGCTTTGGTATCGGTCCGCGCATTAACGCCGCCGGAAGATTATACAGCGGAAGCGAGATTGTAGAATTGTTAGTGAGTTCAGATAAACAAATGCGCGATGATATTGGTTCTGCCATCGACAGCTATAATGAAGAAAGAAAAAGCATTGAAAAATCGATTACAGAAGAAGCCTTGCAATTGTTAATTGGTGAAGAAGAAAAATGTACTTCGGTAGTTTTCAATTCTTCATGGCACAAAGGTGTGGTGGGTATTGTAGCGTCTCGTTTGCAAGAAAAATATTACCGTCCCACTTTGGTTTTTACCGAAGCAGATGGAAAAATTACAGGCAGCGCACGTTCGGTAAAAGGCTTTAATATTTTGGCCGCGATTGAGCAATGTGCAGATTTATTGGAACAGTATGGCGGACACGATCATGCTGCTGGAATGACGATGAAAGCAGAAGATTATCCTGCGTTTAAAGCAAAGTTCGAAGAGGTGGTTTCAGCTTCAATTCCTCACGAATTATTACAAGCAAAAATCATGGTGGAAGATGAATTATCTATCAACGATATCGACGAAAAATTTCACCGCATACTCAAACAATTCGAGCCTGTCGGTCCGGGCAACGAAACACCAATTTTTTCTTCCACCGATTTCATCAACAACGGAGAATGCAGTGTTTTGGGGCAAGAACATTTAAAATTAGAATTGAGTTCAATTCAAAATACATCCAAAAAATTTCCAGCAATCGCCTTTCGTCAGGCACAATTTGCAAAACAAATTTCATCGGGAAATATATTTAGAGCTTGTTTTTCGATTAACGAAAACCATTGGAAAAATAAGGTGAGTTTGCAGTTGGAGGTGAAAGATGTTAGGTTTTGATTGATTTATCATGTATCGTTATTAAAGGTATCTCGATTTTTATTCGCCCCCAGTGCGTCATTGCGAAAATTTTGTACTCAAAATTAAAGCAATCTCATTATTCATTAAATGGTTGTGCGCAATTGTACCATTTAAATCATTTCTAAAAGTGGCCTCATCCCCAGCCCTTCTCCAAAGGAGAAGGAAGCCACTGCTTAAAAATGCTTTTTACACCTAGTCACCCTTCTCTTTTGGAGAAGGGATGGGGATGAGGCCCAATTAAGCTTAAAGGTAAAATTGCGGATAATCAGTAAAAAGATTGCTTTAATTTTGAGTACAAAATTTTCGCAATGACGCACTGGTGTATTGTTATTATTGAAAAAGAAGTTGTTAGCAAACCGTCACGATTTTCGTCGCGACGGTTTTTTTATTGCAAGAGAGATGCGATGCGCTAAATCGCTAAATTCTTTCACATCTAAAGAGGAGGGAAGGTACATTATGGAGGTGTTAGGCGAAAATATCCCTTGGGCTCTTAATCTCCCTGGCAAACTAATTCGTGCTGTATCACTTAGCCATAGTATCGTTCCAAAATTGTGGAGTGTTGCTTTTAGTTTTTTCTTAGGAAAATATTGATTCACTTTTTCTGTAAATCGGTTGGCTTTGATATTTTGCTGCGTATGGTAAACATTGCCCAATTCAATGAATTTCTCTGTTATTTTTTTACATGCCATAAGTGCTAAACTAGAGGGAGCATACGCGCCGGGTAGGGGAGAATCGCCTGTTATGCTGCTAGCGCTAGCGATGGCACCGAGGGGGATGCCATTGGTGAAATTTCCGCCAAATAGTATGGCGTCTGCTTTAAACTGAAAGATGAAATTCATTCCTTTCAGGTGAATTCGTGCGGCTGTTTTCCTTTCATCGAGAATAAAATGGATGCCGCTCCCAGAGCATTGCTTTCTTAGGGTGTCGATTCTGCTGAAGTAATTCGCAGTTCTATGTATGAAAAAAAAGGGGTCGAGAAGAATAGCAGCTATGCGTTGTGGATTTTTAAGTATTGCTTTTAAATCGCATAGCTGCTGTATATATAGATAGTTAGGGGAAACAGGGAATTCATGTTCGCCCAAAACCACAATGAGTTTGTTGGGCGCTTCTTTTTTGTAGTATTCACTTAATGCCGTGAAGGCGTGCCATTCAGAGGCGTATAAATCAACATGTTTAAATTCGGTTACTTCTTTTAAAAGATTTGATACTTCTTGGTTTAGTGTTTCATTGCTGTTTTGCAATTCATCGATACTAATGTCTTTTAAAATCTCTTTTCTTATTTCAGTGTTGTAGTGCGGAAGTATTTTGTATTTCGCTTTTTCGGAAAGGTCGTATTTAATAGTGTTGCTTCTGCTTCTTTTTTCTGGTTTTGTTTTAACGTTATCTTTAGAAATCAGGAGCTGTGAAATTTCTTCCACCACTCTTTTTTCTGCTGCAATGTTAAATTGTAATTCCATTTTTAGTTGTCGTTAGTTACGGCACAAAAATGAATCAGATTTAAAGTGTTTTTAAACTGAATGTTGCAATTGAAAGGAAATATTTTGCAGAAAATGCAAAATTAGCTTCTACCTAATACTTTGGTTAGTACCTTCTTGATTTCATGGTAACGCATCAATAATAAAATGTCGTCGTCATTACATTCTACTTTCGATTTAAGGGAGAGGGCTTCTATGTTTTTTTGAACGTTGGCCAACTTTACACGATGCACAGCGGTATCAACGGCTTTCATTAACAAATCTTCTTCGGTTTTAACAAAAATATTGTGCTTTTCCCAGTCGAACAATTCGTATTTAAAATCCATTAAATTAATTACAGCAGCATTTAATTCGGTATCGTGAGAATTTAAAAAATGCTTTTCATTGGGGATGTTTCCATCTTCTATTTGTTTTTTATATTCGTTGAAAATACCTTGGTAAATAGGGTTTTCGAAAGAAAGGTTGTCTTCATCCATCGATAAAACAATAAAATCGGCTACAGAGATAATTACTTCTTCTTCATCTACTCCATCTACTTTTATTTCTTTGGTGCCATATTGCAACAAAATGCGCATTAGTTCGCTTTCTTGTTCTTGAAAGGCTTTGTCGTTTTGGTTTTCTTCAACAACTGATGCATCGGCTAAGTGCGCGTATTCAGGAGGTAAATCCTTGGGCGCAGGTTCTGAAAAGGCTTCCGGACCTCTTACTTTTTTATTCGCGTTGCTTAAATCTTTAGCTCTAATTTTATTCAATTCATTGAGCAAGGTTTGCTCACTAATATCCATTAATCTGCTGGTCTCTTGTGTAAAAACCGTACGTTTAATTGGGTCGGGAATTTTCGCCACTGAAGTAACGATATCTCTAATTAATTCGGCCTTTTTAATAGGATCTCCACCTGCTTCTTGCAACAATATTTTGCACTTGAAATGAATGAAATCGGTGGCGTCATTCAAGAAGTTCATCAACTCCTCGGGCGATTTTTTTTGTGAAAATGAATCCGGGTCTTCACCGTCGGGAAACAAAATCACTTTTACATTCAAGCCTTCTTCCAAAATCATATCGATACCACGAAATGCTGCGCGAATTCCTGCTGCATCACCATCAAAAAGAACAGTGATGTTTTCGGTGAATCGTTTGATCAAGCGAATTTGCTCCACTGTTAAAGCGGTTCCCGATGAAGCAACCACGTTTTCCACTCCGGCTTGATGCATGGAAATCACGTCGGTATATCCTTCTACCAAAAAACATCTGTCGTTTTTAATAATGTTTTTCTTCGCTTGCGAAATGCCGTAAAGCACTTTGCTTTTGTGGTAAATATCTGTTTCCGGACTATTTACATACTTCGCTACAGATTTATCGGTTTTTAAAGTTCTACCCCCAAATCCTATCACCCTTCCTGTTAAATTATGAATGGGAAACATCACCCTCGCCGCGAATCTATCCACCAAATAGTCGCCATATAAAATTCCTGATTTGATCAATAAATCTTTGCTATAACCTTTAGCTAAGGCTTTAGATCCTAAGAAGTTTTTGTCTTCGGGAGAATAGCCTAAATCGAATTTTTTGATCGTCTCTAAAGTAAAGCCTCTTTCTTTGAAATAGCTCATTCCTATTGCTTTTCCTTCTTGCAATGAAGTGAGATTGTCTTTGTATAAAGTACTGGCAAATTGATGAATGAGGTAAAGCGCTTCTTTCTCGTTTTCTTGCTCTATTTGCTCCGCACTTTGTTCTTCTTCCTGAATTTCAATATTGTACTTTTTGGCTAAAAAGCGCAATGCTTCCGGGTAAGTGAAATGTTCGTGCTCCATCAAGAAGGTAACCACGCTGCCGCCTTTGCCAGAAGAGAAATCTTTAAAAATTTGTTTGGCTGGGGAAACTACGAAGGACGGACTCTTCTCATTCACAAACGGGCTCAATCCTTTATAGTTAGTGCCCGCTTTTTTTAAATTCACAAACTCCCCAATCACTTCTTCAATGCGGGCTTCTTCAAATATCTTATCTATGGTTTCCTTTGGAATCACGGCCCTAAAAGTATGAATTAAATTACTATTGGGAAAGTAGGGGCGCCCCTTGCGGGTGCCCAACACCATTATGGGCACCTGCAAGAGGTGCCCCTACAAAAATATTTACCTTGTTTTGTTATTAACCATTACCTTTGTGCCGTGAGCACTCCTCAAAACATACGACATTTATCGCCAGATGAGCTTAAAGAAAGTTTTATTTCTTTTGGTGAAAAGTCCTTTCGCGCTAAGCAAGTGTACGAATGGTTGTGGAAAAAATCGGTGACTTCTTTTGATGAAATGACGAGCTTGTCTATTCCGCTTCGTGCTCAACTGAAAGAGAAGTTTTTTATTCCGGCGGTTCAAATTCACAAATGTCAAATAAGCAGCGATCGCACCATTAAAAATGCATTTAAACTCCACGATGGCTTTATTGTAGAAGGCGTTTTAATTCCTACCGATTCTCGAATGACTGCTTGTATTTCTTCTCAAGTAGGCTGTAGTTTAACCTGTAAGTTTTGTGCAACGGGAAGAATGAAGAGGGAACGAAACATTGAGTTTGATGAGATTTACGATCAAGTAGTGCTGATTAAAAATCAGGCCATGGAAAAATACAATTTACCCCTTACCAACATTGTGTATATGGGCATGGGTGAGCCTTTGCTGAATTACAAAAACACTTTGGCTTCCATAGAAAAAATTACTTCTTCTGAAGGTTTGGGCATGTCGCCGCAACGTATTACTGTTTCTACAGCGGGTGTAGCAAAGATGATTCAAAAGCTAGGAGACGATGAGGTGAAATTCAATTTGGCTTTATCGCTGCACGCGGCTAATGATGAGAAACGAAATAAGATAATGCCTATCAATGAGCAAAACTCTTTGGAATCCTTAACGGCGGCACTCACTTATTTCCACGAAAAAACGGGCACTCGGCCAACATTTGAGTTTATTGTTTTTAAAGATTTCAACGACGGCATAGAAGATGCTGCCGACTTGGCGCGCTTTGCAAAAAATATCCCTTGTAAGATCAACATCATCGAATACAATCCCATCGAAGATGGTGAATTTCAGCAAACTACTTCCGAAAGATTAAAGCGTTTCTCAACCTACTTAGAAAGTAAAAACTTAGTGGTTAATGTAAGAAGGAGTAGGGGAAAAGACATTGATGCTGCTTGCGGACAGCTGGCAAACAAGCATTAATTGATTTTATCAATTGCTAGAATTTCATTAAATATAATTGAGCCGTGAAAATTGTGTATTTTCACGGCTCAATGATTTCTATCTCTTCCATACAAGCTCCTATTCTTAAGGAAATGGAGCAGTTTGAGAAAACTTTTCGTCAGTCAATGAAGAGTTCAACTCCGCTGTTAGATAAAATCACCTATTTCATAGTTAAGCAAAAAGGTAAGCATGTGCGTCCCATGTTTGTTTTTCTTTCTGCCAATTTATGTGGCGGAACCAACGAGCGCACCTACCGCGCTGCTGCTTTGGTGGAGATGATTCATACAGCTACTTTGGTGCACGATGATGTGGTAGATGATTCGACAATTCGGAGAGGATTTTTCTCCATCAATGCACTTTGGAAAAACAAGATTGCGGTGTTAGTGGGTGATTATTTACTATCCAAAAGCTTACAACTATCAGCCGATAACGATGATTTCGATTTTCTTAAAATCCTTTCTGCGGCTACCAAAGAGATGAGTGAAGGTGAATTGTTACAAATAGAAAAAGCCCGAAGATTAGATATTGACGAAGCAGTGTATTTCGAAATTATTCGGCAGAAAACAGCTACGCTTATTGCTTCATGTTGTGCTACTGGAGCGTCATCTGCAGGCGCAAATGTTGAGATGGTGCAAAAGATGAAAGTGCTAGGAGAGAAGGTGGGTATCGCCTTTCAAATTAAAGATGATTTGTTCGATTATGAAGCGCAATTAAGTATTTTAGGTAAGCCGGTAGGTATAGATATCAAAGAAAGAAAGATGACTTTACCCTTGATTTATACTTTGAATAAAGTATCACGCAGTGAAAAGAATTGGATGATTAATACTGTTAAAAATCACAACGAAGATTCTGCTAGAGTGAAAGAATTGATTCAAAAGGTAAAAGACAATGGTGGCTTAAATTATGCGCGCGAAAAGATGATGAAATATAGAGAAGAGGCGATTGAAATATTAAATACTTTTCCAGATTCTCCATCGCGACAATCATTCATAGATTTGGTTATTTTTAGCACCGAAAGAAGTAAGTAAAATGAGTAAATTAAATAAAATAATCAATGGGATAGCGGCGCTAATGAAGCAGCCGAGCTTGATTAATCTTATTTTAGACTCTTCTGAATATCATCGTAAAATGGTAGAAAATAAATATTCGGAGATAGCCCATGGATTGCCGCAAATTGCGCTAAGCGATTTAACATCATCTACAAAAATAGTTGTTTCTCCCTTTGCATTTTTAGAAGGAGGTTCTTTGCCTACCGATTTAGGTTTACTTAAAATTTTAGCACATAAAAACACGCCTTGTACTTACTTTGAAATTGGCACTTGGCGTGGTGAAAGTGTGGCTAATGTGGCTGCTGTGGCTACTAAATGTTATACTTTGAATCTTTCTGCTGAAGCGATGAAAGCTTTGGGTTTGAAAAAAGAGTACATCGATTTACATGGGTTTTTCTCTAAGGATTTGTCTAATGTTGAGCATTTGAATGGACATTCGCATTCTTTTAATTTTAGTGCCTATCAGCGTAAAATAGATTTGGTTTTCGTAGATGGTGATCATCATTACGAAAGTGTTTTAAAAGATACAGAAACTGCTTTTTCGTTGTTGAAAGATGAGAAATCAATCATTGTATGGCATGATTATACGGTCGGACCGGAAATCATTCGTTACGAAGTTTTTAGAGGTATTTGGGAAGGAACTCCAGAAGAAAAAAGAAAGCATTTGTACAAAGTGGCCAATACACAGTGCGCAGTATATTATCCTTATGAAGTGAAATCAAAATTAGTGGAGTATCCTCAAAAACCAGAAGTGAATTTTGAGGTGGAAGTTCGTGTTATTTCCCTATAACATTCCATTGAATTTCCATTTCCCAATTGGCTCTAACGGTAAGTGGCTTTTCGTAATAAATTATCTTTTCTGGTTGCAAGTGTTGATAGTAATTACCACTATCCCATATTTTGTTGTTGTTTTCATCCAACAGCAACTTTATTTTGTATTCATCGGGCATTAAATTGGTATAGCTGAAAGTCGTGTTGTTTTTGCTGAAAAACTCTTCTCTTACTATTTCGCCAGATGATGCTATTAGTTGCATCACATAAGGACCACTCATCGCTTGAATATCTAGTTTTAATAGTAATTGTCCGATATTACTTTCACCCAAGAAAGCAAAAGGAATCACTACAGTATCTTTGTTGCTGTTGCCATAAATATCTGTAAGGGCACCAGCATACAATTTCAATTGTAGATTTTCTTCTTCTTCCACCTTTTTGAAAACACACAACTTATAGTTCATAATGGATGCTGAAAAAGGTACGCTAACACTGTCTTTTGCCAATTCAATTGCTTGAGTATTTATTTCTTTCAAGGGAAAATTAAAAGCTATTTTAAGTGAGTCGTTAGGCAATACTTCTCTTTTTTTTCTTTGTGCAGTCACACTCAGTTTTTTGTTTTGCTGCGCTTTAGCTTCTTTGCTTTTAAAATACAGCGTATCGCTGAAATCAGCATCCTTAATAGTTATTTGAACAGTTTCATCGTCGCCTAAAGTGTTGAGCCAAACCACTGCGCTATCGCCATCATTAAATCCATCTATGTGATGCAGTTTTTCTTTGTTCACAGCGATGGAAGCGTTTTTTGTTTTCTCGCTAAAGGCTATGCTGTAAGCTTGTTGATTGATGTATTTTTTGGTGCTTAAATCTTGTTTTTTGTGATTTTCTAAAAATGAGGCCAATAAAACACTATCTACGTTTTTATTGATTTCAATAGGATTTTTCGAGTAAGCAATTTTTTCGTTGGGCAAATCAAAAAGATAGTTGGAATTCATGTCTTGCAGAGCAAAAATTCTATAATTTCCTTCGTGAATATTGGTAATTTTAAAAGAGCCATCTTTTTTAGTTTTGGTGAAGTAAGTTGGAATTTTTGTGCTCACTGCCGAGTCTTGTAATTCGTTGTAAAGTAACACCATCATGTTATCTTCGCCTTTTAGTGAGCTACTGTTTTTAACTGTCCCCGAAATTTGCAGGGAATCTAGCACATTGCCTGTTGAAAAGACAAATAAATTCTCATTCCACACATTCTTTTCGGTGTAGTCTCTAATCCCTTCGCCAAAAAACAAAGTGTAGGTAGTGTTTTCGCGAAGTAAAGTATCGAAGGTTAGCACAACTGTTTTTCCATGTAATTCTGCATCGGGAAAAGGCTTTACTAAAGGAGAAATGATCAATTGTTGAGGTAAATTATTGAGCTCTATATATTCATTGAAGGTAAGTTCAATGCGCGTTTTTTTAAAGAGCGTATCCCCGTTTTTTGGTGTGCTTTTTACCAATTTGGGAGGCGTAGTATCTCTCTCACCACCAGTAAGTGAGCCTACTTGCGCGCAAGACACTAAAAACAAAAGGGCAATGATGTAAAGCAATTTTTTCACTGCACAAACTTAGTGCATTAAATGCTATTCCCCAACAATTGCGTAGGGGCGTATTGACATACGCCCGATATTTTCGAGATTGTGGGCGTATTCAATACGCCCCTACCAACCAATAGTTTAAGCCTGAAGTGGGGCAAAGGCAATGGAGGCAATGGATATTTTTACCTGATGTTCTTGATGAATGGCGTTGGCGCAGCTTTCTAGTGTAGCACCAGTGGTAATTACATCGTCGACCAATAAAATATGTTTGATGTCGCTGGGTAGTGCGCTTTTTAATTCAAAACTTTCGTTCATGTTTTGCCAACGGGTGAATTTGTTGAGGTGGGTCTGGCTCTTTCTCTGAATTTTTCTTTTAAGGATGTTGGTGTATTGTGGCTTATTTAAGCTTTTCACCAAGCCTTTGGCGATGTATTCACTTTGATTGTAACCTCTTTTTCTCCTTTTTTTACCCGTCATGGGTACCGCAATAATAGCATCAATGTCTTTAAAATTCTCTATCTTTTTTAGTTCTTCACCCAGCTTAAAACCCTCTTCTATTCCTATTTTGGGAACGTTATGGTATTTTAAATGATGTATGAGCGATTGACAGGCACCTCCCTGAATAAAGTGGTAAGAACTTAGCACTTTTTCTATTTTGGCCTTTCCGTAAAAAAGTTGCTCTATTTTAAGCGCTTCATCTGATTGTGGATCTATGCTAGAGAGTTCGCTCTTACAGCCAATACAAAGTGTAGGCTCTTCGCGCAATAAGGTAGTTTTGCAGTGCACGCAATTGCGTCCAAAAACAAGGTTGAAAAAGTCTTTAAAATGAAGCATCGTTTAGTTAGTTAGAAAAATCTGTGCAAGAATAGTAATAAATAATTATATTTGTCAAAGGTGGATTTTAACGACTTGCTTTATGGTAGAAAACGAAGAAGAAAAGAAGAAAAAAAGAGGTGGTTTTTTAACCAGTTTATTGGTGGCCGCAATAGCTTTATTGCTAGGTACTTCCGTGTTTTTTGGCTGGAAGTTGAGAAATAGCGAAGACCAAGTAGTGATTAAGGAAAAGGACAATCAAGACAAGAACTCAAAGATATCTCGCTTGGATGCCGATTTGAAAACAACAAGAGAGTTGTTGGAAGAGGCTAAAACAGGAGAGGCTGAAAAAGATAAGGAGCTAATTGCTAAAGCCGAAGAATTGAAAGTTTTGCAAGCTAAATTAGATACTTACAAAAACGAAGGAATTGGTGATATCGAGGACTTTAGAAAAATTAAGGCTGAATTGTGGAGATTGAGAAGTGAGATTCGTGATTTGAAAAAGAAAAATGCCGAATTGTTGGCTGCTAACGAGCAATTGCAATCGGAAGTGCAACAAAAAGCAAGTAAAATCAATGGTTTAGAAGGCGAAGCAAAATTAACTGCTGCCGAGTTGGCCCAAACTAGAGCCAAAGCAAATTTAGGATCTAAAGTATTGGGTAGAGATTTTCAGGCAGAAGGTGTTCGCCAAAGAAGAGGTGGTGAGAAAAATACTAGAAATCCAAGAAGTGTAGAGAAATTACGTTTGACTTTTACTTTAAATGAAAACCCTATTGCTAGAGCGGGATTGAAAACAGTTTATTTGAGAGCGATTGCTCCAGACGGTCAAGTTTTCACCAATGGGGGTAGTACTTTTACTTTCCAAGGTGAGAACAGAATTTACACAGAAAGAGCTGATATTGATTATTCAAATACAGATAAAGACGTGTTTATGTATGCTTCTCCATTCAGCAATACTTTTGTAACAGGAAAGTATACCTTAGAAGCTTACATGGATGGTTACTTGTTAGGTACCGCATCTGTAGAGTTGAAATAAGAAACTAGAATAGCATTTGAACTTGAACACCTCCGATATGAACGGGGGTGTTTTTGTTTGATGCCCTTCCATTGTAGTTTAAGCTCACTTGCATATTGTTGGCCAATCGACTTTGTAAGGCCAAGGTCCATGTGAAATTATCTCCACGTTGCAATCCTTCAAGCATTTCAAACTCTAAGGGAGAGCTGTTCTCTGAACTCTTGTTGTAATTGATTTTTATGTAATTGAAGCTAGCATCTAATCTTCCTTTAGAACTAATGTTGTAAGTCATCTCTGCTCCGTACTGATTGACATTGGTTTTTTCTGTACCGTATTGAGGGTCGTTTTCTTTTTCTTTGAAGTTGTAAAGTGTTGAAATACGCAGGTTATTGTTGGGTTGTAGTGTTATTTTCGGACTCACAATATAACTGTGAATTTTGAAGTCGGTATTGGAGAAAAACTGCGAAAATTTAGATTTTTCTTGTTCTTCTGCGCTGAGCAATACCGACCATTTTTTACTGAAATTCCATCTTATGTTTATTGATTTGGAATTGAGTTCTCTCGATTCCACACCCGATGTAAGCAGGTTTTTGTTTTGGTTGTCGCTATAGGTGAAATCTATGCTGTACAAAGGATTTCCCCTGTTGAAGAACAGAGTGTTTCTTAATGAACCTGTGGTGCTAATTAACGATGTATCGCTTATGTTTCGGCTATAAGGCACATAGGCTTCTTGTATGGTTGTTTTGCCCGTTTTCATTAGGGTTCGGTAGGCCAGCTGATTGTGGAATTTAGAGATAAATTTTTTTAATCCTGTTCTTGAGGAAGATTGAAAAAGTTGCGCAAATTGCAGGTTTAGTACTTCGTTGAATTGTGTAGAATAGGTTTTTACGAATTCTTTGGTGGGCGTGTAAACTTTGATGTACTGGGCCTGATCGCTAAACTTAGCAATTTCAAATTCATTCAATTGCTGCACGCCATCACTGTTGTAATCAATCCACGCATAAGTGCCTTGGCCGCTTGCTACTTGCAGGTAAGAATATTCTCGCTTAACCTCCAAGCCTGAGCCAAATTCATAATAACTTTTAGAGTTGATGAAAGATCGCAAGGCATTTACATTTAATTCTATTCTGTTCAATAGTGTGTTCTCTGGCTTTTTGGTGGCACTCAGCGTTGAATCATTGATGCGCAAAGCTCTATAAGTAGAAGATAGCATTAATTGCACGTATTTATTTTGAGCGAATGCTGTACGGACTTGAAGATTGTCGGCCACGGTACTTTTGATAATGTTATTGTTTTTAGCGCCATAGTCGGTACGCCTGTCGAAACTTAGGTTAAAGCTATTTTTCAATGTTTCTGCAGTGGTAATAAACACTCCGTTTTCTTGAAATACAAAACTAGTGTTAACGATAGTGTCTGCTACGGCGTCGTAAATTCTGTTGTTGTCTTGTTCTGTTTTGAGTCCGAAAACAAACAAACCTGCTTTTTGCGACAAGGTGCCTTTGTATCGAATAAATTGAGTGTTAATGGCGGTGCCGTAGCTTTTTAGAAAGCTTGCATCGGCCAATAGAGATGTGCCTATTTTGTTGTAGTATTTAAGTTCGCTACCTAGTTTAAAACCTTTGTAATAACTGCCTTTAGTGAATACAGAAGAATTGAGATTGATAGATTTTTTACTGCTTTTGCTCATTTCAAATTTTAGTGTTCCATAGTGCTCTGTTTCGTTGATGGAGGATAGTCCGGCGATGTTCCAATCCCTCTCAAACTCTGTGCTTCTAAAGCGCTCGATAGCTGAGAAGTTTTTGTGTACCAATTGATAATCGGCTATGGTTTTGTAGGCTATAGAATTGCTGTCTTTGTTTTGCTTGTTTTCAAAATGAAGTTGAAGGGCTATGCCACTATCATCTCCTTTGTCTTTAGCTGAATACATATTGTTGTTCTTGTTGCTGGCGGCAAATTCACCTTCAACAATGGTGTTCTTATTAGGCTTGTATTTTGCGCCTAAAGTGGCCATTTGGCGTTGTTTAGGGGTGATGAGCAAAGATTGAGGTTCGTATCGCCCCTGCGGTACGCCATTTAATGGTGCAACCCATTGGTAAGTTCTCCCATTTACCGATGAATTGGCGAAGATGTAGTTTCCTTTCCCTTGTCCGAAATCGCTAAAGGCCAATCTGTATTTTGCTTTAGTGGCATCTGTAGAGTATTGATACATGGTATATGTTATGGAATTAACAGTAGTATCTTTTTTCTCATACAGTACATAATTGGCCGAGTAGGTCATGGTATCAATGTTAGGCGAAAGAGCCAGATGAATACTGTCGCCAACGTCTTGTAAAATTTTGATTTGTTCGTCGTTTAATTGTTGCTGCAGTTGTTGTTCTTTAACATCTTGCTCGCTGTAGAGATTGAGTGACAGTGATAGTTTCTTGAAGGTGAAATCATTTTTTGCATGCAGTAATGTTCGCGTAAAGTTTCTATCGGAATATTGAAATTCTACAATGATTCTTTTGTCTTTGGTGATGAGTTGTTGCGAGGTAAAGGTGATTTCAGCATTGTTGTAGTCTATGATGTACTCGTTGTTTTGTCCGCGTGTTAGCAGCTTACCATCCACATAAATTTTTTCAGTTCCCGATAACACAATAATAAAGCTTTCGTTTTCGGCGCCGCGCAGCTTGTACGGACCTTGGTTTCCTTCAACGCCGTTGATTTGGTAGCGCGAGAATTTACCTTTGGAGAGCGCAACATTTAAGTCGCTGTGGTGCACGGGTTGAAAACCATTGTTCAAATTAGCCATTTTGTATTCTGTGGAAAAGCTTAGGCCTTGCGCTTTTTTGTTGAAACGCAAGAACTTATCGGTGCTTTCTGTAATTTGAAAATCACCAGTGAGCAAGCGTGTATTGTTCTTTTTAAACTGAATGTACACCTTATCAAACTCTTGCAATTGTTGTGTGTTTCCATCGGCTTGAATGGGAATGGTATTATCGGAAATAGCGGCCAGCACCTCAATATCCTCGTAAATTTTACCCGATAGTTGAAGGTTTAGGTTAGAGTTTACGGCTAAATCTTGATTGTTTCCAAAGGAAATTCCTCTAGAAATACTACCCCCTTTGTTGAGTCCGCCTGTATTAAAAATATCTTCTTTTACAGTTGATTTACTATTTAAATTTTTCACTAAAATGGGCGCTATACTCATCTTTGCAGAGTCTTTGTGCATTACAGGGGCATTCACTTTAAAAGGAAAAACTCTATAGCTTAAATGAAGTGTATCGTAGTTAACTTTGCTGAAAAGAAGTCTTGCGTTGATGTTGTCTATAACAAAAGAATTGTTGTTGCTTACCAAACTACCAGGTACAATGCTAAAGGTGTCGATTACCAAAGTGTCGTTGTTAACCACTATGGTTTTAGTTCTTATATTGCTATTGCTTTGTGCGAAGCCAAAATGAATCAGTAGCAAGAACAAAAATAGGGTAATATGTTTGTGAAGATTGCTGCTCATTTAAACGCTGCTACAATTAACGCATAATCTAGCTTTTTTGGTAAGAAAATTCAAAAAAATAAGGTTGAGTGTTGGCCCAACCTTATTATTTTAAATCTTGATGTGATTAATCTAATTTCTCAAAACGATAGTCTTCAATATCGGCGTTGGTTTTTAAAGCATCGCCAATAAACTGATCAACCATTGTTTTGTTCTTGTTGTTCAATTCGTTTGCTTCTTGCGTGAAATCGGTAATAGGCAGCAAGCCCGATTTATTAAGTACATAAACTACATACACACCATTTCTACCAACGATTGCTTTCGACATGGTTTTAACAGGCAAAGCGCCCACCATACCAATTACATCGTTTTCGTAAGAGTAGATAGTACCTCCAGAAAGAGGAGCAGGAGTGCTTTTTTCAATGTTTACTTCAGGTAACATGGTTTTAATATCTTGCAATGATTTAGCACCTTTAGCAATAGCATCGTTTAGCTTCTTTTGAAGAATAGCGCCTTTTTTCTCGTTGCGCACTTTCATTTCTAATTCTCTTTTAACTTGCTCGTCTTCTATAGATTTAAGGCCTTCTTCATATTCTTTTTCTAAAGAGACAACCACAAAGTTTTCAGCGATATCAAATACATTAGATACATCACCTAGGTTAGCATTGTAAGTCCATTTTACAATCTCACGCGCACCTTGCAAACCTTGCACATAAATGTCGTTTTTACCTATAGCCATTTGTTGCATCATGCGGTAGCCATTCTTAGTGGCCATAGAATCGATTTTTTCTTTTTTGTTTTTCAACAAATCGGCAGCTTTGTTGGCTGTTGCTTGAATAGCAAATTTAGAATCATCAGAAATTTTAAGTTCACGAGAGATTGTACCCACATTCACTTTTTTAGTTAAGCCACCTTGTTGCAATACTTTCACCAAGTGAATACCATCTCTACCCATAATTTTCATTACAGAGCCAGTGTTTAACATACAAGAGTCGAACATATAGCTATACTTATTGGTTTGGTTCACCCAGCCAATATCACCACCAGTTGCTTTGGTCATAATATCATCAGAATGTTTTACAATCATCTCGTCAAACAAGGCCGGATTTTTTTGTACTTTTTTGTACAATGAATCGGCAACAGAGAATAATCTTTCTTCAGAAGTGATAGGGAATTTATCTGAACCAGGAACATCAGGTAAACCTCTCAATGAGATCAACACGTGTTTCACTCTCACTGAGTCGGCCAATTGTTTAACTTTTAACACTTTGCTTACACGCAATACTTTTTTACCGTTAACGCCGAACTCTTGGTAGGGGCCAAAAACTTGACCTTCGTTTAAAGAAGCAAAATTAGAATCAATGGCGGTTGGCAAACCATCGCTTTTTTTGTGGTAAGCTGCGTCGAAGGGTGCATTAGGGTCAGATTCGCTATTTACAAAAGTAGCGTCGTTTCCTTTGAAAGCGATGAAACGAGTTTTAATTTCTTCCATTGTTGAGAAGAGTGCTGCTTCATCTTTAGCCGAAGCCTCTTGAGGGAATAGCAACAATTTAATATCTCTACCTTCTTTTTGTTTATAGTCGTTTTTGTTTTTGTCGTAAGCCGCTTGTAATTCTTCATCGCTTACTTTAATGGTTGAATCGTTCACTATTCCGTTAGAGAAAGAAAGGCTGGCAATTTCAAACTCCACGTTTTCATTTGCCAAAGTGTATTGGTATTTCGCTTCCGACTTAGTGGCAACAAATGCAGCTTTCAACAAGTTTTGGTATTTCATTGCGTTCAGCTGGGTACGAATTTGTTTCTCGAATTTCGTTACTTCGTTCAATACCTTAGCATCACTACTGTTTTTAATCGCTTCTCTTAGTTGTTCAACGCTTTCTGGATTTACTTTCAACATTTCGGCAACTGTTTGCGTGAAGCCATAACCTGGATTTAAGAAAATATCTGCTACTTCGTCGTCGCTAGATGAGATACCAATTTTATCACATTCTTCCTCTACCAATGTTAATGTAACCAATTGATTCCAAGCTGCTTCGTTAATTTGTTGTTTGGTGTAATCATCAATAGGCATACCTTGAGACTGTCTTCTTTGTCTCATTTCGGCACTTTGCACATATTCATTGTAATCTTTTGTTTCAACGATAGTTCCGTTTACTTCGCCCAATTCGTTCGGATCTGAGCTTCCTAAACCTCCGCCAGCTTTGTTTGAAAAGGCGTCCATTAGCACGAAAAGCAATAAACTTCCACCTATAACGACAAGCATTAAGCCCGACTTACTTCTTAATTTTTGGATAATAGCCATTGATATAATTTTTTAAGAGGCACGAATATACAATAGAATAAGGGAAAAATAAAAAGAAATGTAAATAATATTGGCTTAACAAAGGCATAAGAAAAAAGCCCGTTTTTACGGGCTTTTTCATCATTTTATAATTAATTTCTTTGTTGTATTCAATCCACTTTCAGTATTCAATCGAACCAAATAAATTCCATCGGCTACATTTACGTTAAAACTTTCTTCGTGATGTCCTTCAGTTTGGCTATTGCTACTTAAGTTTTGCATTAATTTACCTGTGATATCGTAAAGTTCAATTTTTATTTTAGTTTCAACACCTAATGTGTACGAAACTACAAAATTCCCATCGTTGGCTGGTTGAGGAAAAACAGTGATTTTTATTTTGTCATTATTTTCTTCGTTTATACGAGGCTTGCCTAAATCTAAATAATCCTCGGGACCAGTGGAGAATTCTAGATCGCCTGTTTTAAAGATAGATGGCTCACAGCCTTGTAAATAGTAAAACAAGTCGTGTACATAACTACCCGAATTGTAAAACACGTTCGGGTTAGAAAAATGAATCGCTCCATTCGGGTAACCATAGCCTATTTTATTTGTTTTCCAAGAATTGCTACTTGCCGAATAATACAGCTGGTAGAAATCGTTGAGTTTTGCAAAGTAAACCACTCCCGATGTTTTGTTGATGCTAAAATTTTGAGATTGATTATAGGCATCCCACACTCCTGTAAAGTTATTGGTAAACCAGTTGTAGTTGTACATAGTTCCCCATTGAGTAAACCAAACATCACCGCTATTGCTGGCGCTAAGGTCTGAGTACTCATCTACATACATAGTAGAATAAACAGTTTCTATTCTCGTATCCATGTTGTATTTGGCAAAATAACCCTGTTTTCTTTAAAAAATAACGTTGTTGAACGATGCTATTTCCAAGCCTCCGTTAATGCTTACGCCAACATTCGAAATATTGGTAAGTAAGGCATTTGTTTCATCGTACAAAGAGCCATTTTTCTCATATACCAAAACAGTATTTGCCCCTTTTTTTACTAAGGCTAATTTCGACCATTCTGGAAAACTGGTGATGCCTGCGTTAATGGTTAATGATGAATTTGCCGTCCATGTGGCACTGCCACCAGTAGCCTCAAGGGCATAAATTTTACCATCGGTACCAACATAATACAAAATTCTATTGCCAGGGGAAAGTTCTTTCATGATGATGGGTCCTGCAGCATTGGCTACGGAAGCACCTTGCGGAATAGCATAATTCTGCCAAGCATTTACAACGTAAGTGTAAGTATAAATTTTATGGTCGTTACCCACGTAATAAACATTTCCTTTTTGTTCAGATACATATTTAGCGTAAGGATTTGTTTCGCTCATCGTTGAATGTTGATTTTGGCTAGAGGTGTACATTGGCGCTGAAGTCCAACCGTTTGAATTTGGATACACCGTAACAGCTAAAGGAGCACTTGTACAGCCATTAGCATCAGTAGCAATTATTTGTGCTGTTTGTGCCGATGTAGACCACTGTGGAGAAACAAATTTCAAGTTAGAAGAATTTGCGGTGTTGGTAATGGTATGATTCAATCCCCAGTGATTTGTCCATGTGAAATTGTAAGTACTTCCTACTCCTCCCGCAGCCTGAATTTTAACTCCTCCTTTTACATCAGTTTGACAAATATAATATGGATTATCACTCAATGAAGTAAGCACAGGATATGAAACCGGAGCAACATAATAAGAGAAAGATTGCAAGCCTAAAGAAGAGCTGATTAAGACTTTCACTTCTCCAGGAGCGTAATTTTTATTGCCCCAATCGTTTACCGAACCGCCAGCGTCAGTTGCCCATGATTCGCAATTAGGATTCGAATTTACAGTCCACTCACTTGGAAAAGCCCAGCAGATTTTTGGATTTTGCGCATTAATTGGAAAAGCTCCTGTGACTTTAAATTGAAATTGACCATTTACGCAATTTACATTTCCTATTTTTTGTAAACTCATTCCTGAGTAATTATATGGAAATAACTCTTCCAATCCTTCGCAAACATAAGAAGGGTTAAGTTGAGTAAATGAATGCACTCCTTTTTGGTATACAGATACTTGTAGGGATGTAGAAAAATTGCCCAGCACCTGAATATTAGTAGATGATGAAAGACATAAATAAGCATTTGTTTCAACGATAAGTTTTGCGCCATCTTCAATAATCATTGTAGCTCCACCGTGCATTCTTAGTGTTCCATTTTTTTGTATTCTTAATGGCGAACCTTTGCGAATGGTTACAATTCCTCCACTTTGAATATTCATGTATGTTTGTTCACCAATAATTAATTCAAATGGATTAGCGCCATTAACACCACCAATAAATACATTTCCATTGTTTAATACAGAAATATTAGCCCTGCCATAAGTTGTGCCTGTGCGAAGAACAGAGGTGCTGGAACGATAAGTAAGATTTTTAATATTAGGCCCAGAAGCAATAGGATCGGTGAAATTCATATTTGCCGTTGCTGCGATATCAAAATTTGCTCCTGGATTATAATACACCATTTTGTAGGTGGTTATATATGGAATAAGTACCACATAATTGGTTTCGTTTTGTGTTGTTCTTTGTACTGGGCCAGTTGCGATTGTTCCATTACCATCATCATTGAATTCCCAGCGCAATTTAGTTGATCCAGAATCATATATTAACTCATAACTACTTACATGTCTTACCATTTCATTCAAACGAAGAATATTTCCAGCTTCGCTTCGCAATTTTAAGTTTGTATTTAGCGGGGAGCGTGCTAATAATCGTTCAAAATATTCAAAAAAATCATCGGGAGCATAATCATCGAAAGGGGCTATTATTTCTTTAAAACTAAGATTGATTTGGTCTTGCCCATAGTCACTCCAAGTATTTCCTCCCAAGAAGGCGCCATCCCAAAAATCAAAAATAGAGCATGCAACAGCGTATTCGGTGTGGAAACCGTTACTAACAGATTTTATAACGGCACTATTATATAAATCAATATTTATTGGACTGACTCCTGGTCCCCAACCAAATAAACCATATTCATTATCGTAATTACGGTGATATGCATCTACCATTGCTTCAAATGCATTTGCCCATCCTTCTGTCCATGCTTGAGCCGGAATTAAATCACTTGAAAAAGAGTGAGAACCTCCTGGGTCGGCCAATGAAATTTTATCTTTCTGAACGATATCCATAACAAAGTGCCCAAATTCATGATAAATTGTACTTTCATCAATAGCGGCATTACTCGGGCAATAAATATTCTTGGTAACAGCATTATAATATGCACCGTCATTAGGATTTTCTACATCGTAATACAATACCGACAACCCTTTATCTATGCTTAGCCCTTGTGCTTCACAAAATTCCCAAGCTTTATAGGCCAAAGAAACTGCTTTATGTTCATTCAGTCCTTCTATAGTGCCTAAATCTACATTGCCATTATCATCAACTGTTATTATTGCTGAAGTTTGTTTTTTTACCACCAATGAATATTTTCCAAATTTCCCTTTTATATCATGCTCCTCGTTTTGGGCGTAAACATCGGCATAGAATATTGTATTTATACAAAATGACTGAACGTAAGTGTATTCAAATTCTCCATTTTTGTTAGTGATAACGGTGGCTATTGGTATTGCTGGACTTAGATTAAGCCCCCTAATTTTTACCTCCAACCCTTCAAGGGGTAAATAGTCCCAAACTAAATATTTTTCATTCCAAAAGTATCCTTTTACTGTGCCTTTAATTTTTGTTACACAAGAATTAAAAACACTCTCCGCTTTATAACTAATATTTGATTCACCTGAATATAACATAGGAACAGCATAAGCCAATCCTTCAACATATTTTAATGAAATCAATGAATCGGGAATAGAATCACGATAATTTTCCGGCAATGTAGAAACAGGGATATTTGTTTTAGAAATATTTTGTCGAATTTTACTTTCCTCATTCCCGCTCAACCAAACTCGTTTTAATTTTGTATAATCCTTTAAATCCCAAATTTCAGTGGTGCCATATGGAGTAAAATAAACCATAAATGAAGCTAAAAATGCCTTTTGCTCGCCATTTTGAATATATGGGATTTGTACTATTATTTCCTTCGAAAAAAAGGTAAATGCGTTTTATCATAATTAACTGTAAGCGAATAATGCACTGAATTCCCGGCGGAGTAATTTCCACCTATGGCTACTGGTACGATAGAAAAACCCTCGGGCAAGCGTGAAGCAACAATGCTTTGATTTAAAATTACTTCTTCACTAAAATTTAATTTAAGGTCAACTGTAAAACTTCCATTTTGATTATTCAATTCTTTAGAATTTATTATGGAAACAAGGCCTAAGCCATCGTGTTCAGAGGCAATCGCAATTGAACAAGTAAATGCAAAAGACAAAAAAAGGAAAAACTTTCTCATAAAATGTAAATAAGTGTTATTTTTTCTAAGTTGAATTGATAATAAACTATTGAAGTACATGATAACGAACCAATTCATAAACAGTACTATCCATAAAGTCCATTCTTACTATACCTACGTGTTTTTTAAAATACGCACCATGCAGCAGATTGTAGCCGTTAAAACTAGCTGAATAAAAATAAACATCCGTAAAAGTAGAGTCTAATATTTTAATTGTTGTATAGTGGATTAAATCTGCTCCAGGTTCAAATGCATTTGTTGGAGTATTTGCATTATCTATATAAAGTAAGGAATGAAGCCCTCCTCCACCTGTAGCTTCAGTATTAGTGTAAGTGCTAAAGCAGTAGTTTGGAGGCGATTCGTCGGCACAATATATGCTGGTTACAATTTCTTTGTTTTTCCATTTTTGATTATAATGTATCCATTCTAATTCGTAAGATTTATATGGTGTTTTTGAAATGCCGTAACGATAGTTAAACACATATACAGAATCTTCCTGCTTCGTTGCTGTATCTCTGTAAATCCAATAAGAACCTGGTTTAAAATCTAAATAGTCTTTAATTTCTTTATTAAGGTAATAAGGCGTGATTTCTATTTTCTTATCTTTTTTACAAGATGAGGATAAAAAAAACATGGTGATTACTACTATTCCGAAAAGCGATAATATTTTTTTGAGAAACATAATTTTTGTTTAGGGGTGATGAAAATAGGAAAGCGAATTGAAAAGACAAGTTTAATTTTGTGTTAATTGGAATGGATTAAGGCAATGCGTTGGGGAGCGTGTGAGTCTCGAAGAGAAAAGAAAGTACACTCTTAAGCGGAATATTTTTCATAATAGGCATAATTTATTCCCACTTCAATACTACACTACTATCTCGTATTTTTTGTCCGTCTTCAAATTCTAATTCTGTAATAAATCGGAAGTGTGAATTGTTGTTTGGTTTTTGAGGAATGGAGATAAACACAGGATTGAAATAAAATTTATTTGTATTCAAAAAATTAACCACAGAATCATGAGTGTGAATTTGAGGGTCACCGTAATGTTGTGAATATTGAAAGTTTAATAAATCATTTATACTACTATATGCTGCTCTATTTTGAAAAGGTTGATTGCTCATTATCTGTATTTTTTTAATTTTATTTTTTAAGCCATATTTTCCATTAGACTTGCACTTTGAAGCGTAGGCAGACGAGATAAAATTAATTTGATTTTCGGCAACATACATTGTGTTTAGAATCAATGATAAGTACATAGTATCTGTATTTGCCAAATTAGAATCTACATACTCTTTGTTATTAGTATAATACAAAGTGTCTCCTTGAGAGATGTTAGAGTAATTTTGTTTCCCTGTAAGTTCAACATTGAGCGAATCGATTATGAAATAATCTAGAGGGGGTTTACAACAAGCAATTACAAATAAAGTAACAGCCAAATAAAATATAAAAAGCGTCTTTAATTTTCTAATCATAACAATAGATTTAAAAACATAAAACGCTCAAATAAGAAATAGTTGCTTATGCTCCCACAGATCACGCAGATTTCCGCAGAAGCCACGCTGATATACAGTTTATTTATTTGGAACCTCTGTGAAAATCTGCGCGATCTGTGGGAGATAATCCCACCTGTGGTATAGCAACTGTTTAATTCTCCTTTCGATTGAAAACCCTCACCAAATCGATGCGGTTGTTGCTTACTTTTTCTATCAAGAAATCGAAGGCGTGAATAATGATGTGTTCACCATCTTTAGGTATGGTTTCGTGGTGCGCGAAGATGAGTCCGGCCAAGGTTTCATACCCATCATCGGTTGGTAAATTCAAATTGTATTTTTGGTTGAGGTAGTCAATTTCAATACGTGCCGAGAATAAAAATTCATTGTCGTCAATTTGTTCTTCTATCAATTCTGGTGAATCGTGTTCGTCTTCAATCTCCCCAAAAATTTCTTCCATTACATCTTCCATGGTAATCATGCCCGATGTTCCACCGAATTCATCAACCACTATGGCCACGCTCTTTTTCTTTTGAATGAAGGCGTTTAGCAATTGATCGGCAGGCATGGTTTCGGGCACATAAAAAACGGGTAAGGTCATGGTTTTAATTTCTTTCGGATTCTTGAAAAGCTCCATGGTGTGCACAAAACCAACGATGTTGTCTATAGAACCTCTAAAAATTAAAACTTTAGATAAACCTGTTTCTGTAAAAGTTTTTACCAAAGAGGGTACCGATGACTGAATGTCCATGCAAATAAGTTCGGTACGAGGAACCATACATTCGCGCGCTTTGATGTTCGAAAAATCGAGTGCGTTTTTGTAAATGTGTACTTCGTGGTCTACTTGTGCGTTTTCGTCGATCTGACTCGTGCGATCCTCCAAGTATTTTTCTAAGTCGAGGCGGTCGAAAATAGGCGGTTCATCAGATACTTCTGTCTTGAAGACAACTTTCAAAAACATTCGCGAAACCCAAATGGTAAAGGCAACTACCCATTTCAACAATAGATAGAAAACATAGATAGGTGCAGCAAAAAGTTTGAGAGCTTTGATAGGATAGGTTCTAAAAATATTTTTTGGAATATATTCTCCTAAAATTAAGATGATGGCAGTAGAGATAATGGTTTGTAAGAAGAACAAAAGAAAAAGATTGCCCACATGATTGGCTAAACTTTCTTCTAAAATACCTTCCATGTAAGTGGAGTAAACTACTAATGAGATGTTGTTTCCAATTAACATGGTGGCCAAAAAGCGAGAGGGGGTGCTTACAAATTTAGAAACGATACCTGCTAAAAACCCTCCCGATTTGCCTTCCAATTCAATTTCCATTTTATTGGCAGAAACGAAGGCGATTTCCATGCCCGAGAAGATGGCTGAGAAGAGTAAAGAGGCAGCAATGATGATGAATATTTCCATTTATTGCTGGTTTAGTTCTTTTCTGATTTTGCGCCTACGAAAGTAGAAGAAGGCCGAAACAGCCATGAGCAATAGCCAATTGGCTGCATTTGAAAAATCCTTTTGAAGAAAGATGTACAAAAATGTGCAGGTGCTAAGGCCAAAGAGCAGAAGCCAAACTACTTCAAAAATTTTGAGTTTAGCCAGCATGTTTTATTTGTTAGCCTTGATGTATTTCTCAATGGCCATAGTCATAGATGGCGCATCTTGCGGAGCGGCAATATTTAATTTTAAACCTGCTTTTTCTACTGCTTTTTTGGTGCTTTCGCCATAAGCTGCAATCAAAGTTTTGTTTTGCTTGAACTTAGGGAAGTTTTTAAATAACGATTCAATCCCGGCAGGAGAATAGAACACCAATAAGTCGTAGAATACATTTTCTAAATCACTCAAGTCGCTGGCTACTGTGTTAAATAGAACAGCTCTGCTGTAGTCGATTCCAGCTTTGTCTAGCAATTCAGGTATGATAGGCACTAAAATATCAGAGGAAGGCAACAAGTACTTTTCAGTTTTGTGTTTTTTGATGAGTTCCATCAAATCGGGAAAAGTTTGTTTGCCGTGGAAAATCTTTCTTTTGCGGTACACCACATATTTTTGAAGGTAGAAGGCCACAGCCTCACTAATACAAAAATATTTCATGGTATCGGGCACCGTAAAACGTACTTCTTCTGCAACGCGGAAATAATGATCTACCGCATTCTTGCTGGTTAAAATCACCGCGGTATAATCGGGAATATTAATTTTTTGTTTCCTGAATTCTTTAATGTCAACGCCCTCTACGTGTATAAAAGAGCGAAAATCAATTTTCAGTTTATATTTACTTGCTAACTCGCCGTAAGGAGATTTTGCGTCATCTGGCTCTGGTTGCGACACCAAAATACTTTGCACTTTCTTCATTTAATACCTTTTAAAAACTTAGTATCGTTTGAATCTCAGTTTTATACAATTTCACCAATATTGCTATGGGCAAAATTTCTAAAGTGCAAATATACAAAATTGAATAGATTTTTGGAAACGAATTCATGCTTAAACCCAACTTAAACCCAATAAAATATCTTCTGAGCAATACAGCTGCAAAGAGTATAAGGCTGAAATACAATAGGAATGAAGCGATAGTGTCGTTAGAGTACGCAATAAAAAAAACAAGAGGCAGACTATAAACTCCCAATAACTTGTAAATGAGCCATAAATTGAATTCATGCTCCTTGGCTTCGTTTTGCGTGTTGAAAATAAACGCCAAAAAGCGGATAATAGTAATTTGCAAAAATACAAGGAAGGTGACTATTGCAAAGAGCAGCAAGTACAATGAAAAGCCTTTGAAAATATAGCCGTTCATTTTTATGTACCATAATGGGGCCTGTAAATTGGTTTTGTGCAGCCACAAATAAATAAACAAAGCCAAAACCAAAAGGGATATGAAATTGAGTCGGGCCGACACTTTTTTATAAATCTCATTTTCTTCTCGCTGCAAGCTGATGTAGTATTGCTTAAAAAATCCAGATAGAATGGCCTTCCACATTAATTTTCTGTAAGAATATATGGTGGAAGCAAAAAGCACAGTGATGAAAAGAAGAACGCCAATTAACCAATCTCCGTGTGGTTGTATTTTAGGAATGGCGTTCATTTAATTGTTTTTTTGTGCGTTGCTAAGGTATGAAATAATAAAAATTTTCGAGCATCGTAAAAATTAAATTGCTTAAAAGTGTATCTTCAATTTATAAATCAAAAGTCATGAGCAAGAATCAATTTAAAGGGGTAGATTATTACAATATTGATGAGTTGTTGAGCGATGAGCAAAAGATGGTGCGCGATGCAGCGCGCCAGTGGGTTAGTAAAGAGGTTTCTCCAATTATTGAAGACCATTGTCAGAAAGCGATTTTCCCCAAACATTTATTGAAAGGCTTGGGTGAAATTGGTGCCTTTGGACCCTATATTCCACAAGAATATGGTGGAGCGGGATTGGATCATATTTCTTATGGTTTAATCATGCAAGAATTAGAAAGAGGAGACTCTGGAATTCGATCTACCGCATCGGTACAATCCTCATTGGTGATGTATCCTATTTATGCTTATGGTTCTGAAGAACAACGTAAAAAATATTTGCCAAAGTTGGCTACCGGTGAGATGATGGGTTGTTTTGGGTTGACAGAACCCGACCATGGTTCGAATCCCAGCGGAATGGTAACCAATATTAAAGACAAAGGCGATCATTATTTATTGAATGGTGCGAAGATGTGGATATCGAATGCACCTTTTGCTGATATCGCTGTGGTGTGGGCAAAAAATGAAGAAGGTCGCATTAAAGGAATAATTGTAGAACGTGGTATGCCCGGTTTCACTACGCCTGAGACGCATGGCAAATGGTCTTTACGCGCATCGGCTACCGGAGAATTGGTATTTGACAATGTGAAAGTTCCGAAAGAGAATTTATTGCCTAATAAAGATGGTTTGGGCGCTCCGCTGGGTTGTTTAGATTCTGCACGTTATGGTATTGCATGGGGAGCAATTGGTGCAGCAATGGATTGCTACGATTCGGCTTTAAGATATTCTCAAGAAAGAATGCAATTTGAAAAACCATTGGCTTCCTTTCAATTGCAACAAAAGAAATTGGCCGAAATGATTACCGAAATTACCAAAGCGCAATTGTTGGTTTGGCGTTTAGGTACTTTAAAAAATCAGGGTAAGGCAACTACAGCTCAAATTTCTATGGCCAAAAGAAACAATGTTAATATGGCTTTAGAGATTGCTCGTGAGGCGCGTCAGATTCATGGCGCAATGGGCATCACAGGTGAATATCCAATTATGCGTCACATGATGAATTTAGAATCGGTAATTACTTATGAAGGAACACACGACATTCATTTGTTGATTACAGGGCATGATGTAACGGGAATTTCGGCGTTTAAATAAATTACCTTTTAAACAGTAATTCTTTAACTATAAGAGTATCGTTGTGCTCTTCGCTGCAGGTCATTTTTAAATACAATGCACTTACGCTGTCGATATCGTATTTTTCTACATTTAGTAAAGCACCGCCATCATTTTTGGCTTGCAGCTCCAAAATTTTAGCTTTTTCATTCCAACTCACAACGCCATCTAAAATAGCTGCGCCACCCCATAAACTACCGCCACCGTTGCTGTATAAATCCATGTATTTGTATTTGTCGTAGCGGGTATCAGTAACAACATAACCTGTTTTGTTGGTGGTTATTTTTTCGCCATTGAAAATCCAAGTGTTCACTAAAACAGAGGATTCTTTAGTAGAGGGAGCGGTGCAAGAATTAAAGGATAAAGTCGCCGATAGTATTAGTAGCACAAAGTATTTCATACCTAAAACTATAAATATATTTTAACTTCTATAAATTTTTATTTTCAATAGTTTTCCGCACTTTTAGCCCATGCTTGAGATTGGGATTATAGAGGCCGTCACTTTGTTTTTATTGAGTGGAGTGAAAATATTGTTTACTCCTATGGGGATGATAGCGGCAGGTCAATCGTTTTGGACTACTATCATTATTACCTCATCGGGAGGAGTTTTTGGCGCGTTGGTATTTTTCTTCTCAGGAAAGAAAATTCTATCCCTCTTTAAAAGTAAGAAACCAAAAAAAGTATTTACCAAGCAGAATAGAAGAACAGTAAGAATTAAAAACCGTTTTGGCTTGGTGGGTATGGCTTCCTTAATGGGAATAATTTCTGTGCCTGCAGCGGTAATTTTAGTGGCCAAGTATTTTGGTAAACACAAAGCAGTAATTCCAGTTCTTATACTAACGCCGATTGCTTGGAGCTTTGCAGTAACAAGTATTTCATATTTAATTTATGGTTTGTTTGTAAATTGAGCTCTTGCTGGCTCGTTTTGTGAAAGTAGATTATACGATTCATGGCGGCGGGCACATGATGGTGTGCAATAGGGGCGAAAAATTTTTCGCCCTACAATTACTTAATCAATTCCAATATTTCCTTCACCGTTTCTTCACCCTTGTACACCAAAACTTTTTTCTCACCCGTTGCTCTAAATTCCAATTCGAATTCTTTGGCTTCACTGAAACGTCTTCCTAAAATTATTTTGAATGGTACACCAATTAAATCGCTGTCTTTAATTTTAGCGCCCATGCCCATATCGCGGTCGTCAACCAAAGTTGAAACACCTGCTTTTTCAAAAGCTTTTTCCAATTCTAAAGCTACTGGTTCAAATTCAGAACCTTGGTATTTTAAAGGAATAATTGATAGTACGTAAGGAGCCACAGCCACTGGCCATTTGATTCCTTTTTCGTCGTTGTTTTGTTCTAAAATGGCGTTTACAATTCGGCTCACCCCAATACCGTAGCAACCCATAATTACAGGTTCTTTTTTGCCTTCTCTGTTCACAAAATTGAAGTTCATGGCAGATGAATATTTGGTGCCCAGTTTGAAGATGTGTCCTACCTCAATACCACGATAAACCTCATGTGTAGCAGAATATTTCTCTACTTCATTTTCTTCAATTTTGGTAGCAACGCCATTTTCTTCGATGAAATAATCTTCACCAAATTTTGAGAATGCTACCACTTCTTCACTGCCATCTCCACCAATTTCACCTGGGTCGGCTGGTATACCAATTACTTTCAATCCTAATCGACTAAAAATATTGAAATATGCTGTGCGTAAAGCATTGTATTCTCTATCTAAATCTTCGTTTGATGTGTGGAAGCTGTATGCATCTTTCATCATGAATTCTTTACCGCGTAGCAAGCCATTTTTTGGTCGCATTTCATCGCGAAATTTTCTGCCAATTTGGTAAAGTGTAAAAGGAAATTGTTTGTAGGATGTTATTTTGGTGCGCACTAAATCGATTACTACTTCTTCGTGTGTTGGACCGAAACAAAATTCTCTGTCATCACGATTTTTAAATTTCAACATCTCTTTTCCGTACACATTCCAGCGGCCCGATTCTTCCCACAGTTCCTTAGGTTGAACGATAGGCATAGAAATTTCCTGACAATCAATAGCGTTTAATTCTTCGCGAATGACACTTTCTATTTTTGCTAATACTTTGTGTCCGAGAGGCAAGAAATCATACAACCCCGCTGATACCTGCTGAATCAATCCGGCTTGAATGCTTAATTTATGACTTGTTGCATCTAACTTATCGTTGATGGTTCTTTCTGTATGGATGAATGCTTTTGAATATTTCATGATAATGTGATTGTGCGGCAAAAATAAGGTTTAAACCTGAAACATAAAATTAAGTGCAGTACTTCGTAGGGGCGAGCTGCCGCTCGCCCGCAAGGATTGTTTTGATTTTTCTATTCACGGGCGAGCGGCAGATCGCCCCTACAGATCTGTACTGTTTGATAATTTAAAGTAGATTAACCAACCCATGGCGCGGGTCTCCAGACCCGTGACTTCTCTACTCCGACAATTGTATTGTCTAATTAATGTTTTGGGATAGGCATTGAAAATGCCGGAGTAAGTAGGTCGCGGGTCTGGAGACCCGCGCCATGTAGAGTGCACACCCGAAAAACGAGAAAAATTATTTAATAATCTCCATTGCTACTCTAAATGCACGGTCTTCTGAAGTAGCATTTGTTGAATCGTAAGTTTGACTCACAAAATTTTGTAAATAATATCCTGTGTCCTTCCATCCTCCTCCTTTGATGATTCCTTTTTCTTGCATGTATTCTTCAACGTTGCTGGCGAGATGGTAGATTTTGAGTTGGTTTGGGTATTTAGATATAACGGGAGCAGTTTTATCCTCTGTGACATAACCCCAACGTTCCATATTGCCGTCGAATCTTCTACATCGACTAATGTCGTTGGGATTCACAATGTATTGTCCATTTATTAAGTCCACTTCCTCCTTCTGCAGCATAAATCCATTGGTTGTTTGTTGGTAATTTTAAAAACACATTTTTATATTTTCTTTTTTCAGCCCTGATGTATTTATTCCTTAGCTATTGCCAATATATTTCTGCCTGCCCATGATTAGAGAGATAAAAGCTGTCTGTTTCAATTTGCTTGCAAACTGTTGCAGGGAAGCACCCAAGTGAGTTTTTGCATTTATGATCAATATTCATCCAGCCCCCGGGATCAAAAACATGCCCTTCTCAATATTCTTAAAATAAAACGTATCTTCTTTTTCTTTTTTCGAAAAGGAAAGAAAAATAATAGGAGAAGCAAAAATGAGTAGTACTACTATTTTATTCTTAAGCAGCATTTTTGGTGTGCGGTTTTATTGTTTTAAACTCTTGTGTTTTATGATTGTTTTCTTCTTCAATATCATAATCATCTTGTAAACCGAGCCAAAATTTTGGGGAATTACCGAAATACAAAGAAAGTCGCAAAGCTGTATCAGCCGTTATTCTTCTGTTTCCTTTTATGATTTCAGAAATTCTGGTTTGTGGTATGGCAATGTCTTTTGCCAAACGGTAGGCACTAATGTTTAAAGGCAACAAGAATTCTTCTTGAAGCACTTCGCCAGGGTGTATGTTTTTTAATTTTGCCATATTAGTGGTAATCTAGTATTTCAACTTTTTCTGCATTTCCGTTAATCCATTTAAAGATAATTCTCCATTGATCGTTAATTCTGATGGAGTGATATCCTTTTAAATTTCCTTTAAGTTTTTCCAATTTGTTGGAAGGTGGAATTTGCAAATCCATTATATTTTGCGAGTTGTTGAGCATTCTCAATTTTCTTCTTGCAATTTCTTGCAATTCAATTGAAGGCTTTTTTACTCTTTCTCCTTCCCAAATTTTCTGTGTGTCTTTTGAACCAAAGGAAATAATCATGATAACGCTTAACGATACTAACGCTAAAGGTAAGTAATAAGATTTTGATTTGCAAATTGTGGGCGTTATTTCTTCCCACCCTTCCTCTTAATCATTCCCCCTTTAATATCCTTCACACCCGTAGTGACCATAAAAGCATTAGGGTCGATTTCATCCAATTCTTTGCGCAATCTCGACATCTCCAATCGCGTAACAATGGTGTAAATAACTTGGTAGGTTTTGTTGTGGCCATTAGCGTTGTATCCTCCGCTTCCTTGGTAAATGGTAACGCCTCGGCCCATATCCTCCACAAGCATTTTCCTAATTTCTTCGTGCTTGTTGGAGATGATAGTAACACCAATATATTCTTCCATACCTTCTACGATGAAATCAACTGTTTTAGAAGCGATGAAATAGGTGAGCATGGAGTAGAGGGCGTATTCAATTTTAAGGAGATATGCTGCGACTAAAAAGATAACGACGTTAAATAAAATGATAACATCCCCAATCGTTAAGCCCACTTTTCTGCTGATGTAAATGGCCAAGATTTCTGTTCCATCGAGCACTGCACCGCCTCTCATCGATAGGCCGATACCCGCACCCAAAAAGAATCCGCCAAAAACAGAAACTAATAATTTGTCTTTGGTAATTTCAGGAAAATCTACAAAGGCTACAACAATCGCCAATCCTAAAATAGAGGTGATACTTCTAATGGCGAAGCGCTTTCCTACTTGTGTAAACGCCAATAAAATAAAGGGAATGTTGATGAGCACGATGAACCACGAAAGAGATACTTTAAAGTGCGCTTGCAACAAAAGTGAAATTCCGGTAACGCCACCATCTACAAAATGAGAGGGGAGAAGAAAGCCTTTGAGCCCGAAAGCAGCTGCGAAAATACCCAGCGAAATTAAAATTAAACCTTTGATGATGTACGTGATGGAAACAACGCGGTGACGGGCTTGTTTGCTAACGTCTTCGCTATCTGTAGAGCCTGTTCGGTGTTTTATTTTTTTCACCAAACGGGCACTTTCGCGAACGATAACTCTTTGAAAAAAAGGCAACATAAAAATTAGTTCAAGGTTCAAGGTTCAAAGTTTAATGTTAGCTAACTTTGAACATTAAACTTTGAACATTGAACGTTTTTAAAGTATTAATATCTCCACCCTTCTGTTCACCTTCATTTCCATTTCGGTTTTTGCATTAGGGAAAATCATTTGCGTGTTGCCATATCCTTTGTAGCTTAGGCGTGCTGCTTCTATGCCGTTTTTTATGAGGTAATCGTAAATAGCTTTTGCTCTACCTTCTGATAATTTTAAGTTGTAATCGGTATTTTTTTCGCCAGGAGCGTTAACGTGCCCGTCGATTTCAATTTTAATATTCGGATTATTTTTAAGCAAGTAGGCTAAGCTTGCCAACTCAGTTTTAGAACGGCTCAACAAAGAAGTAGAATTGGCTTGAAACAAGATGTTGTTGAGTACCAGTTTATCTCCTTTTTTGTATTTTTTTTGATACCATTTCAATTTACTTTCTTTCGCCAAAGCCAAAATATCATCGGTAATTCGGGTGTCGATTAATATGCTATCGCAATCACTTTTTATGGCTACAACATAACGCTTTTTAGGAGGCAATTGAATACGGTGTTCTTTGCTGCAAGAGGCACAAAAACACTGTCCGTTTAAAATTTCTTCGGTAGAAAGTACCTTGTCGTAAGTGGTAATACCTGCTTTTGGTACTAGTGAATCTTTAGTTGAACAATAGGCTGCATATTCATACAAATCGTATTCTATGTGGCAGGCCGAATCAACGGCAAAACGCATATCGTAAAAGGAAGTGTCTACATCAAACCAAAAAAATTGCTGTACGTTGGGTATTGATGGAATGGGCTCTTCGGCTAGAATTTTAAGTGGCTGTAGCTTGTCGCACGCCACGCGCTGCGCCATTAATACGCTGCTACATAGAAGTAAAAGTAGTATGATACTTTTGATTTTCATTGGTAGGCTAATATACTAAAATTATCGTGTAAAGATCCATTCGTTGCTCAGAGATAATTCCTCATTAAATGCATATTTATCTGAGTTGAAATTTTTTAAATCCTCTGTTTTTTTGATGTTGTTTTTAACAATATAATTGGCCATCATGCCACGTGCTCTTTTGGCAAAAACCATTACAGGTTTATATTCTTTTCCTTTTTTCTCTTTAAAGGTGCAAGTGATAATTTCGCTTTTTAATTTTTTAGCATTGATCACCTTAAAATATTCGTTGGATGCTATATTAATCAAGGTTTCTCCTTTCAATTCTGCATTTAGTTGTTCGGTAATTTTGTCGCCCCAAAAAGCGTATAAATTTTTGTGTTTGCCCGGTGCCCAACTCGTGCCCATTTCTAAGCGGTAGGGCTGAATTAAATCGAGTGGCTTAAGCATGCCGTATAAGCCAGAAAGAAAACGAATTTTGTTTTGTGCCACCTCTAATTCTTTGTCGGAAAAGTGATAAGCATCTAATCCGTTCGCCACTTCTCCATCGAAGGTAAAAACAGCGGGTCGGGCATTTTTTGGGTGATGTTCCTCGGTGAAAATTTGATAACGCTCTACATTTAAATCGCTAAGTTTATCGCTCAAATCCATTAGCGTAGATATCTTTTTTGACGATAGTTTTCTTAGGCCTTCTATCAACTCCATGCTTAGTTTACTGTTTTCGTTTACAGTGAATCTTTTAGTAGGAATTTTAGTGTCAAAATCTAAAGTTTTAGCAGGAGAAAGTACTACGATCATATCAGTGAGTTTGAATCAAAAATAGCATAAAACCTTAGTTCAAATGGCCAATTTACTTAGAATATTTTTTTAAAATTCCCCCTTGCTACGTATCTAGTTCGATCCCAGCCGAAAAGGTTATTGTTGGGGTAATCATGAAATTAGCATGCTGTTGCCGAATATTCTGACAGCCTTGCTCAAGATAGTGATGAGTTGAAGTAAATTAGCCAAATTATTTCTACCTTCCACTCATGCAATTGCTTCTTAAAGAAATATTATTTAAAACATCGCGCAGTGGCGGTAAGGGCGGACAAAACGTTAACAAGGTAGAAACCAAGGTGCATTTGCTTTTTGATGTTCAACAGAGCGCATTTTTAAGCGATGAACAAAAGAACCTTATTTTACAAAAGGCAGCCAATAAAATCAACGACGAAGGAATTTTAATTATTGCCGAAGAAAGCGATCGTTCGCAGTTGGGCAATAAAGAATTAGCCATAAAAAAGTTTTTTCTTTTGCTTGAAAAATGTTTTGCTAAACCCAAACCACGCAAAAAAACAAAAGTACCACGTTCGGTAAAAGAAAAAAGAATTAAAGACAAAAAGAAAAGAGGCGATACCAAGAAGTTACGAGGAGGTTGGGAGTAGTTTTGTATTTCACTAAAAACAAAAACCGCCATTTACCGGTATAACCCCCTGACATAATCCTGACATTTTACTTTTTTTAGTGATATCAAGGGTTTTGTTATGGCAAATCTTTTTCTGAGGATGTATCTTGGAAGGGAGTTAACTACTGTAATTTTTACTATCATGCTTAGAAGAGGATATATTTTTGCAGCTATAATTTTGTGTGTTCAACAGGTTTTTGGCTTTTCGCCGAGCATACTGACATACTCCACCAAAGACTATAATGCGCATCAGGTAAATTACGATGCGTTTTTTGACGATCAAGGCTTGCTCTATGTAGCCAACGCTTATGGTATTTTGACCTACGATGGCGATAGTTGGAAGAAGACAGAAATGGCCGTGAGTAATAGTCCGATTTCATTTTGCATGTCGGCCGACCATAAACTATACTTCGGTGCCAACAACGATTTAGGCTATGCCGAGGCCGATGCAAAAGGAACTTTACAATATCATTCTTTGACTCATCTTTTACCCGATTCATTAAGAAAAAGTATTGGCTGGGTGCACCATTGTGCCGAGTATAAAGGCAAAATTTATTTCGCCGCCGAATATGCTTTGTATGTTTTTAATGGTAAAACATTAGAAGTTACTTTGCCGACGAAGGGAAAAAAGTTCTTGTTTTTAGAAAATGTAAATGGTTCACTTTGCCTCAATGAATTGGGCAAGGGAATAGGCTTTATGAGTGAAACGGGTATTGATTGGTTAAAGGGAGATTTAAAGAACACAGAGGTTAGAGGAATTGAAAAAAGTACTGACGGTGGTTATTATTTGTATGGTAGAGAGGCGGTATACTTTTACCGCAATGGTTCAATTTCACGATTAAGCCAAGTTGATGCCATTGCAAAAAATATTATCTCAGATGTGGTAATATCTCGTGGCAAAAGAATCATTTGTACCGAGCAATCTGGTGCGTTCGTTGTAGGAAAAAACTTTGAAGTAATTCATCATTTTAGTGCCGATGCCGGAACCTTACCTAGCAATTATATTTATGCTGCAGCGCAAAATGCACAAGGTGATATTTGTTTTGCTACTCTTAATGGAATATCTCTTGTTCCCTTGTCGTCGCCTGTTTTTAATGTTGATGCATCGGCAGGTATAGCAGGCGCTGGCTATTCAACTTTACAATTTCAAGGCTTTAGTTATTTGGGAACCTCACAAGGTTTGTATTACTCATCTTCTAATAATGAAAAGTACACGAAAATAGGGGAAGTGCAGGCTTTCGTTAGGGCCTTGTTTGCGCATCAAGATGCAGTGTTTTGTGCCGATCAAAAAGATGTATATCAAATTAAAAATGGAGTAGCGAGTATTATTTCTACCAGCAGCTGGCGCGGCGCATGGCAGTTTAAAACAGTGCCGGGCAGAAAAGATATTTTCTTGGTAGGTACTTATGCTGGTATAGATGTGTATCACTTGGTGGGCGGACAATGGAAGTTTTTCAACACCATTGAAGGATATAGCGAGCAGGCCAAAACCTTTGAGTTTGACGACAATGGCAATATTTGGATTACAAGTGGTTCAACAGGACTCCATCGTTTGATACCTAATAAAGAATTCACCAAGTTCACTGTTAAGGAAGATTTCTGCAAGAAGCTAAATTTGAAATCAGATTATTTCACCGAATTGATCAAAGATGAAAACACAATATATGTTGCTTCTGCTGAAGGTTTGTACAAAGTAGAAGGCACTTATTTAATGAAAGAAAAATGGTTAGAGGGTCTGACTTTTAACCGCATTAGAAAAATTAAAGACGGATTGTTATATACCATTCAAGATCGCCAGCCAGTTATTTTAAAGAGAATTGGAAAGTCTTACGTAATCGATAGTTTGCATTTGCTTAACAACATATCGGTAGAGTTAATTGGTAACTCTGAAATGATTAATGAAATCGACAACAATATATTTGTGGTGGGTACTCCAGATGGATACATTTTAGCCAACAACAATATTCCTAAATCGCATTTTGGTAAAGTGGCCTTGCGTCAAATTCAAGATATCGATTCAGATAGTTTAATTGACTTAAGTTCTTTACAAATCCCTTATTCATCTAATAACTTGCGTTTCTCGTTTTCCTATTCTCCGTTGGAGAAATTTTACGATGTGCAATGGTATGTAATGCTAGAGGAAGATGGCGAAGGAGAGTGGAAAAAGGTTGACAAAGCGCATTTAAAAGAGTTTACCAATTTGTATGAAGGTGATTATGTATTTAAAGTAAAGGCTTTATCAAGATACACCTTGCTGGGTGAGGCTTCCTATGCATTTACCATTTTGCCTCCATGGTATAGAACGACGTTCGCGAAGGTGATTTATTTATTGATTTTCATTGCCCTAATTTATTTTGGCTATAAGCTCTACCAAAAGAGATTGCTTAACCTTCAATTAGAAATGGAGGAAGAGAAAAGAAAGGAATTGTTGATGCAAGAAAACATTCATAAAGCCGAGTTGTTGCAAAAGGAATTGCAAGAAAAAGAAACAGAGTTATCGTACATCGCTTTGAATTATTCTCAGAAGAAGGAGCTGTTTGAGCATATTGGTGATAAGCTTGATGCCATGTTAGAGAAAACCGACGACCCTCGTGCTTTACGCGCCGAGATTAAGGGATTGGAATATTCGATGAACAATTCTGAAGGCGACGAAGAGAAGAAATGGTTAGAGTTTCAAGTGCATTTTAACAAAGAGCACAACGACTATTTAGAGAAGATAAAAGCCGTGGAGCCCAACATGAAGGAATCGATGTTGTTGATGTGTACTTACATTAGAATGGGTAAGAGCAACAAAGACATTTGCAACTTGTTGAACATTTCTATCAATGCACTTGATAAGCGTAAATCTCGCTTAAGAGAAAAGTTTAATGTTCCTGAGGAGATTACTTTGAATGAGTATTTGAGGCAGTTGTAGTATTTCGAATGTGATGATACTTGCACTCAGTGCGTCATTGCGAGAATCCGTCAGCTGACGGATGAAGCAATCTCATCATCACTTCTTTTCAAAGAAGCAAAGACTTCATTTTTTTCTTGGCAAAAAAACGAAGCAAAAAAGCCAAGAGCCAAAATATACTGCCAGCCCGCTCTCCAAAATCATTAAGCCTCCTTAATCCGGCTCATGATTTTGGTTCACTGCCTTTCCGCACGCCCGTATTTTGGCTCGGGCCAGCGCACAATAGTGGCCCATAATTAAAATGCAGCCTTAATTTCTGTTAGCATCTAAAATATTTGCAGCCTGAGTCAAAAGTGTTGGTGATGACACAGTTATTTTTTTTAGTTTGTAAGAGATGATTTTCTTCTTTGAAGGATCATTATTCGGCAATCAAATCTAGAAGCACTGTTGTGCGTTAGCCCTGGCAAAAGGCGGGCGCGCGTAAAGGCAGTGAACCAAAAAATAAAGGCGGATTAAGGAGCCTGAAATTTTTTGGAGAGAGCGGGGGCAGCATCTTTTGCCATTGAACTTTTTGCTTCGTTTTTGTTTCAAGACAAAAATGAAGTCTTTGCTTCTTTAGAAAAGAAGAAGTATTTCCCCTGACAAAACACTGACATCCCTTATCTGTTGAGGTATTTCGTAGTTTTTGCTTGTTGTAGTTTGTAAATTCACAATAAGCGAAAACACAACTATGAGTACTTTTCTTAAACAAATTACAATGTGGCTATTCTTGGCTCTGTGGGGGAGCAAAGTAGCGGCGCAGGGGCCAGTCCGTTTTGATTGTCCGCAATATCCTTCTTACGCTTTTTTCGATAGAAGCTGTTTGATAAAAACCGCCGCCCCTTATGGTGAAATACGTTTGCCTCAAGCTGGGGTTGATGGTTTAAATGAAGAAAGACCAATGCATTTGAGCATTCCTACCAATCGCCCTTCATGGGCTTTAGGTATTGCGCATGCTTGGAATTACAACAGAAATATTATTCAAAGGGTTGATCATCCTAAGATTTCTTATTGGATGGCGATCACCGGACACGAAACAGGTATGGCCTGTGATTGTGGTGCACAATGGCCCGCCAACCGAACACCGTGGAATAGTTTGAGTCCGGCATTTAACGCAAAATGCAGCGAAGGCTTAACCCAACACGATGGTTGTTTTCAAATGGAAGAAGCCAACGCATGGTGTGGCGATTTGAACCAAACTTGGCCTTGGCGATTTCAGCCGGGTGAGCATCAAGATTATATTTCTAAAGGGCACTTTTCTACTTCGTGCTTGGGCTTAGCGTATAGAAATATTTTGAATCACTACTTAATTGATTACGCATGGGGAATAGATATTTGGCCAATTATTACGGCAACTGCCGATCCTAATGCCTACGAAAAACTAATGGCTTCGGGATGGAACAGTTGGGCTGCCGGAGTGCAAGATAATGTGAGTGGTACAGCTGGTGGCGGACAAGGGTTTAATCTCTATACACCTGCCGGAAGGGCTGCCGCTATTGCTTCTACAAATTGGGATTTAACTGCTACTGCCAGTCGGTACCCAGAGGTGATTGGTTGGACGATGAATGTGTTGGAACAAAATACAACATCTACCTATTATAAGTACAACAATCCTATTGTTACGTCAACACCTGGTGCTAGTCAGAACCACGTAAGCTACGGCTACTACAATGGCAACATCACTTTGGCCGATGTGAATCAATATTTAACCGAGATTTATTTGTTTTATTCAGAGCTGACTCCTGCCCGCATGGCTGCTACCACAGCTAATGTAACAGCAGTTTTCAATTCTTTGAATGGAGGTGCGGCGGTGCCTTTTATGCAAATTGGTCCCGTAATCGACGAAATTATTTTGGGCTTACCTAAAGAAATTCCATTGATGTCGGTAATTCACAACGATGGTTTACCTGCCTACAACAATGGGTACCGCCAATGTATTGGAGATTATGCACCAGCATCACACATCAGCAACAACAGCGAAAGCGATACTATTTGTAAGGGGCAATCGGTAATTTTAGAAGCGATGATTGATGGTGGCGACGGCCCAAACATGACCTATAGTTGGTATAAAGACGGCATTGCAGTATCGGGTGGAAATCAAAAACAAATGGTATTAACACCTTCTGCATTGGGTACTTTTGTTTACACGGTTAATGTTTGCAATACCGATTTGGGTGGTTGCGCGCCTGCATGCTGTGCGAAAACAATTGTGGTTAACGATTGCAATGCTTGTGGCATAACTGCTAATGCTAGCACAGTAAATACTCCTTGTCAGAATATGCACGGAGGCACCATAAATTTAAATATTACAGGTTCGAGTAATTACACCATTACTTATGAAAGTGATGAATTTGGTGGTACAAAAACAGGAACCAGTTCTTCTATTTCCATTGCGAATTTGCCCGATGGTGTTTACAATATTACCATTCAAGATAATGTTTCGGCCAACTGCAAATTCAAATTATCCGCAGAAGTAAAATTCACAACACCAATGAACGAAAAATTGACGGCTTCTGTGCAAAGTATGACTGCCTGCGATGCTGTTTTAAAAACAAAATTAGAGCAAGATGATTGTGAATGCGAGTGGAGTGTATATTTTGATACCCCTTATGCTGCGTGGGAACGAGATGTTTTTGTAATTATTACTCCAAGTAACGGAGCAGCCATGCGTTTGCGCAAAGATGTGTTGGTAAATGCATATCCTCGACCTACAAAAGCTACTTTCAAAATGTGTTCGGGTGAGAGCATTAAATTCGAGGTGGAGGTGCAGCCTTCGTCAGGGTCATGCACGGGTGTAGCAGGATACAATCAGCAAAATGCGCCTATTGAAGTCTATATAAAAGATCCAAATGGTGTTAAAGTTTTAAATCAATTGATACCTATTGGTACTGCTCAACAGTATCAAAATTATACTGCTTTTAATTATGTGGTGAACTGTCCTTACACTCCTGGCAATTATACTTATGTGTGGAATCCAGGCGCTATAGCTGGAACCCCAGCAAATGTTTCGGGCTTGAATCCAACTACCTACACTGTTGTTGCAACCAATACAGCCAACACACAATGTACTTTAACCGATACTGTTTTTGTTCCCTACCACTGTTTAGCATGCACGCCGCCAAAGGCTGTGATGAGCGGAACAAAATCATTTTGTGTAGGAGACAGCACGCAATTATCGGTTGCTTTAACAGGAACAAAACCATTCAAAATCAAGTTGAGTAATGGTGCAACAAAATGGATGGTTTCTACTATCAACGCCAATACTTATACTTTTTACGCGAAGAATGCCGGCACTTATAAGGTGGATTCTGTGTGGGATGCAACGTGTGATACAACCGGACAAGGTAGTGCCATTGTAAATGTGAATGCACTGCCAACAGTGAGTTTAGGAGCAGATAAGATTTTGTGTCCCAATGGTTCAGATTCCTTAAAAGCCACCACTTCATTTTCGTCTTATTTGTGGAGCACTAATGAAACATCGGCGGGTATTTTGGTGAATACTATCGGACAATACACGCTTCAAGCCACCGATGCCAAGGGATGTAAAAACAAAGACACGATTAATGTGACTTTAAATCCTACGATTGCAATTACCAGTGTAGATAGCGTGTTTATTTGTCCGGGAAGTAATATCACCCTTAATCCAATGGTCACAGGAGGAGCAGGTGCTTTCACCTATCAATGGTCTGGCGCAGGAAGCGGAACGGCAGATAGCGTGATTGCTTCGGCAGAAGGTTGGTATAAACTCACGGTAACCGACAGTAAATTGTGTAGCAACAAAGACAGTATTTATGTGAAAGAAAATAGTTCGTTAGTGTTTAATTTGCCCGACACTTCCTTTTGTGCCAAAAGCTCTGTGCTTCTTAGTTCGCCCTATTCAACTGGCTATAATTTTTTATGGAGCACAGGGGCAACAACTCAAAGTATTGTTGTTACTTCTGCACAAAGAATTTCGTTAACTGTTGATGATGGCAATGGCTGCAGCGGTGCAGATAGTTTTCAGGTTTCATTAAAAGCTTTGCCTAACATTACATTAATTCCAACCACCGCTTCTGTTTGTAGCGGAGCTGCCGCAACTATTGGTTTCGATTATGGAGTAGGCTATTCTTATTTGTGGAGTACTAACGAAACTACCGCTAAAATCAATACTTCTGTTGGCGCTTCGTATTCTATCGAAGTAACAAGCAATACCACAGGTTGTTCTGCCGATACTGCCGTTTTGGTGAGTGTGCATGCTAAACCAATTATGGCTTTAGGTAACGATATCGATACTTGCGTGGGAAGCACTATTCTTCTACAGCCTCAATCTCCATCTTCAAGTTTAACTTATTTGTGGGGTGATAATTCTACGGCTAATTCTTTATTGGTGCAGAATACAGCCTCTTATTTTGTAACCGTTACCGATACTTTTTCTTGCTCTGCGAAAGATACTATTCGCGTTGATTTTAAAGCTTATCCTGTGCTTGATTTGTTGAACGGACAAGACAGTATTCGTATTTGTGAAGGAGAGACTTTGGCTTTGAATGCAACTAATGCTGGTAGCACTTACTTGTGGAATGTACAAGCTACAACACCCATCATTGTGGTAGATAATAGTGGTTCTTATTCGGTAAAAGTGAGCAATGGCAATTGTTCTGCATACGATACTGTTTATTTGAAGGAAGTTGTTTTGCCTAAAAATGTATTGAGTAAATTTATTAATGGTGTACAAGCTTCTCGTTGTTTCGAAGATGACGGACCAATAAACATCACGCTCGATACCACCGCAAGCGAATATTCTTATTTGTGGAGTACAGGTGAAACTGCGGCATCTATCGAAGTAAATGGCGGAGGAGTTTTTAAGGTGGTTTTGAGTGAAGATAAATGCGCGGTAAGCGATGAAGTAAAAATCATAGATTATTGTCCAACTTCATTCTTTGTCCCCAATGCTTTCACGCCCAATGGCGATGGAACGAACAATCAATTTTTGGCTGTAGGCAGCAACGTGAAAGATTTTGAAATGCTCATCTTTAATCGTTGGGGTGAGCAAATCTTTAGAAGCACAGATATTGGCACCGGCTGGGATGGTAAATACAATAGCCACTTGGTGCAAGAAGATGTTTACGTATATAAAATATTGTATTCGGTAAATAATGAGAGCGGTGTCTTATCAAAAAAAGAGCGTATAGGCAGTATTGCCGTAATTTATTAATGAATTTTTGGGTTGTTTTAGGGTGTAAAAAAGCCCCGCTCGTTAGCATACGAGAGGGGCTTTTTTTACTTTATGGCTGAAATTATTCCTCCTCTTCAACTTTTTTTCTGCCCATTAAGATATCTCTTACTTCGCCTAATTCTTCGCGGTTGTATTTGTTCTCAGAACCTTTCAAAAGGTTAAGGAAATATGAAAATTTGTTTTCATCTTCTTCTGGCCCATCAAAAACTAAATCGAAAACCTCGTTTTGTTCGATATATTCTTTAGATAAACGCAAGAGTTTAGTTACCAAAGGATCTTCTTCTTTAAGAGCATAAGCTCTAATATCGGTAAGTTTTGAAGCGATTGCCGCAACGTCAAAGTTTTGTTCTGAGCTTTTTGCTAACTCGTCGAGCAATTGATTGGCTTTTGAATCTTTCATATTAAATTTTTTATAGGGGGCAAATGTAATAAACTCTTTGCAATCGCACCCTCTTTTAATTTCAATCCTAAAAATATTTTTGATTTTAAGGCAACGTATGGCAAGTTTTCAATCTAGTTAGATAACTGCTGCGTTTCTACTTTTGTGATGAATTAGTTGTTAATGGCCATTTAGCTTCTTACAATTTCACACTTTAAAAAGATAAGTATGACTTTTTTAAATCTTTCTTTTCGTGCCACCCTGCTTTGTATGATGGCATTTTCACTCCAAACTTCTTTGGAGGCGCAATGCCCTAATAATTCGCAATACGCCTGGGAGTGGCCATCTCATAATAATTGGTTTTTTGCGGCTGGTAATCAATGGACAGGACAAACCTACAATTGGACGACCAATACTTTAACTACACATGGAACAGTTGGGGTCAATCAAGTGGCGCAGTATGAAGGTGTTGCTGCCGCTAGTGATGACCAAGGGAATTTATTGTTTTTTACTAATGGTAGAAAGCTTTGGGATAAAAATGGAGTTTTAAAGTACTCTGGTTTGCTTGAGGGTAATGAAGCTGGTTTAACAGGTAATAATGGTAGTGCAGTGCAAGGCGTAATCATTGTTAAACATCCATTAGACCCTAGTAATTATTATATTTTCACTACTGACGATGCCCAAGGGCAAGGAGTAACCAACGGATTTAATTATGCCGTTTTTAATAGTGCTGGCAATGTTGTTACTGCGCCAACAAGATTAGGTGCTTATAGGACTGCAGAGGGTATTGCAGCTACAAAACATTCTAATGGCGTAGATATATGGATTAGTGTGATGAGTGCGGCAAATCCTGCTTCGGTTTACACCTATTTACTGACTTGCACTGGATTGGTGAGTACCCCTATCGTATATAATCCAACTACAGCGTTGAATACTACTAGAGGTGGGGGACAGGGGGAAAGAGGAGGTTTATCTTTTTCTTCAAACGGACAATATTTTGCTTCTGCCTTTGCAGTTGGTGGTGGAAGAGATGTTTGTGCGTATAAATTCAACAGCGCCACTGGTGCAATAAGTGACCAACAGGTATTAACTGCACCTGCCACTTTAGACAATCCATACGATGTTTTGTTTTCTCCTGATGGTTCAAAAGTTTATATTTCAACGCAAAATGGCAGTTTAATTTATTACGATATTTCTTCATGGACTCAACCAACCATGACAAATTCCCGAACTTCTACAGGAATTGCTACTACTTTCCAAGCTATTGAAATTGGTCCCGATGGTAATTTATATATGGGTTGTGGACCATTTGGTGGAAATCCTATTCAAAAGTATACAGGTAATGTTAATGCTGGAGGTCCTTTCGTGGCATCTATCATTCCTGGTTCTGTAGGCTATAGCGGTTTGCCTACTATGTATTTGCCTCCAACGGATGAGCCAGATATTTCAGAGGTAGGGCCTTTGTGCAATAATGATGCGCCAGTTGATTTGGCTACCAATTGGTATTGCGCTGGGTCTAGTGCTGAAGGAGGTACACCTGCAGGAACATATACTGCTGATTGCGGTGCTTGTATTACCAATGCTACTTCAGGAACTTTCGCTCCTGGTATTGCAGGAGTTGGAACATGGCAAATTATTTTTACTCGCTGTGGCGTAGATGATACAATAAACATTCAAGTAGATAATTGTGCATCTTGTCCCGACACAGCTTTAGCCAATTCAATTCCTTCTATTTGTCCAAGCGAAACAATTACCCTAAATACGTACAAACTTACCGCAGAGGCGGGTACATGGAGCATTGAAGGCGGTCCAGTTGGCCATTCAGCTACTATCACAGGTAGTACTTTTAATGGAAATAATTCGGCAGCAGGTTCTTATGTAGTAAGGTTTACTTTAACCACTCCAAAAGTGGGTTGTTCGTCTTTTGCCGAAAGAACTATACTGATTAAACCTTTACCTGTTGTTTCTGTTGCCGATCATACACAATGCTTTGGCCAAGCAGCTCACACCTTTGATGCTGGTGCTGGTTTTAATCTTTATTCTTGGGTTGGTCCGGGCTTAATTACTGGTTCTTCACAAACATTATCTACGTCTACGGCGGGTGCATATACCGTTACGGTTACCTTAAATGGGTGCACTGCTAGTGATAATGCTTTTCTCACCATAACACCATTGCCTGTGGTTACTTTAAATTTAAGCAAAGATGAAGCTTGTATCAATGAATCATCTTTTGCTTTAGCTGGTGGTTCGCCAAGTGGTGGAACTTATACTGGGCCTGGTGTTTCTGCAGGTAATTTTAATCCCGCTGCGGCTGGAGTAGGTGCAAAAACAATTACGTATCAAGTAACTGCTTCGGGTTGTACCGATTCAGCATCGTCTACTTTAACTGTGCATGATTTGCCTGTTGTTACTTTGAATATTCCTACAGCCACTATCTGTATTGATGCGGCTTCCATTGTTTTATCTGGAGGGAATCCAACTCCTGGAACCTATAGCGGATCTGGTGTTTCAGGCGGTAGTTTTAATCCTTCTGTTGCTGGTGCGGGTACACATACCATAACGTACTCTCATACCGATGCCTTTACTTGCACGAATACTGCTGCGGATACCATCAGAGTAAATCCATTGCCACAGGTATCATTTACGATTCCTTTTCCTAATGTTTGTGAAGATTTAGCACCATTTAATGTTACAGGAGGTTCTCCTCTTGGTGGAACGTATTCTGCATCAAGCGGAATGTTAGCACCTCCATTGTTCAACCCTTCGCTGGCAGCGAGTCCGGCAACAATAACCTATACCTACACCGACCCTTCAACTACGTGTACCAATAGTATTACTGCAACGCTTACAGTTGATACTTTACCAGTGCTTACTTTGGCTGATTCTGCTGTTTGTCCGGGTGGATTCATCGTTCTTCAACCTTCTCCTTCTACTTTTGATTTTTATGAGTGGAGCACAGGGGTTAGTGGAGTAAATAAAGATACCATTCATTACAGTATTCCAAATAGTACTGTTTGGGTGAAAGTAACCAATGCTAAAGGTTGCAGCGATACTGCTTTTGCGAATATTACCATGGATGATACTTTACATGTTGATTTTGGCGGACCAAAAGAAGTGTGTGCCGATCAATCTATTGTGTTGAACGCAGCGCAGTATGGTCCCTTTGCTTCGCCTAATTACACATGGTATCCTTCAGGTGCCAATCAAGCAACATTAACAGTTACAGCGTCTGGGTTATACGGAGTTTTGGTAATGGATAACAGAGGTTGTATTGGTGGTGACACGGTGGATATTACTATTCGTCCATTGCCAGTGCTTAATATCAATGATAGCTCGGCCTGCTTTACAGGTAAAGATGTAATCAATGTGTTTGTTCCAGCTGGTTTCAAAACATACAATTGGTCTGATGGTTCTTTAATAAATAATACTGCTGTAATTAAAGCGGGTGAAGTAAAAGTTACGGTAACCAATAGTTTCGATTGCGCCGCTTCTGATAGCGCTATGTTTACCGATTTTTGTGAGCCTACCGAATTGTGCTTCCCTAACGTTGTTACACCAAATGGCGATGGAAACAATGACGAATTTATTCCTTGTAAAGACGATAAAATTTTAATTAACGATGGGAATTACAAAAGTATAGTAAACAATATACTGCATATAGATCTTCAAGTTTACGACAGATGGGGTGTTCGCGTATTTCAATCGTTAAACACTTTGCCTAGATGGGATTGCACTTATCAAGGTAATAGAGTTGCGTCTGCAGTTTATTATTACGTAGTGCGTTACACCGATTCGGCGCACAACAATTGCGAGCAAACGGGATGGGTGCAGGTACTTGCAGAATAAAAAAAGATAAAATCATTAAAAGCGGCAATATTTCTTGCCGCTTTTTTTGTTTCTGCTATCTTTGAAAAAAAAGCACTGTGCAAGCAACAATTTTAATCAACTCAGGAGAACATTCGTTTTCTACCAATCCGGATGAACCGGTAAAAAGTATTACCATTAAAGATGAGCCAGTATTTAAGCTCACTCTGTTTGATGGTGAAGGAAATTCAGAAGATTTTGAAATTCCAAACTGCAAAGTTATTGTGGTGGAAGGAGCAAAATTTAAAGAAGAAGTGGCTGTTTCTAATTCTTTAATTTTTTCTTTCGATGTGGAAAAAAGCGAAGAAGAAGAAGTGATTGAAATTGAGTTGCTGAATGACAGTGCTATTTGGGATAGCGGTTTTGCGCAAGGTTATTTCTTCGATGTAGAAACCATACCTGCAAAATTAAGAGATATAGAATTGGGCTAATTATGTCGCTAATAGATAAAATAAATAAGGTTAAAGAATTTCATGAAGCTTTTGGAATTCAAAACAACGAAGCGCCAACTACAGCGTTGAGCAAAGAAGAAATTCAGTTGCGCCACGATTTAATTAAAGAAGAAAACGAAGAGTATTTAGAAGCTGCCTTGAATGGCGATATCGTTGAAATTGCCGATGCTTTAGGTGATCAATTGTACATTTTGTGTGGCACTATGTTGAAGCATGGTTTGCAGCATAAAATGGAAGAAGTTTTTGATGAAATTCAAAGAAGTAATATGTCGAAGTTGGGTGCCGACGGAAAACCTATCCACCGCGAAGATGGCAAGGTGATGAAAGGTCCCAACTATTTTAAACCCGATATCAAATCTATATTAGAGAAATAATTTCTCGTTGAGGTTATCAACAGAGGTCTTGATTTTGTTAGTAAAAAGCGATGTTGTTATAGCAACGTCGCTTTTTTGTTTGCGTTATACTAGCACAGTACTTGCTATTTGTATTTCGTGCAAATTTTATTCATTAAAATTACTGCTTATGGAAGACTTCATTTTAAACTACCAGCATCGTTACCCACGAATTGAGTTCAGCAATGGAACAAAACTATTTGGAACTCTTTGGGCAGTGTACAACAATAAAAAAAGAAAAATGGATTATTATTTCGCCGACTCCAGCGAAATGAGAAAACTGAATAACGATAATCCGGCTTTTTTAATAGAGGCAATTAAAAGATTGAAACATCTGGTGCGCAAAGAAGACATTGTTGCGGTGGAGTATTTGAATTAAGAGTTCTGTAAGGGCGAGCAGCAGCTCGCCCTTTAAGAGAATCCTAATAATTGTTAACCCTTTTTTATACTCTTCTACTTTACCTTACATTTACTCACAATGCTGTAAATTGTGAAGTTATCTTACATTAAAATGCTCGTTTTGCTAATGACGGTTGCCCTAGTGGGGCTAACCTCTATCCAGTTTTATTGGGTGCAATCGGCCATGGAAATCAAAGAGCAGCAGTTTGGTGAAAATGTTGGTAGAGCGCTAAATACAGTGGTTTACAACATCGAAAAAGTAGAAGCTGCCAATTACATTAAAAATCATAATTTAAATGGAGAAGTACCTGCCGACATGTCTTCTCTCTTAATTGATATGGCTTCGCCTGGAGATTCTTGTTGTTTTAAATTGAGCGAGGAATCAATAAAGAGAAGTGGCGTATCTGAATATGTTACTGCAGACGGTATTCATATCAAGAGAAACCGTCGTGAGATTTTAAGACAGTGTTTTAAAGATCGTAGAAATGAAAATTTTAAGAAGGGAAATGTTTTTCCATCTGCTACGTCAAAGAAAACTACCATGGTAAGTGAAATCATCAACGATTTGATGAATATGCAAAATTTACGTGTGGAAGAACGAATCGACCCAGAAATCGTTCGCTTACTTTTAGAAGCCGAATTTCAGCGCATGAACATAAGTACAGAAATGAATTTTGGGGTGGTGTCGCAAATGAACGGTGTGCTTTTAAAAGAGAAAGATGCTGTTGATAAGATGTTGCTGGAAACGCCCTATAAAATTAAAATGTTCCCGGGTGAATTTTCTATGTACCCCAATTATTTAAGTGTTTATTTTCCGCGAGAAAAAGGTTTTTTATTGCAATCGATGAGTGGAGTAATGGCCATTTCTATTTTGTTTATCGCTACTATCATTTTTGTTTTTTGGTATAGCCTAAATGTGATTTTAAAACAAAAGAAATTGGCGATTGTGAAAAACGATTTCATCAACAATATGACGCACGAATTGAAAACACCTATTTCTACCATTTCATTGGCTTGCGAGGTGCTTAAAGATAAAGATATTCCGCAGAGTGAAGAGCGTTTGGGCCACTATGTAGAAGTGATAAATGAGGAGAACAAACGATTGGGCGTTTTGGTAGAAAATGTATTGCAATCTGCGGTGTGGGATAGACCCGATTTTAAATTGAATAAAACAGAATTAGATGTTCACGAAATTATTTTAAGCATTGCTTCTCGCTTTGATGTGCAAGTTGATGCGCGTGAAGGACGAATAGATGTTGATTTTGGTGCGCAAGATCCTTTTGTAGAAGCCGATAAAGTGCATTTCACCAACGCTATTTCTAATTTGGTTGACAACGCCATTAAGTATTCAAAAGAAAAACCATTGATTCAAATTTCGACTAAAAATGTGGAGTCGGGAATTGCCATTTCAGTAACTGATAATGGAATTGGAATTGGTAAAGAAGAACAGAAAAAAATATTCGAAAAATTGTATCGCGTACATACAGGAAATCTTCACGACGTGAAAGGATTTGGTTTAGGCTTGAGCTACGTTAAAGCCATTGTAGATCAACACCAGGGCGAAATTCAAGTGAAGAGTCAGCTTGGCGAAGGCAGCACATTTATTTTATTTATCCCTAAAAAACAACATCATGAGCACAGAAAAAACTAAAATTTTATTGGTGGAAGACGACCGTAATTTAGGTAATCTTTTAAAAGATTATTTAATTGCAAAAGGTTTCGATACTACTTTAGAAGTAGATGGCGATAAGGGTTTGAAAGCCTTTAGTGCTGCAACTTACGACATGTGCGTTTTAGATATCATGATGCCTATTAAAGACGGTTTCACTTTAGCTAAAGAAATAAGAAATACCGATAAAAATATTCCTATTATTTTTCTTACTGCACGTTCATTAAAAGAAGATAAATTAGAAGGATTTCGTTCTGGTGGAGATGATTACATCACCAAGCCTTTCACTATGGAAGAATTGTTGGCGCGTATACAAGCTGTGTTGCGAAGAACCAAGGTGGGGGCTGCAAATGCGCCTGCCGACAAAAAGATTTTCACCATTGGTAAATATCAATTCGACTATGATCATAGTTTGTTGAAAGGTCCGGCTGGTGATCATAAATTAACCAGCAAGGAATCAGAATTATTGAGAATGTTGAGTGAAAATACCAACAGTGTTTTAGAAAGAACAGTAGCCTTAAATCACATTTGGAAAGACGACAGTTATTTCAACGCAAGAAGCATGGATGTTTACATTACCAAGTTGCGTAAATATTTAAAAGACGATAGCACGATTGAAATTGTGAATGTGCACGGTAGAGGATTTAAATTGAGTGTGGGGTAACCCTTCCTCTGGCGCTCGTCTTCCGTCG
>CAMBXP010000003.1 GCA_945871895.1 Chryseobacterium gleum | reverse complement strand
GTGTTGCTTAAAAATGCCCACATCGATGTGAATGTGGTTGGATTGGCCAACAGCAAAAAAATGTTGTTGGGCGATGAAAGCGGCTTGAGCCTTGATTCTTGGAAAGAAGATGTCGCTGCTAAAGGTGAAGCCTTCGACATGAAAAAGTTCATCGCTACCATCAAAGATTTAGATTTAAGAAACTCTGTATTCGTTGATGTTACTGCCAATTACGATGTTGCCGGAGTATATGCCGAATTGTTATCAAACAGTATTTCTGTTGTTACAGCCAACAAAGTAGCTTGTTCATCTGAATACGATAACTACAAAAAATTAAAATCGTTAGCACTTAAAAATCGTGCCTTGTTCTTGTTCGAAACCAACGTAGGCGCTGGCTTACCAGTTATTGGAACATTGAACGACATGATTGCAAGTGGCGATAGAATCAATAAAATTGAAGGTGTTGTTTCGGGCTCATTGAATTTCATTTTCAATAGTTTCAACGACAAAGTGAAGTTTCACGACATCGTGAAAATCGCGCAAAAAGAAGGTTATACAGAACCAGATCCTCGTATCGACTTAAGTGGCACCGATGTGAAACGTAAGATTGTTATCTTAATTCGCGAAAGCGGCTACCGCATGGAAATGGACGAAATTAAAGTAGAAAGTTTCTTGCCTCAAAGCTGTTTCGATGCTAAGTCGGTTGACGATTTCTTTGTTGAACTACAAAAAAACGAAGCTACTTTCCAAAAGATGTATGCCGATGCTAACGCAGCTGGTAAAAAACTACGCGTGATTGGTGGCTACGATGGTAAAACTGCTTTCGTGAAATTAGAGGCGGTAGAAAGTACGCATCCATTCTACAACTTACAAGGAAAAGACAATATTGTATCTTTCTACACTGATAGATATGCGCAACAACCATTGGTAATTCAAGGTGCCGGTGCTGGTGCTGAAGTAACAGCAGCCGGAGTTTTCGCAGATATTATTCGTGTAGCAAATAGAGATTAATAAAACCCTGTTCGTCATTGCGAGGTACTCCGAAGCAACCTCATCAATCAAAATAAGTTTGCTTCGGAGTACCTCGCAATGACGAACTGAGTTAAGATATAAGACATGACAAAAGAAAGTGATTGTATAACAGTATTTGCCCCTGCCACCGTTGCCAACGTGGGCTGCGGATTTGATGTTTTAGGTTTTGCTTTAGAGCAGCCGGGCGACGAAGTCACACTAAAAAAAATAGAAGGCACCGAAATCATCATCAACAAAATGATTGGTGCCGAAGATCTTCCTACTCATCCCGATAAAAATGTTGCAGGTGTTGCCATCAAAACAATGTTGCAAGACATGGGTGTTGAGCAAGGTTTAGAAATCACCATCAAAAAAGGAATTAAAGCAGGTAGTGGTATTGGCTCTAGCGCCGCTAGTTCTGCTGGTGCTGTAGCTGCTTTAAATAAATTATTAAAGGCTGGATATAGCGATGTAGAATTGGTGAAATTCGCTATGGAAGGCGAGCGTTTGGCTTCGGGCACTGCTCACGCCGACAACGTTGCTCCTGCACTTTGTGGTGGCTTTACTTTAGTTCGTTCTTACTCTCCTTTAGACATTATTAAATTAAATACACCAAGCGATTTATACGCCACTGTAGTTCACCCTCAAATTGAAGTTAAAACATCTGATGCACGTAAAGTTTTACGCATCTCTGTTCCTTTGAAAAAAGCGGTGATGCAATGGGGAAATGTAGGCGGATTGGTAGCGGGATTGTATCGTGAAGATTACGAGTTAATCGGTCGCTCTTTGCAAGATGTTATCGTTGAACCTATTCGTTCCATGTTGATTCCTGGCTTCGACCAAGTAAAAGCAGAAAGCTTAAAAGCGGGCGCTTTAGGTTGTTCTATATCGGGCTCTGGTCCGAGTATATTTGCGTTGAGCAAAGGAAAAGAAACAGCAGAAAAAGTGAAGAAAGCGATGGGCGATGTATACAAAAACTTTGGGATTGATTTTAATATTCACTTGTCGAAAGTCAACCCTAACGGCGCCAAATAACCAAAGTACGTCATTGCGAGGTAACCCGAAGCAACCTCATCAACCATAATAAGTTTGCTTCGGGGTACCCCGCAATGACGTACTAAATAAAAATAAGACATCGAAAAAAAGAAATAAAATGAAATACTACTCAACCAACAAAATCTCTCCCGCAGTATCTTACGAAGATGCAGTAGTTCGCGGATTAGCACCTGATAAAGGATTGTACTTTCCTGAAAGAATTGACACACTTCCTCAAGGGCTAATCGGCAACGGAAAACCCCTACACGAAATCGCTTACGAAGTAGCAAAGCATTTTGTCGACGGTGAAATTCCCAACGCCAAATTACAAGAGATTGTAGAAGAAACTTTAAACTTTCCGCTTCCAATAGTTGAAGTAGAAAAAGATGTTTATTCTTTGGAATTATGGCACGGACCAACATGCGCTTTCAAAGATGTTGGCGCAAGATATTTATCAAGAAACCTTAGTTATTTCGTTCGCAACGAAAACAAAGAAGTTACCATTTTAGTAGCTACATCGGGTGATACAGGAAGTGCGGTAGCCAGCGGATTTTTAGGCGTACAAGGAATTAAAGTAGTGATATTATACCCGAAAGGAAAAGTGAGTGAGATTCAAGAAAAGCAACTCACTACAATGGGACAAAACATTAGAGCCCTTGAGGTGAATGGTACTTTTGATGACTGTCAGGCCATGGTGAAGTTGGCATTCAACGATGCTGAATTGCGTTCTAAAATGAATTTATCTTCTGCCAACTCTATCAATGTTGCCAGATTTTTACCTCAATCTTTCTATTATTTCTGGGCTTACGAACAATTACAAGACAAAAAGAAACCATTGGCTTTCTCTATTCCTAGCGGAAACTTTGGAAACTTAACAGCAGGTATGTTCGCCAAAAGAATGGGCTTACCAGTAAATAAATTTGTGGCTTCTACCAATGCTAACGATGTTGTCCCTGAGTTTTTACAAACGGGAGTTTATCGTCCGAGACCTAGTGTGAGCACCATTTCTAACGCAATGGACATTGGCGACCCAAGTAACTTTGCGCGTATTCAAGAGTTGTACAATAACAATTTAGATGCTATTCGCAACGACATGGTGGGATATGCTTTCTCTGATGAAGATTCTCGCGTAAACATGAAATCGCTTTATCAAGATCGTAAATACTTAGCCGATCCTCACGGAGCAATTGGTTATGCAGGTTTGAAAAAATGGATGAATGAAAATGGCGGACAAGGTATCTTCTTAGAAACCGCTCACCCTGCTAAATTCCTCGATGTAGTTGAACCAGCCATCGGCGCCAAAGTTGAAATACCTCAACGCTTACAAGACTATTTAAAACGCGAGAAAAAAGCGATTTTGATTGGGAATACTTTTGAGGAGTTGAAGGGTGTGTTGTTGGGGTAAAAATGAAATTGATATGGAAAATTCTGCCAAAAAATTCATTGCCCATAAATTCAAATTTGGACTTACGAAACTTTTCAGACAAGACGTAAATATAGCGTTTGCCGCTATAAATTTATTTGTACAGATAGGAAAAGGAAAGGAAGAAATTTTTCCATTAAGCTGCATCACATCCAGTAATTTCAAATTTAGCTTGCGTAATTTGAAATCTTCTTTTAGTTCACCTTTCTAAATATTTTTTATGTGTTCATAATGGCTGCGCAGTACAGCGATTTTTAACCGCGCTGCGTAATTTAAAAAGCGATTGAAAATCGCAATAACAAAGTTTCAAATTGCAAATTTGAAACTACCCAGTAATTTCAAATTTAGCTTGCGTAATTTGAAATCTTCTTTTCAGCGATTTTTAATCGCGTTGCGTAATATAAAAAGTGATTAAAAATCGCAACAACCTCGTTTCAAATTGCAAATTTGAAACTACATGATTCTCAGTAAAAGCACTACTCTACTATTTTTCCTCTTTCACTAAATCAAAATAAATGCAAAACACAAGAGTCTTGTTAAAAAACGCTGAAAAACTATTTAGTTATAAAAACTATGTTCACTAGTTTTATTGTCTAACAATATGGAACTCCTACTGTATTCGCATTAACTAACTAAACATAGAAAACAAGACATTCTTATATAAAAACCAAAAGTCATTTTTTTAGTTTTTTCAAGAAAACACTTGTTTCCTAAATAAGAAACTTTTATTTTTACATGAATATTGAAAAAACAGCTACAAAATTCAACGTTGAATTTTTAGAAGATGCTGTAGAATTTCTTGACAGCTTAAATGAAAAGGCAAGAGAAAAGATAATCTACAACATCCACAAAGCAAGGGCAACAAACAATAAAGAATTATTTAAAAAGCTAAATGATGACATTTGGGAATTTAGAACTCTATTTAAGAAAACACATTACCGACTTTTCGCTTTTTGGGATAAAACAGGCAAAGAAAAAACTATAATTATTGCTACACACGGACTCATTAAAAAGACAGGAAAAACACCATCAGGTGAATTAGAAAAAGCTGAAAGTTTGCGAAAACAATATTTTAATTCAAAAAAATAAGCAAATGGAAAAGAAAAAAATCATGAAAACCTACACCCTCCATGAAATTACCGACAAACACATCGGCAAAAAGGGAACTCCGAAAAGAGAAGCATTTGAAAATGAACTTCGTTTGGATTTATTGGGTGAAGCGGTAAAAAAGGCAAGATTAGAGAGAAACTTAACACAAGAAGAATTGGGTAAACTAGTAGGTGTACAAAAGGCGCAAATATCGAAGATTGAAAACAGCTTGAATGATGCCCGATTGGAAACCATACTAAAAGTATTTAAAGCTTTGAATACGCAAATTACTTTTAATGTGAAACTTCAAGGAATTTAAAACACCTTTAACCATGACAAAGTTCCGCTTACCTCGAAAAATAAAAAAATCTCCTCCTCTGCCAAGTTTAGCGAAGCGAACTTTGCTGAATCTTTTCCCGAAGCTTGCAGCTTCATGAACAAAGCAAGATGAAATCTTGAAGAAAAATTCCGCTAAGCTGAAAGCTTAACGGAGCAGGGTGTGCTAAGCGATACCTCAATTACTAAATAGTCGCAACAGCAGTTTCCTTAAAAGGATTTCGCTGTTCAAACGGACTTGGCTGTATCAATTTCAATAAAGGTTTTATTAGCTTATTACTCAAGGTATTTCTATGTCGGATAAATATTTTCATGTTCACTGGCACTGCGCCAATCGATGATTTTATTTCGCTCGCGGTTCTTCCGTAATGCAATTCTGAACATTTTTTATCCATGGCTACTTGCACAAAATCGAAGAGCATTCTATGGTAAATGCAGTGCGTTGTATTTAGCTCGTAATTCAAGCCAACATAATTGGCATCTAACACTCCTGAGTTATTGAAAAGCGCAGCAAATCCAAGCATTTCATCATTCAAGAAATAAGCTTTGAAAATAAATTGTTCTCCCAAACTTTTTTTCATGTCGTGAAAGCCCGAAGCATCAAAATGGCCGAATTTAAAATCGGCTTTTTCGTGCACCGCATCAAACAACTCTTTAATCTTTTCTGAATGAAAAAGAATATCGGCTGCATGCAAATCTTTGCTCACAATAGCTTCCGATTTCTTCATCACTTCCTTGTATTTCTTTCTGTATTTTTTGGTGATATCGTCGATATAGTCATCAAGAGTATTCCACTCCGAATTGATTTTCATCACTAAGTTCGGCTCTATTTCAAAATCACGATAATCGTACTTTTTAATCACAGAAAGAGTGTCGTAATTCTTCTCCCAAAACTCTTTTAAAATCACTGAAGTAACCTCCCCTAAAACTTTCTCGGCGCGGCGCAAACGATAAATGCCGTTCATCAATGCTTTGTATGCATCTTCCTGTGATAAATCTAATGTGTATGCGAAGCCGTTTTCACCTGAAGAAAAAACATTGCCGCAAACGAAAAATTTCGATTCTTTTCCGCCTAATAAATTCTTACCAAAATTCATGGGAGAACACATCGCATCTTTAATGCTATCGGCCAACTTCACTTGCAATACCTGAATATAGGCAATGGCAACAGGCTTGTTGTTTTTATAAAAAAGAATATATCTAAAATCAATGTTTTGCTGAGATACTTCTAAGGCCTTTAAGTAGTCGTAACTCAAATAAAGATTGTTGTTTACTTTTTGAACTTGAGTCCAATGCTCCTCGGAAACCTGAAAAATAGAATCGTGAAATGACATAGGAAATTCAACAGGTTCGCGACGCAAACAAAAATTACCATGTTTGCTTTTGATATAATTGGTGATTCTTTTCATGCGCACAAGATAAGGATTAGATAGACCTCGGAATATTTAAAAAATCAAAAAAATAACTATTAAAATCACTACCTTGCGCCCCATAAAAAAATTCAAAGATGTCGAAATTAAACGAACAACAAAAAACGAGCTATGCTCTAGGTAGAATGGTGGCTGCGGGATTAAGAAATGATGGTGTTGAAAAAGTTGATGCCGAATTTGTGGGAAAAGCTTTTGCAGATGTTTTTAACGATGCTCCTTCTTTAGTTGATGAAGGCGAATTACAAGAATTACTAGATAAATTGATTGCAGAGATGCAACAAAAAAAGTTGGAAGAATCAAAAGGGCAACATGAAGTTCACGCTTCTGAAGGACTTGCATTTCTTGAAGCAAACAAAAACAAAGAAGGCGTAAAAACTGCTCCATCAGGATTGCAATATAAAGTAACTAAAGAAGGAAAAGGATCTTTCCCTAAAGACATTGATATTGTTACTGTTCATTACGAAGGGAAATTAATCAATGGAGAAATTTTCGACAGTAGTTTTCAGCGCGGACAAACAGCTACATTTGGTTTAAATCAAGTGATTAAAGGCTGGACAGAAGGTTTGCAATACATCAACGAGGGTGGAGAAATTGAATTGTACATTCCATATAATTTAGCTTACGGAGAAAGAGGCGCTGGCGGAAGTATTCCTCCATTTGCAACACTTATTTTTAAAGTTCAATTAGTGAACATTCAGTAAAATTAAAAAGCGCTGGCAAAAAATGTTTTTACAAAAAATAAAGAGTAGAGAATCGGGAATTTTGGTGTACGGAATTACTCCGCCCAAGAAAATAACTCCTTCAGATAAAGTAGTAGAATCGGCTAAAAGAACCATTGAAAGAGTGAAATCTCTTCCGATTGATGCCTTGATAGTTTATGATGTGCAAGACGAATCTACAAGAACTAAAGAAGAACGTCCCTTCCCTTTTCAAGCTTCTATTGATCCTTTGGCTTTTGTAAATGAGCATTTGAATGAATTGGTTGTTGAAAAAATTATTTACCGTCCGGCTGGAATATACAGCGAAGCTGAATTAAGTGAATGGTTTAAAAATTTACAGGAGCAAAAGGCGCATCCAGTTTTAGTAGGAATTCCTTCACCTGATTATGTGCCTCAAAGCACTTTAACAAAAGCATACGAGTTGTGGTGGAAATATAAAGAAACATCTGTAGTTGGCGCTATATCTATTCCTGAACGACATATCGTTCTAGGAGACGAAGACCAACGTATGCTTGATAAAATAAAAAGTGGCGTTTCATACTTTGTAACACAATGTGTTTTCAACGAAGATTATAGCATGCAAATGCTAGAGGCTTTAGCAGAGAGCTGCAAAAAAAACGACCAGCAAGCACCAACCGTAATTTTCACCTTAAGCACTTGCGGTTCAACAAAAATATTGGGATTCTTAGAATGGCTGGGCATTCACATCAAAGAAGAGCACAAAGCACGATTGCTTAATTCTGCAAATATTCTAGAAGACTCCATCGATCTTTGCTTTGAAATAGCCGATATTTTATCGAATTATTGCATCGAAAAAAACATTCCTTTCGGATTCAATATTGAAAGTGTAGCCATTAAAAAAGAAGAGATTGAAGCATCTATCACTTTGCTTAAAGAACTAGAGCAAATGCTGAAATCGAAGATGGTGAGTGCAGAATAACGCTCAGTTCGTCATTGCGAGGTACCCCGAAGCAACCTTAGCAAGAGCGAAATAAGTTTGCTTCGGGGTACCTCGCAATGACGTGCGGGGCATATGCCGAAATAGTCCTTAGCTTCTCTCCTCCACTACTCCATCGGCGTGCTTCGCAAAGCGCGTTTTATTTCTATCGTGCACTTGATCGTAGCGAGGCCAAGGCCAGCCACCGAACTGCGTAGCATGATAATCTTCAAAAGCTTGTTGAATTTCTTGCTTGGTGTTCATCACAAACGGACCGTATTGAATAACAGGTTCACCAATAGGTTTACCTTGTAAAACCAATATACTTACTTCTTCGGCACCAGCTTGTAAAACAACATCTATATGCGCAACAAGATCTACAGCACTGTATTTAGTAATATCTTGTGAAGCCAATTTCAAGGTACTTCCTTCATAAAAATAAAGATTCCTGTTCACCCCCTCAGAGGCTTTAGGCAATGCAAAAGTAGCGCCTGCTTCCATTTTGATATTCCATACCGCCACTTCATTTTTATCATCGGCAGCCCATGAATTTGGCGGAGGAGTTGCTGCCTTTTTTTCGAATAAAGTACCTGCAATTACTTCCACATTGGTCTTTTTATTATTGATATCTACATGCTGATGATTGGGAATAACATCTCTCCACAACATTTTAAAATGAGGCTCTACCATCTTTTTAGCCTTTGGTAAGTTGAGCCAAATTTGAAAAAGCTCCATCGGATTTTCTTCTGCTGTTTTAATCAAAGGAAACATTTCAGAATGCTGAACACCTTTACCTGCTGTCATCCACTGCACATCTCCATCTCCATATCTACCTGCTGCGCCTAATGAATCGGCATGATCTACAATTCCTTTTCTTACGACAGTGATGGTTTCAAATCCGCGATGCGGATGCCCAGGAAAGCCAGGAACCGTTTTACCGTGATACATTCTAAAACCATCTTTAATAATGAAATCATCGCCCATGTGTCGGCCTTTAAAATGCTCATTACTCGGACCCATCATTTCATTTCCTTTTGGGAAAGCATCTTCATGATGCACACAAAATAAAAAGGGGTCGGCTGTTTCCCATTGAAAGCCTAAAGGTTTAATATTTTTTATTGGATTCATATCGCTTAAGGTTGAATTGGTATCTTCTTTGAACATATTGGCAAAACCAAGAAAGGGAGCTGCTGCGGCCGTACCCGACACTACGGCTAAACGGCGTAAAAAACTTCTTCTGTTGCTTTTATCACTCATATAAAAAAGTATGGTAGTAAAGTAAGAAAAAACTCATAACTTCAGCAAAATGAAAAAGTTAATTTTTGTATTCTTCTTGTTGCTTAATGCCACACTTTGGGCTCAATTAAAATTAATTAAAGCCACTAAGCAGCCTTGGGCTGGCGGTATGCAAGGTTATCATGGAAATTATTACAATGCAGAATTTAAAGCAAAGGCTAAAGATTCCATTACGATAGATAGCTTGTACCTTAATGGATCTGGATACGCAGTTATTCAGTCGAGCAAAGAAATAAATCAACCCAATTGGTATACTGCTTCACTAAAGAAAAAAAAAGTAATTACACTTTTCTTTAAGGAGAGTTTTTATCCATGTACAATTCCCGATTTTGGAGCAAACCCTTCTGAAGAAAAATTGGTGGAAAAACCTAGTAGAACATTTACTGGTGAGGCATTAATTATTTATAATGTGAATGGCAAAAAAAAGAAACTTATTGTTGCCAAGTTCGAAAATCTAGAAACAATAAATTACCCGTAATTGTCTTCGTAGAGGCAGATAGAATCTGACTTTAAACAGAAAATATTCCATTATTTTTTTAGCGGAAATTAGTCTTTTTTAAGTCAGATTCTATCTGCCTCTACGAAGGCATTAATTGTAAATCAAATACGTCGCTCTCATTTCTTTAAACTTCTTCAAACCTGGTTGCCATGTTGCTTTAATCTCAGCTTCAGTCATACCAGCCATAATTTGTTTTCTCAATAGAGAAGAACCAGCACACAAATCGAAATGTGTTTTTAAGCTGAAGAAATTCTGTGTTTTAGTGTTGTGATAAGCATCTATCAAATACGATAAATCTAAGCCTTGAGCGCGAATGCTATCTTCATTCAATAAACGCAAATCTTTACCATAACATTTCTCTCCTTTTAAGGGTGGATCCATGCTTTTTCCTTTGATGCTTCGCGGCGTAAAAGAAAATGAAGTATCGGAATAATTAGGATTTCCATAGACTTCAAAAGCGAAATCAGTTCCTCTACCCACACTCATCACCGTGCCTTCAAAAAAGCAAATAGATGGATACAAATAAATGGATTTCATCGTCGCCAAATTAGGTGAAGGATGCACAGGTAAATCGTATTTCATTTGGTGATTGTACATCTGCATTTCAATTACTTTTAAATCGCATTTTAAATTGTTGCCCAACCAACCTTCACCGTTAACCATTTGAGCATACTCGCCTATCGTCATTCCATGCACTACCGGGATTGGATGCATACCTATAAATGACGTGGTGTCGTTCATTGGTCCGTCTACATAATTTCCGTTTGGATTTGGCCTATCCAATACAATTAATTTCTTGCCATTTTCTGCGCAAGCCTGCATCACATAATGCAAAGTAGATATGTACGTATAAAAACGAGCACCAACATCTTGCATATCGAAAATCACCACGTCAATAGTTCGCATTATTTCTTTAGATGGCTTCTTCTTTTTACCATAAATGGATAAAATCCTCACGCCCGTTTTGCCATCTACGCTGTCGTTTACATGCGCCCCTGCATCTGCATTACCACGAAAGCCATGTTCGGGCGCCAAAACGCAAACTACATTTACTTTCATACTTAACAGAGTGTCGAGCAAATGTTTTCCTCTTATTTCTCCTGTTTGATTGGTTACCACACCAACCCTCTTTCCTTGCAAGAAAGGCAAATATTCTTGAGTTCGTTCAATGCCTAATTGAAAAACAGGAATGATTACTTCTTGCTTATATTGATCGCTAACAGATGGCGTGATCGAAGGCACTTGTGATGAACAAGCATTCATCATCAAACAACTTAAAACGAAAAGAGCTAATTTCCTAAACATGAATTCTTACATTTGTTGATAGTGAATCTCGAATTTTTCATAGCAAAACGAATAATACTGGGCAAAAAGCATCAGTCATCGCTCACCAAATCGATAGCGAATATAGCCATTATCGGCATATCCATTGGTGTTGCGGTAATGATTTTAACTTTTGCCGTTACTACAGGTTTTCAAAAAGAAGTGAAAAACAAAATATCTGCTTTTAGCTCAGATATCGTTATATCTTCCGACCAAGGAGATTTTTCTTACGAAAGCACTCCCATTTCCAACAAGCAAAAATTCTACCCAAATTTAAATACCGACCCAGAATTTAAACATATTCAGGCCTTCGCTACCAAACCCGGCATTATTAAAACCAAAGACAACATGCAAGGTGTGGTGCTTAAAGGTGTAGGCAGCGATTACGATTGGAACAATTTTAAAAGCAACATGATTGAAGGCGACGTGTTGCGCATTTGCGATACCTGCAAAGATGCCATCATCTCTAAAAAAATAGCGCAAAACTTACATTTAAAAATTGGCAGTAAATTCATTGTACACTTTGTCACGAAAGCAAAAGAAGAAGAGAGTATGGAAGAAGATTTCATGCAATACAAACACAAACGCTATCCCTTCTTTGTTAAAGGCATTTACGAAACGGGCATGATGGCCGAAGTTGACGATAAATTTGTGTTAATCGACCTTCGCCATATTCAAAAAATCAATGGCTGGGCACAAGATAAAGTTGGCGGATTTGAAGTTTTTGTAAGCGATGAAAATTTGCAAAACAAAACACAAAACCTGCTTACACACGATGCCGATTTAATGCAGCAAAAAGCCGATAAAATTTACGATGATTATTTCTTTGTAGATGCCGACCTCAAAGTGGAAAGTCTGCATGTTCGTTTTCCTTCAATGATGAATTGGCTCGATTATTTAAACACTTACATCGTTATTATCATCATCATCATTTTAATTATTTCTATCATCAACATGTCGTCTTCTTTGCTTATTCTCATCTTAGAAAAAACACAAATGATTGGTTTGCTGAAAGGCTTCGGTATGGTGAATTCTAAAATTAGAAAAGTGTTTATGTACCAAAGTATGTTCTTGATTGGTCGAGGATTATTTTACGGTAATTTTTTCGGTATAGGGTTGTGCCTTCTACAAATGTACACGGGCATCATCCCCCTCGACAAAACAGCTTACTACATTGATGCAATGCCCGTAAACCTTAATCTTTTTCATGTTCTCGCCATTAACATTGTTACTATAATTACTTGCATTGTAATGCTAATTATTCCTTCATTTTTTGTGGCGAAGATTGATCCGGTGAAAGCAATCAGGTTTAATTAAGCAAATCTTTTATCTTTACCTCAAACTATCTCCTATGTGGAACAATAATATACTAGAAACTATTGGTAATACACCAATGGTTAAATTAAATAAAGTGGTGGCTGGCGTGCCAGGAACCATATTGGCTAAAGTAGAAACTTTCAATCCGGGTAACTCGGTGAAAGACAGAATGGCCCTACAAATGGTGGAAGATGCCGAGAAAGATGGAAGATTAAAACCAGGCGGGACCATTATTGAATGTACCAGTGGAAACACAGGAATGGGCTTGGCCATTGCAGCGGCGGTTAAAGGCTACAAGTTGATTTGTACTATGGCCGACAAACAATCAAAAGAAAAAATGGATACTCTGCGTGCCATGGGGGCTGAAGTAATTGTTACGCCGACCAACGTAACACCAGAAGACCCTCGTTCTTACTACTCTGTAGCAAAAAAATTGAGTGAGGAGATACCGAATAGTTTCTATCCTAATCAATACGATAATCCATCGAATTCGAAAGCGCATTACCTTTCAACCGGACCGGAAATTTGGGAGCAAACAGAAGGTAAAATCACTCATTTGGTGGTTTGTGTAGGAACAGGCGGAACTATATCAGGAACAGCGAAATATTTGAAAGAGCAAAATCCGAATGTAAAAATTTGGGGCATCGATACTTACGGTTCTGTTTTTAAGAAATACCACGAAACAGGCATCTTCGACGAAAACGAGATATATTCTTACTTAACTGAAGGTTTTGGTGAAGATATTTTGCCTGCCAATGTTGACTTTAAAATCATCGATCGTTTTGAAAAAGTAACCGATAAAGATGGTATGTTAATGTGCCGTCGCATTGCTCGTGAAGAAGGAATGTTCTTAGGAAATTCTGCTGGTTCAGTGGTGCAAGGATTAATACAAATGAAGGATTCTCTAAAACCTACCGATTTAGTGGTATTGGTTATGCACGATCACGGAAGCAGATATATTGGTAAAATTTTCAACGACGATTGGATGCGCGAACGTGGCTTCTTAGACAAAGAAAAAGTAACTGCAGCCGATTTAGTGAAAAATCACAAAGCATCTTTAATCACCGTTAAAGAAAGTGACAAAGTAACCGATGCCATCAAAAAAATAACGCAACACAATATCTCCCAAGTTCCTGTTATCAATGATAAAGGTGATTTCGTGGGTTCAATCAGCGAATCAGATATCTTTAGCGAAGTAATTAAAGACGCCACAACGCAAGCGAAAAAAGTAAGCGAATTGATGAAAGAACCTTTTCAAATTATTGAGGCTTCTACAGAATTGGACGCTATTCTTAAAACCATTGGTAAATCGGCAAGTGCCATGTTGGTGAAAGTTAGAAATAACGATTATCGAATGATTACTAAGCATGATATTATTGAGGCTTTGGCGAAATAAGAATGAGGGGATTTTGGCTGATATTTTTATTATTTCTTACACTAAAAGGATTCAGCCAAGATTCCACTTTCATCAAAGTATCTGCTGTTGTTGATACTATTCCTAAAACCTATAAATCATCTTACAAGGTTTTAGCCCGTAAGCTTTGCGACAGTCTTAAAGGCGAAGAAGAAAAAGCGAAAGCTATTGCCTTATGGATCATCAAAAACATCGACTATGATGTTAAAATGTACGAGAAAGGAAATTTCAAAAAACAAAAATCAAATGAAGTCCTAAAAAAAAGAAAAGGCATTTGCGAAGGCTACAGCAATCTTTTTAAAGATATGTGCGAACAAGTAGGTGTTCGAGCTTATGTTGTAACAGGATACAGCAAAGCGGGCAATTTCGAGCCCGGAGATATTTTAGTGCGCGAAGATCATGCTTGGAACGCTGTTCAAATAAAAGGGAAATGGTATCTGGTTGATTTAACATGGGCCGCAGGAGACATTGAATTAAAACCAAGAATGTTTAGACGTTACCTATCTATTTATCTGGGGTTTCCATTCAAAGAAAAACGAAAATACGTAAGGAAACCCAACTATAAATACCTCTTTGCAGAACCTTCTTTCTTGATAGTTGATCATTTACCTGTGAACGATTGGTGGCAATTGATGCAACACACCGTGCCCGTTCAAATATTTGAAAAAGATTCTGCTGAAATAAAGAAATACATTCAAGAAGGCAAAGGCCCGCTATCCTCTTTCGATAAAGATATAGCGAATTATGAGGAAATGGATGAACCTATGCGTGTGCTCGAAAAATCGAAAAAAGCGCATCAATTCAATCCCAAAAATTTTCAAACTCCCGCACAAGGCAAATTGCAACACGCTGTAGATGTGTTTAGAATCACTTATGTTAGAATGATTCCCAATTCAAAAAAAATAGTGATTTACGACTCCTGTTTAATTGAAATTCAAGCTTGTATTAGCGATTTAGACAGCTATGATAAAATCACCGTTAAGGAAAGAGATGTTCGTATTAAGAAGAATGAAAAGTACTCTGCGGAGAGCTTAAAATTGATGGATAACCTTTCTAAAACCAATGAGAAAAGAAAGAAAATGATAGGCACTCAACTAAGCAGCATTAAGAGTGAATTGATTAAACTAGAGCAAGAAGAAAACAATTTAAAACTGGAATTGGTAAGTATTAGCAAGAAGAAAACACCAGAAACTGGCAAAAAATTTCAAGAAAAGAAAATGAGTGGTATTCTCAAGAAAATGAGTGCTCTCAATGATAATAACATTTTTTTAAGTGAGAAAATAAGCGCAGAAAAAAGTACCGACAATGCTAACGAATCAAAAAAAACCAGCGCGGCGGCTATCAATACATCGACGCTTTTGGCCAGCACTATTTTTCAGAAAGTGATGTACCGCAACTTCTTCAATTGGCATTTAAAATATTATTTAGATTCTTTGCAAAAGAAAGAGAATAGCCTTTCTACAAGCTGCGACTCGTTAATTCAAATCATCAACAAAAACTACACTGCGGCAAACAGCAGAAACAAAAATCTATTGAATTTTAATTCATCGCTTAAAAAGAACAACAATTCGACTTTCGACCTATACAAGAAACTTTACGAAAGCATCACCGATTCTGTGGTTAACGCAAACAACTACAATGAGAAATTTCAGGAATTAAAAAATAAAGTCGGCACTTTAAACAACGAAAGAATGACTGAAATCGCTTCTAAAGAAAAGTTATTGAACGATGAAATAAGAAGCTTTGAAAACATTCTTAAGAACCTTGAAAAAACTGATGAATGGATTAAAAAAGAAAGAAAAACAGAAGGATTACGCGTGAAAAAATGCAAAGGGTTTTACTACGAATTTTGCACGAGAGAATTGAACCGTTCTGCCTATTACAAAGACAAAATACGAAAGCTAAAACAAGGCATTGAAAAGCACCAAGCCTTTTGTAAAAAACAAGAAGATTAAGCTTGAATTAACTCTTCTCCTTTAGTAACAGCTATATAATTCAAATCTTTATCCAACATATTCAATTTAGAAGAAGAACCTTTCTTAATCACCCCTAATGTATCTTGTAAACCAAGCATTTCAGCAGGAATATAAGACGTCATCAGCACAGCATCTTCCAAAGGAATACCCACTTTTTCTACTGCGTTTTTCAACGAATCTTGCATGGTAATAACAGAACCTGCGAGAGCTCCTGCTTCAGTGTAAGCTTGTCCGTTTTTCGTTACAATTTTATTCCCTTCAAAGTAAAACTCTTCAATCGCCTGATCGATAAAACTTGCATCAGAAACGAAGTACAATCTGCCTTTCATGCATTTGTATGCTACCTTTACAGAATTATAATTAGAGTGAACACCATCGTTAATAACACCTACATAAATTCCATCGGTATCTAGCAGAGCGCCTACCAATCCCGCTGCTTCTTTTCTGTATTGCGACATCGCATTATACAAGTGAGTTGCAGCTTGAACACCCCACGAGAAAAATTCTTTAGCTTGCTCGTAAGTAGCATCGCTATGCCCTGCTGCAACGATAAATCCGTTCTTCAGTAACTTCTCTACTTGCTCTCGTTTGAAACGTTCTGGAGCGATGGTAATTTTTTTAATTACACCTTTTCCTAAATCGATAATCTCATCCAATTCGTAATCTTTAGGTTTGCGAATTAGAGATAAATCGTGTCCGCCTTTTCTATCTGGATTTAAAAACGGACCTTCCAAGTGCATTCCTAAAACACCAGGATTGTTGGCCATTTCCTTGCGAATAACACCAATTGATTTAATAATTTTATCGTGTGGAGCAGTAATCAATGTTGGAAACATGTACTGCGTGCCGTATTTCTGGTGCGACCAATAAATTCTTTCGGCGCAATCTACAGACACATCGCTATTAAAAAATGAATTTTTACCACCGTTGACTTGCAAATCTACATAGCCAGGAATTAGATATTGCCCTTGCGCATCAATTACTTTAACATCATCAGCCACCACAGGTGCATCAGTGTTAAACACCTCTAAAACTTGTTTATCATCCAATAAAACATGGCCTTTCACAAATTTCTTCGCCTCACCAAAGTATTGGCAATTCTTAATTAAAGTCTTCATCGTTAGTTCTTTTATTCACTCAAATTTTAGCGAAAAATAAAGTTAAGTTAAACTGAACTTGTATGCAATAAAAATCGAGAAAAAGAAAAATCCCCAACTGATTTTCGTCAGTCGGGGATTATATTTTTCTGTCTTTCTTTATTTAAGCCTGCGCAATCGGACCGCCAAAATTCATTGGAATGTTAACTGCTTCGATATCTTTTATAGCACCGTTTTGAGACTCAAACTTTGAAATATTATCGGCCAAAGCTTTCATTAATCTTTTAGCATGCTGAGGAGTCATGATTACTCTACTTTTCACTCTTGCTTTTGGAACACTCGGCATAACGCGAATGAAATCAATCACAAATTCAGAAGTAGAATGCGTAATGATAGCCAAATTTGAATATTCGCCCTCAGCGATTTGCTCGCTGAGTTCGATATTCAATTGGTTATTTTGTTGATCTTCAGACATACTTAATTGATTAAGCTTGCTCTAACTCTTTTTTAGATTTTGAATCTACGATATCATCATAATCAGCTTGAGCGCCAACAATGATAGTATTGTATTCTCTCATACCTGTTCCTGCTGGAATTTTATGTCCAACAATTACATTCTCTTTCAAACCTTCTAAGTAGTCAATTTTACCGCTAACAGCAGCTTCGTTTAATACTTTAGTTGTCTCTTGGAAAGATGCTGCAGAGATGAAAGATTTAGTTTGAAGAGATGCTCTTGTAATACCTTGCAGGATAGTGTTAGAAGTAGCTGCAATAGCTTCACGCGCTGTAGCGAGTTTCTTATCCATTCTTTTCAGCTTAGAGTTCTCATCACGTAATTTTCTTACAGAAATGATTTGTCCAGCCATCAAGTTTTCAGAATCACCACCATCAGTAACAATCATTTTACCAAAAATCCAGTCGTTCTCTTTATTGAAATCAAGTTTATTAACAATTTCTTTCTCTAAGAATCTTGTATCGCCTGGGTCAACGATATCTACTTTTCTCATCATCTGACGAACGATTACTTCAAAGTGTTTATCATTAATAGGTACACCTTGCATACGGTAAACCTCTTGAATCTCATTTACCAAATACTCTTGAACTTGAGTAGGTCCTTTAATTCTTAAGATATCGATTGGCGTGATTGCACCCTCAGAAAGAGGCATACCCGCTTTGATATAGTCATTTTCTTGAACTAAGATGTGTTTAGAAAGTGGAACTAAATACTTTCTGATTTCACCAGATTTAGCTTCAACCACGATTTCTCTGTTACCTCTTTTGATTTTACCGAAAGAAACGATACCGTCAACCTCAGCCACAACAGCAGGGTTAGATGGGTTACGTGCTTCGAAAAGCTCAGTAATTCTTGGTAAACCTCCCGTGATATCACCACCTTTTCCGGCAGCACGAGGAATTTTCGCCAAGATATCACCTGGTTTAATTTTCGCACCTTCTTCAACGTTGATGTGAGCACCTACTGGCAAGTTGTAAGTTTTGATAATGTCTTTTCCTTTCAATACATGAATAGTTGGAGACTTTTTCTTATCACGACTTTCCACAATTACTTTCTCTTCGAAACCTGTTTGTTCATCTGCTTCTACGCGGTAAGTAATACCTTCTTCGATATGTTCAAATTGAATTTTACCTTCAAATTCAGAAAGAATAATAGCATTGTATGGATCCCATTCAGCTACTACGTCACCTTTCTTCACTTTTTTACCTGGAGTGATAAACAATTTAGCTCCGTAAGGAATCAAGTTAGTAGTTAAAACAATTTTAGTTTTTTCATCTACCACTCTCATCTCAGCTGAACGACCAATCACCATCTCTACTTCTTCACCTGCGTCGTTTTTGCTCTTAACAGTTCTCAATTCATCTACTTCAAGGATACCATCGTATTTAACGATGTTTTTAGAATCGGTAGTAATGGTTGATGCAGTACCCCCAACGTGGAAGGTTCTCAATGTTAACTGAGTACCTGGCTCACCAATCGACTGTGCTGCAATTACACCAACTGCCTCTCCTGTTTGAACTCTTCTTCCTTTTGCAAGGTTTCTTCCGTAGCATTTAGCACATGCACCACGCTCGCTTTCGCAAGTTAATACAGAACGGATTTCAACCATTTCAATTGGAGAAGCTTCAATAATATCAGCTGCGCTCTCATTGATTTCGTCTCCTGAAGAAACAATTAAATCACCTGTTTGAGGATGGAACACATCATGAACTGAAGTTCTTCCTAAAATTCTTCCTCTTAAAGATTCAACAACCTCGTCATCTTTTCTCAATGCCGACATTTCTAAACCTCTCAAAGTACCGCAATCTTCTTCGTTGATGATTACGTCTTGCGCAACGTCAACTAATCTTCTTGTTAAATAACCCGCATCGGCAGTTTTAAGAGCCGTATCGGCCAAACCTTTACGCGCACCGTGGGTAGAAATAAAGTACTCTAAAATCGAAAGACCTTCCTTAAAGTTCGATAAGATCGGATTCTCGATAATTGATTGTGATGTAGCTCCCGATTTTTGCGGTTTAGCCATCAAACCTCTCATACCTGACAACTGACGAATCTGCTCTTTAGAACCCCTTGCTCCAGAGTCGAACATCATAAATACAGAGTTGAATCCATGTTGGTCGTTTTTCAACTGATCCATCAAATGGCTTGTCAATCTTGTATTTGCTCTACCCCAAATATCAATCACCTGATTATAACGTTCGTTATTGGTGATGAAACCCATGTTGTAGTTGTTCTGAATTTCTTCTACTTGTTCAGCAGCTTTTTTCACTAACAAATCTTTCTCGTCAGGAATAATAACGTCACTCAAACGGAAAGATAAACCTCCTTTAAAGGCGTGATAGAATCCTAAGTTTTTGATATTGTCCAAGAACTCAGCTGTTTTAGCCATTCCTGTAATTTTCAAAACGTGAGAGATAATATTTCTTAAATCTTTTTTAGTCAATAATTTGTTGATGAAACCAACTTCGGCAGGTACAACCTCATTAAATAAAACTCTACCAACAGTAGTTTCTACCAACTCAGTAACCAGCTCTTCATCTTTTCTAACAGTAGCTTTTACTTTAATCCATGCGTGCAAATCAGCTTTACCTTCATTGTAAGCAATAATTACTTCTTCAGCACTGTAGAATGTTAAACCTTCACCTTTAACAACATCTTTTTTACCGGTCGATTTTCTGCCTTTTGAGATATAATAAAGACCAAGAACCATATCCTGAGATGGCACCGTGATAGGCTCACCATTCGCAGGGTTCAAGATATTGTGTGATGCCAACATCAACATTTGCGCTTCCAAAATCGCTGCATTACCAAGAGGTAAATACACCGCCATCTGGTCACCGTCGAAATCGGCGTTGAATGCAGAACAAACTAATGGATGCAATTGGATAGCTTTACCTTCAATCAACTTAGGTTGGAAGGCCTGGATACCCATTCTGTGCAATGTTGGGGCACGATTTAAAAGAACTGGATGTCCTTTTAACACGTTTTCTAAAATATCCCAAACAACAGCATCTTTTCTGTCTACAATTTTCTTAGCAGATTTAACAGTTTTCACAATACCTCTTTCAATCATCTTACGGATGATGAACGGTTTGTAAAGCTCAGCTGCCATATCTTTTGGAAGACCACACTCGTGCAATTTCATTGTTGGACCAACTATGATAACCGAACGCGCAGAGTAGTCAACCCTTTTACCCAATAAGTTTTGACGGAAACGACCCGATTTACCTTTTAAGCTATCAGATAAAGATTTCAAAGCTCTGTTTGCTTCTGTCTTCACTGCATTTGCTTTTCTAGAGTTATCGAATAAAGAGTCAACTGCCTCTTGCAACATACGTTTTTCGTTACGTAAGATTACTTCTGGAGATTTAATCTCTATCAATCGTTTCAAACGGTTGTTACGGATAATAACACGTCTGTATAAGTCATTTAAATCTGAAGTAGCGAAACGGCCGCCATCAAGAGGTACAAGAGGACGTAATTCAGGTGGAATAACCGGAACAACTTTAACAATCATCCATTCTGGACGATTTTCGATATTTTTAGCAGAAGCACGGAATGCTTCAACTACTTGTAATCTTTTTAATGCGTCGTTTTTTCTTTTTTGAGAAGTCTCTGTATTAGCGCGGTGACGTAAATCATACGACATAGCATCTAAATCAGCTCTCTTCAACAATTCATACAATGCATCAGCACCCATTAAGGCTACAAATTTATTTGGATCTGTATTGTCTAAGTATTGATTTTCTTTAGGAAGAGTATCCAAGATATCTAGATATTCTTCTTCTGTTAAGAAATCCATTACAGACAATTCTTCACCACCTTTTTTAGCAGCCCCACCTGCATTAACAACTACATATCTCTCATAGTATATAACCATGTCGAGTTTTTTAGTTGGTAAGCCCAAAAGGTAACCAATTTTGTTTGGAAGAGAACGGAAGTACCAGATGTGAGCAACAGGAACCACCAATTGGATGTGCCCCATTCTCTCTCTACGTACTTTTTTCTCTGTTACTTCAACACCACAACGGTCACAAACGATTCCTTTGTAACGGATTCTTTTGTATTTACCGCAATGGCACTCCCAGTCTTTAACCGGACCAAAAATTCTCTCGCAGAACAAACCATCTCTTTCAGGCTTGTAAGTACGGTAGTTAATGGTCTCAGGCTTTAAAACTTCACCACTTGATCTTTCAAGGATCATTTCTGGTGACGCAAGACTAATTGTAATCTTGTCAAATTTTGGAGCGACCTTGTTGTTTTTTCTAAATGCCATGTATTTTATTAATTATAAAATTCAACAATCTGTTTCTTAAATCGGATTAATCAAGAGTAATGTTCAAACCTAGACCTCTCAACTCATGCAACAATACGTTGAATGATTCAGGGATTCCTGGTTCTGGCATTGGCTCACCTTTAACAATAGCTTCGTAAGCTTTTGCTCTACCTACTACGTCATCCGACTTAACAGTCAATATTTCCTGAAGGATATTAGCAGCACCAAATGCTTCAAGTGCCCAAACCTCCATCTCACCAAATCTTTGACCACCAAATTGAGCTTTACCACCCAATGGTTGTTGTGTAATCAATGAGTATGGACCGATTGATCTCGCATGCATCTTATCGTCTACCATGTGACCTAATTTAAGCATGTAGATAATACCAACAGTAGCCGGTTTATCAAAACGCTCTCCTGTTCCACCGTCATGTAAGTAAGTTTCTCCATTGATTGGAATACCTGCTTTTTTAGTGTATTCAGTGATTAAGTCAGTAGAAGCTCCATCAAAAATTGGCGTTGCGAACTTCATTCCGAGTTTTTGTCCAGCCCAAGCCAATACAGTCTCGTAAATCTGTCCCAAGTTCATCCTTGAAGGCACCCCTAATGGATTTAATACAATATCTACTGGAGTTCCGTCTTCTAGGAACGGCATATCTTCATCTCTAACGATTCTAGCAACGATACCTTTGTTACCGTGACGACCAGCCATTTTATCACCCACTTTCAACTTACGTTTCTGTGCGATATAAACTTTAGCCAATTGCAAGATACCTGCAGGAAGTTCGTCACCAACAGTGATAGTAAACTTCTTACGTTTGTAGTATCCCAATAAATCGCTTGATTGGATATTAAAGTTGTGAATTAATCTTTTTACCGAATCATTGGTTTTCTTATCAGCAGTCCAGTTCAAAGGATTAACAACATCATAATCGATATCGGCAATTACCTTTTTAGTGAATTTACTTCCTTTAGGAACAATTTCTTCTTTGTAGTTGTTGAATACACCTCCAGATGCTTTACCATCGATCAATGTCATCAATTTCTCAAAGAAAACAGCTCTTAATTCCAACAATTTTTTTCTGTGCTCTTCATCCACTTTAGTAAGAACTGCCTTTTCTTCAGTTCTAGCTTTTCTGTCTTTAACAGCACGAGAAAATAATTTTTTGTCGATTACTACACCTGTCATAGAAGGTGGAACTTTCAACGATGCATCTTTAACATCACCAGCTTTATCGCCGAAGATAGCTCTCAAGAGTTTCTCTTCAGGAGTTGGATCTGTTTCACCTTTAGGAGTGATTTTACCAATTAAGATATCACCTTCCTTGATGTGTGCACCAATTCTAATCATACCATTCTCATCCAAGTCTTTTGTAGCCTCTTCAGAAACGTTAGGGATATCAGAAGTCAATTCTTCCATACCTCTTTTCGTATCACGAACTTGCATTACAAACTCTTCAATGTGAACAGATGTATATAAATCTTCTCTTGCAACTCTCTCAGAGATAACAATTGCATCCTCGAAGTTATACCCTTTCCAAGGCATGAAGGCAACTTTAAGGTTGATACCTAAAGCTAACTCACCACCTTCAGTAGCATAACCTTCGCACAATACTTGACCTTTTGAAACTTTATCACCTTTCTTAACGATAGGTTTAAGGTTCATACAAGTGCTCTGGTTGGTTTTTTTGAACTTAGTTAATTTGTAAGATTTCAAATCATCTTCGAAACTTACCAATCTATCTTCATCGGTTCTGTTGTAACGGATTCTGATTTCCTCAGCATCAACATACTCAACAGTTCCTGAACCTTCAGCATTAATTAATACGCGAGAATCTTTAGCAACTTCTTTCTCTAAACCAGTACCTACGATTGGTGCTTGTGGCGACAATAAAGGCACAGCTTGACGCATCATATTCGATCCCATCAAGGCACGGTTGGCATCATCATGCTCCAAGAAAGGAATTAATGAAGCCGCGATAGACGCAATTTGATTTGGAGCAATATCCATCAACTGAACCTGTTCAGGAGCAATCACCGGATAATCTGCATCAAAACGCGCTTTTACAAGCTTGTTAGTGAAGGCACCTTTATCGTTCACAGCTTCAGTAGCTTGAGCAATCAATTTACCTTCCTCTTCTTCAGCGCTGTAATATTTAAATTCATCGAAGTTAGCTTTACCTTTTTCTACAACTCTATAAGGAGTTTCGATAAATCCTAAACGGTTGATTTTAGCGTAAACGCATAATGAAGAAATCAAACCAATATTCGGACCCTCTGGCGTTTCGATTGTACACAAACGACCGTAGTGCGTAAAGTGAACGTCACGAACCTCGAAACCTGCTCTCTCTCTTGATAAACCACCTGGCCCGAGTGCTGATAGACGACGCTTGTGCGTAATCTCCGACAATGGGTTGGTTTGATCCATAAATTGAGACAACTGATTTGTTCCAAAGAATGAATTGATAACAGATGACAGTGTTTTTGCGTTGATCAAGTCGGTAGCTGTAAACACCTCGTTGTCACGCACGTTCATACGCTCACGAATTGTTCTAGCCATTCTTGCTAAACCTACACCAAACTGAGCATACAACTGCTCACCTACTGTTCTAACACGACGATTTGACAAGTGGTCAATATCATCAATATCAGTTTTAGCATTGATCAACTGAATTAAATACTTAATGATTGCGATGATATCTTCTTTTGTCAACACCTTCGTATCATTAGGAATATTTAACCCTAATTTTTTATTGATTCTGTAGCGACCTACTTCGCCCAAATCATATCTTGTATCAGAGAAGAATAATTTGTCGATAACACCACGCGCAGTTTCTAAATCTGGCGGTTCAGCGTTTCTTAAAACACGGTAGATTTGCTCTACTGCTTCTTTCTCTGAGTTAGAAGTATCTTTTTGTAATGTGTTGTAAATGATTTCAAAATCAACTACTGACGTATCTTGTTTGTGCAACAAAATACTTTTTGAACCAGAATCAACGATTTGGTCAATATGATCATCTTCTAAGATAGTTTCACGATCGATAATAACTTCGTTTCTTTCAATAGATACGACCTCGCCAGTATCCTCATCCACGAAATCTTCAACCCAACTTCTTAAAATTCTTGCAGCCAATTTACGACCAACAACTTTCTTAAGATTTACTTTACTTACTTTAATCTCATCAGCCAAACCGAAAATCGCTAAGATATCTTTATCTCCTTCGTATCCGATAGCTCTTAATAAAGTAGTAACTGGTAATTTTTTCTTACGATCAATATAAGCATACATAACATTATTAATGTCAGTAGCGAACTCAATCCAAGAACCTTTGAAAGGAATAATTCTAGCAGAATAAAGCTTAGTACCATTCGCATGGCGGCTTTGTCCGAAGAAAACCCCCGGAGAACGATGTAATTGAGAAACAACTACGCGCTCTGCACCATTAATAATGAACGTTCCTTTTGGCGTCATATAAGGGATAGTACCCAAATACACGTCTTGAACTATAGTTTCAAAATCTTCATGCTCTTCATCTGTACAGTATAACTTCAATTTAGCTTTAAGCGGTAAACTGTAAGTTAAACCTCTTTCAATACATTCTTCAATAGTATATCTAGGAGGGTCGATAAAATAATCCAAAAATTCCAATACAAATTGATTTCTTGAATCACTGATTGGGAAATTCTCGCTGAACACTTTGAATAAACCTTCGTCTTCTCTGCTCTCAGGAGTTGTTTCCAACTGGAAAAAGTTTCTAAAGGACTCTATTTGTATATCTAGGAAATCGGGATATTCCGGACGTTTGCCAGAGGCAAAACTATGTCTTTCTGTAATTGCTTTTGTTGCCAAGGATCTTGAATTTATAGAGTTAATACTAAGAGAACGTTCACATAGCACAAAGGGCTTAGTCTGATCCGTCAGTTGACGGACAGACTAAACCTTTAAGTTTTAAAGAGAATTGAATTACTTCAACTCAACTTCAGCACCAGCTTCAGTTAACTGAGCCTTTAACGCTTCAGCATCAGCTTTGCTAATACCTTCTTTTACTGGTTTCGGAGCTTGATCAACTAGATCTTTAGCTTCTTTCAAACCAAGTCCAGTGATTTCTTTAACGATTTTCACTACACCTAATTTAGCCGCACCACCTGATTTCAAGATTACATCGAAAGTTGATTTCTCAGCAGCAGCTTCTGCAGGAGCAGCAGCAGCTACAGCTACAGCAGCAGCTGCAGGTTCGATACCGTACTCATCTTTCAAGATTTGCGCTAATTCATTTACTTCTTTTACTGTCAAGTTTACTAATTGCTCAGCAAACGCTTTTAAATCTGCCATGATTATTTGAATTTAAATTTAAATACTTAGTTAATTAATTTTTAATTACTCTGGTCTTTCTGATAACGTTTTAACTATACCTGAAAGCTTATTGCCTCCCGATTGTAGAGCGCCAACCACATTTTTAGCAGGTGATTGAAGCAATGCGATAAGATCAGCGATGAGATCATTTTTAGACTTGATGGAAGCAAGTGCATCTAATTGATCGCCGATGTAAGCACATTCCTCTACAAAAGCTGCTTTTACAAGCGGCTTAGGATTTTTCTTTCTGAACGATTTGATCACTTTAGCTGGCATACTTCCAGATTCAGTGTACAAAATAGCAGTAGAACCTTTCAACGTTGGAATTAGCTCTTGGAAATCTCTTCCCTCAGCTCTCTCCATTGCTTTTTTAAGCAAAGAGTTTTTTACAACGTGAATTCTAATACCTTGTTCATGAAAAAGACGGCGTAAGCTATTGGTAGCTTCAACAGTCATCGAAGACATATCTGTAAGGTAGAAGTTAGGATTTGCTTCTAACTGACCTTTCAGATTTAGGATTACCTGATTTTTCTCTTCTCTTGTCATGAGTTTTTAATTTATATAAAGGCGCGTAACAGACGTTTGTTAATTCATAAAAGAGTTAGCTTCTAAAGCAATTCCAGGACTCATAGTGCTTGAAAGCGTGATGCTTTTCAAGTAGATTCCTTTCGCAGCAGAAGGTTTCAATTTTACGATAGTTGAAATTAACTCTTGAGCATTCTCAGCAATTTGAGCTGCATCAAAAGAAACTTTTCCAACTGAAGCGTGAATGATACCAGTTTTGTCAACTTTAAAGTCAATTTTACCAGCCTTAATTTCAGTAACAGCTTTACCAATTTCCATGGTTACTGTTCCAGCTTTAGGGTTAGGCATTAAACCACGTGGTCCAAGAACTTTACCTAAAGCACCTACTTTACCCATTACAGATGGCATGGTGATAATCACATCGATATCAGTCCAACCACCTTTAATTTTTTCAATATACTCGTCCAAACCAGCAAAGTCAGCACCAGCATCTAACGCTTCTTTCACTTTATCAGGTGTACATAGAACCAAAGCTCTAACTACTTTACCTGTACCGTGAGGAAGAGTAACAATACCTCTAACCATCTGATTTGCTTTACGAGGGTCAACTCCTAAACGGATATTCAAATCCACTGAAGCATCAAACTTAGTGTAAGTGATTTCCTTTACAATCTTAGCAGCTTCTGCTAAACTGTATGATTTAGTGTTGTCAAATTTGGCCTGCGCCATCTTCTGATTCTTCGTCAACTTTGCCATAAAACAAACTAATTATTAATAATACTACTTAATTACTTTTTTAAAGGAGATTCTCCTTCAACCGTGATACCCATGCTTCTTGCAGTACCAGCAACCATAGACATAGCTGAATCCAGAGAGAAACAGTTCATATCTACAATTTTATCTTTCGCGATTTCTTCAACTTGAGCCCAAGTTACTTTACCAACTTTGATTCTGTTAGGTTGAGCTGAACCATCTTTAACTTTAGATAGATCTTTCAACTGCGCAGAAACTGGAGGTTGTTTAATGATGAAATCGAATGAACGATCTGAATAAACAGTAATCACTGCTGGAAGCAATTTTCCCGGTCTATCTTGAGTTCTAGCGTTGAACTGCTTACAGAACTCCATAATGTTAACACCCTTAGCACCTAAAGCCGGACCAATTGGAGGTGCTGGATTAGCCGCTCCACCTCTTACTTGCAATTTAACTATCGCTGTAATTTCCTTTGCCATTTTATTCTTTTTAAATTGTCAATTACTCTTTTTCTACTTGCATGAAAGATAATTCTAATGGAGTTTTTCTTCCGAAAATCTTCACCATTACTTTCAATTTTTTCTTTTCTTCGTTGATTTCTTCGATAACGCCCGAGAAGCTGTTGAACGGACCATCAATTACCTTAACGGTTTCTCCCACGATGAAAGGAATATTAATTTCTTCATTGGACTCAGCCAACTCATCCACTTTTCCTAGAATTCTGTTCACCTCAGATAATCTAAGGGGCACTGGAGACCCATTTTTATCGCCTAAGAAACCAATAACACCAGTTACATTTTTGATAGCGTGAGGAACTTCTCCTGTAAGAGCAGCCTCAATCAAAATATAGCCGGGAAAGAAGTTTCTTTCTTTACTTATCTTTTTTCCTTTTCTGATTTGGTAAACCTTCTCAGTAGGAATTAATATTTGCTTAACATAGTCACTTAATCCGAGAGCACGAATTTCATTTTCGATATACTCACGAACCTTGTTTTCTTTTCCGCTTATTGAGCGCACCACATACCACTTCAGCACCAATTCGTTATTTGTTTTTGCTTCTGCCATACTTCAATAATTAATAAACTAATCCTGATAAAAAGTTCAAGATGAAATCCATTCCAAAGATTAACAATGAAAAGATTGCAACTCCAGCCAACACCAATAAAGCAGTGCTTTGAATTTCTTTCCAAGTAGGCCAAGAAACTTTGTAAACCAGTTCGTTATATATGTCTGCCAAATAAGCTTTCATCTTCATTTTATTTTAAGCACGGGAGGGGAGAATCGAACTCACAACCTCAGGTTTTGGAGACCTACGCTCTGCCAATTGAGCTACTCCCGTAAAGGCCCAACTTTGTAAGGACACTAAAAGCTATCCCGAAAATCGGGATAGCTTCAGTACCTTGAGTAAGGTCAATTAAATTAGTCTAAGATCTCTAGTACTTGACCAGCACCAACAGTTCTTCCACCCTCTCTGATTGCGAAACGTAAACCTTTGTTCAAGGCAACTGGCATAATCAAATCTACAGTGATAGTAACGTTGTCACCAGGCATAACCATTTCACGACCTTCAGGTAAAGTGATTTCACCTGTCATGTCGGTAGTTCTTAAGTAGAACTGTGGTCTGTATTTATTGTGGAAAGGAGTGTGACGACCACCTTCTTCTTTCTTCAATACGTAAACCTCAGCTTTGAATTTTTTATGAGGTTTGATTGATCCTGGCTTAGCCATTACCATTCCTCTTTTGATTCCTTCTTTATCGATACCTCTTAAAAGTAAACCAACGTTATCACCAGCTTGACCTCTGTCCAATAATTTTCTGAACATCTCAACACCTGTAATGATTGACATCTGTTTAGTCTCAGTTAAACCTGTGATTTCAACCTCGTCACCAACATTGATAACACCTGTTTCAATTCTACCAGTAGCAACAGTACCACGACCAGTAATTGAGAACACGTCTTCAACTGGCATCAAAAATGGTTTGTCAACTTCACGCGGAGGAACTGGTATATCTTTATCTACAGCATCCATCAAAGCTTTAACAGTATCAACCCATTTCGGCTCACCGTTCAATGCACCAAGCGCAGAACCTTGAATAACTGAAATAGTATCACCTTCGAAGCTATAGAATGACAATAATTCTCTGATTTCGATCTCTACTAACTCTAATAACTCAGGATCATCAACCATATCCACTTTGTTCATGAATACAACGATTTTAGGTACACCTACTTGACGAGCTAATAAGATGTGCTCACGAGTTTGTGGCATTGGTCCGTCAGTAGCAGCAACTACCAAGATAGCACCGTCCATTTGAGCGGCACCAGTAACCATGTTTTTAACGTAATCCGCGTGACCAGGACAATCTACGTGTGCGTAGTGTCTGGTTGCAGTTTCATACTCAACGTGAGAAGTATTGATAGTGATACCTCTCTCCTTTTCTTCTGGAGCGTTATCAATAGAGTCAAAATTTCTCGCTGCGCAAAGACCTAAGTCTGATAGCACTTTTGTAATAGCGGCAGTTAATGTTGTTTTGCCGTGGTCAACGTGACCAATTGTTCCGATGTTAACGTGTGGCTTTGATCGGTTGAAACTTTCTTTAGCCATGACTTTCTTAAATTTTAATTAATTAATATATTAAACCTACAATAAAAAACTTCTTAAATGCGCAATATGTAGAGCCAGCTACGGGACTTGAACCCGTGACCTCTTCCTTACCAAGGAAGTGCTCTACCACTGAGCTAAACCGGCTTATAAATAAGCCTTAAATAAAAAAGAGCGGGAGACGAGACTCGGACTCGCGACCCTCAGCTTGGAAGGCTGATGCTCTACCAACTGAGCTACTCCCGCTTTTTTATCTTTTGTTTGAGATTAACAGCTTTTGGTAAAAATGCTATCAATAAGATACTCAAACTAATGTTTTGTGGGGAGAACAGGATTCGAACCTGTGAAGGCGTACACCAACAGATTTACAGTCTGTCCTCGTTAACCACTTGAGTATCTCCCCAACTTTCTAAATATTTTAAAGAACCTTTCAAACTCTCCAATCTCACTCCCACCAACTGCTTTAAAGAGCCGGTGGAGGGATTGACTTTGTCTTTCCCTCCCCGTCTCTGCGAGCCGGTGGAGGGATTCGAACCCCCGACCAGCTGATTACAAATCAGCTGCTCTGGCCAACTGAGCTACACCGGCATTTTCACTTAAAAAAAGAACTACTTCGATTTTAAGGATGGCAAATGTAGGTAAAGTTTTTTAATTCACAATAACATTAATATAAAGTTTTTGTAAAAAAAATACGGACTTGAAAATTTTCAAGTCCGTACCCCACAAAGCATTACAGCTTTACATATTTTAATCAAAATAGAAACTTATTCTATTTCAGCGTGTTTCGTTGATTTTTCTTTGGTTTTTTGTTTGGTTAATTGTGTTCTCAAAGCCTCAACAGCAGTATCGACAGCTTCCTCAAAAGTTTTGCATTGTTTCTTAGCAAAAAGCTCTTTTCCTGGGATATTAATCTTAATCTCAGCAATTTTATTTGCTGCATCTTCTGATTTATCCAACCTTAAAAACACCTCCCCATCTATGATCTTATCATAAAAAGTTTCGAGTTTACCTACCTTTAATTGCACGAAGTCTAACAATTTTTTGTCGGCACTAAAGTGCACTGAGTTTAATTTGATTTTCATACTGTTGGGATTTTAAGCTCTAGGATGAGCTTGGTTATACACTTTTTTTAATTTCTCTATTGAATTATGAGTATACACTTGGGTTGCAGCAAGATTAGCGTGTCCGAGTAATTCTTTTATCGCATTTAAATCAGCTCCATTATTCAGCATGTGCGTGGCAAAACTGTGTCGCAAAACGTGCGGACTCCTTTTTTGATGTGTACTAACCATGCTAAGAAATTTATTCACTGTTCTATACACAAACTTTTCGTACAACTGCTCTCCTTTGTCTGTCAATAACAAGTAGTCATCCTCACTAGCTACTCTATACGCCAGGTAATCTTTAATTGTTGCTGCTGTGGAAAAATTAATTGGAATTATTCTTTCTTTATTTCCTTTTCCTAAAACTTTTATGGAATTATCACTCAAGTCAACATCAGATATTTTAAGATTGATAATCTCTGAAAGCCTCATTCCTGTTAAATAAAGCATTTCTATAATTAATTTATCACGCTTCCCATGAAAGTCAGAAGTTTCAAAATCTACCTGATCTAAAAGAATATCCATTTTACTTTCTTCCACGAAAGTTGGCAACAGTTTTTTCAATTTAGGTAGCACTACGCCATGCGCAGGAGACACTTTTAGCTGTCCCAGCTTCATTAAAAACTTATAAAATGATTTTATAGAAGATATTTTTCGGTGCACCGATTTAGACTGCAAGCCTTTTTCTACCATCTCTACTATCCATGCCCTCACCATTAATGAATTGGCTTGGGTAGAATCTTCTATCTCATAAGAATCTTTGAGATAGGCGAGATAAGTCTCTATGTCATGTTGATAAGCTAAAACGGTATGAGGAGAGTACCGCTTTTCAATAGTTAGATATTGGAGAAAGTCTTGTAATGGCATATAAATAAAAATAGGAAGAATTTTTTAAAATACTTGAATCACTGAGGATTAAAATACCTTAAAAAACTCTTCCTACTAAAATTTATAGGTAAATGCTGAAATTAAATTTCAGACAAGTTTCTTTTCAATTGCTCTACGTAAACAGCTTTTTTATTAGCCTCTCTGTTTGTTACAGATGGTTTTTCAAAAGCTTGTCTGTTTCTTAAGTCTTTCAAAACCTTAGTTTTTTCGAACTTTCTTTTGTATTTCTTCAACGCTCTTTCGATGTTGTCGCCTTCTTTTACTTGAACTACTAACATATCTTTTATTTTCTAATGGGGAGCAAATATATGAATTCATTTAATAGAAGCAAAAAATACCAAGAGAAAAGTTTTATTTTACCAATATTCTACCGCCAACTGAAGACAAACTCCTAAAAACACAATGTCTTTCAAGATAAAATGGTTGGGAGCGAGACACCAGTCGGCTACCATTCTAAAATGAGCCAGTCCCATTAATCCATCGGCAGATGGTGTTGTGAAGTAAAAACTTAGTGTAATTAAAAAAGTGATGCTTCCCAGAATACCGCCCATTAAGGCCGCCTTTTGATTTTTGAAACTGAAGAAGATAAGTATAGCAATTAGTATTTCCATACTTCCAATCAATCCAGAAACAAATGCATGAGAACCTAGCTTATATAGCCAAGATAAAATCGGACTATTAGCAACATCCACAAAGATGCCTTCAGCTCCCTCATTAGTAAACTTATACATTCCAATGAAAAAGAGTACAATCCCTACTCCTATGCGTGATAAATTAACTCCTAAATTTCTCATAACTTAATTTTTACCAAGGGTTTTCAATATCTTTTTTCTCAAACAAATGATTTCGCTCTTTAAAATAAGTGTCTTTGCGCTTTTTTATCATCATCAAATCCTTACTGAATAAGCGATAGAGTGAAGATATAGGGAAAACAAAAAGATAAAACAGCAAAGTCAAAATAATTTTCGACATCACCCAGCTCATAGCTTCGCCGAATTTTAGCCAAGCCTTAGCAATAAATCCACTGAGAAAGAATTGAGGAAACAAAGCTAGTACAATGAGGATAATGGCGACATAGCGGAAAAAAGAACTATTAATATCGCGCAATACAAATAAATGAGTAACCATGGAAGCCAAGGCCAGCACCAATAAAGTTTGGGTTATTTTATGAGAACCTAGCTTCATTTAAAATAAAGGGTAAATAAATGGTCCGATAGCTGAAGAAGCAGCAAAAACGAGCAAAACACCAAGTAACACAATCACAATAATTACTGGCATCAACCAAAACTTCTTACGCTCTTTAATAAAATTCCAAATGTCTTTTAAAAATTCCACGGGACTAATTTAATCTAAAACATATTCATCTTTCCAATTGTCTTTCTCTTTCCATTCAGGTTGCTCTTGTTTCGGGAAAAGATAATTCCCAACAACTAAGTAATCCATTTCTGTTCTCATCAAGCATTTATAAGCATCTTCAGGAGTACAAACAATGGGTTCTCCTCGAACATTGAAGCTTGTATTCACTAGCAATCCATCACCAGTTTTTTCTTTAAACGCTGAAATCAATGCATGATATTTCGGATTGGTTTCCTTGTGCACAGTTTGAATTCGCGCAGAAAAATCGATGTGAGTTACCGCCGGAATATCAGAACGCAAATGATACAATTTATCCTTTAAAGGCAAAGCCGCATAATTAAAAGGCAAAAGTTTCAAACGATTTTCTTTCACAGGATGCACCAACAACATGTAGGGAGAAATACCTTTAAAATCAAAGTATTGAGAAACATCTTCTGCTAAAACAGAAGGCGCAAATGGTCGAAAACTTTCTCGATATTTTATTTTTAAATTCAGCTTTTTCTGCATCTCAGAATTGCGAGCGTCGGCGATGATACTGCGATTTCCTAGGGCACGCGGTCCGAATTCCATTCTTCCTTGATGCCAGCCAATCACATTGGCGTTGGCTAAATGATTTGCTACTACTTTTGTTAATTCATTAAAGGATTCAAAACGCTGAAATTTGGCTTGATATTGATCTGCCATCAATTCTACATCTTGGTCGCTGTATGATGGTCCGAGATAAGAACCTTTCATTCCATCCATCAAAGCAACATTCACTTTTCTTTCGTGCTGGTAATAAATATAGTATGCTGCTAAAGCGGCACCAATAGCGCCTCCAGCATCACCAGCCGCAGGCTGAATAAATATATTTTTAAAAATATTTTCTTTCTGTAATCTACCATTGGCCACACAATTTAAAGCTACACCGCCCGCCAAGCACAAATTTTCGCAACCTGTTAATTTCTTCGCTTCTTGTGCCATTTTAATCACTAACTCTTCGGTCACCAATTGTATCGCCAAACCTAAATCGCAATGGTGCTGCTCTAAAGGAGATTCGGCTTTTCTTCTAGGGAAACCAAAAAGCTTTTCCCATTTCCTATCGGGCACCATACGCAGCGCCGTAGCGTAGGAAAAATATTTTTGGTTGAGCCACAGCGAACCATCTTCTTTAATATCAATTAATTGAGATTTTATAATATCGACATAACGCTGAATATCTTTAGAATTTGTATTTCCGTAAGGAGCTAAACCCATTAACTTATACTCGCCCGAATTCACTTTAAACCCTAAGAAATAAGTGAACGCAGAATACAGTAAACCGATTGAATGAGGAAAATGCAATTCTTTTAGCACTGTAATATTTTTGCCACTTCCTTTACAAATTGAAGCTGTCGCCCATTCGCCTACTCCATCAATCGTAAGAATTGCGGCCTCTTCAAAAGAAGAAGGGTAAAAAGCACTGGCAGCATGCGACAAATGATGCTCGGGAAAAAGAATTTTTAATTTTTTGGCGTCATAATCAGCCACTTTTTTGAGCTCATCTTTAATGAGTTTCTTCAGAAAGAGTTTGTCTTTAATCCAAACAGGGATAGACGTTACGAAAGACAAAACACCTTTTGGAGCAAAGCCATAATAAGTCTCTAACAAACGCTCGAATTTGAGCAAAGGCTTATCGTAAAAAACAATGGCTTCAAGTTCATCAATGGTAATTCCAGCTTCTTTTAAGCAATACTGCACTGCATTTATGGGAAATGATTCATCGTGTTTTTTTCTGGTAAATCTCTCTTCTTGCGCAGCAGCTATAATTTCTCCATCGCATATTATAGCAGCAGCAGAATCATGATAAAAAGCAGATATACCAAGTATTTTCAAAAAGTACTTTTTAATTTTTTAAGACACACCAAATGCGAAAATAAAACCGCTGGCACAATAAAACAAGGCAGCCAAACAAAAGGAAAATAGAAAACTCCAACGTTGGGCTGATCATAGGCTTGCGCTTGAAAAATAGAAGGTGCAGAAAGAATAGCATTGATAACAATATTGAACAGTAAGCCCAAACAAATGAAATTCCACAGCATTAAGTACTTCTTTTTCATTTTACTTTTTCTAATGCCGAAATAGGCAACCAAAGGCGCAGTGATGCCCGAAAGTATATCGAAATTAATTCCGTCAAAAGTCATTAGCTCTGGAACATAGCCAGCTGCAAAAAGCCAAAACAAAACCATCTCAGCGGGAATTCGAACTATATGAAGATAGGTTAGCCAAGTGCTATCGAATTTTGAGATGAATACCCTGCCTTTGTCTGCATTAAACAACCACGCAATCAATGCCAAGGGAGGTAATAGCAACAAAGAAAATCTCGGGGGAAAACCATCTATTTTCTCATAAAAACCTGTATAAGAAACAATTCCCTGTACCAAAAGCCAAGCTAGGGAAACGCCTAAAACAACTTTCGACTTACCCGATGCTTTGTACAAAAAAAGCACTGTAGCTAAGGTCGCTGCAATAAAAACCAAATAAACGTATAACGATAATTCCATAGTTATTTCTTTTTACAATACATTTCTGACTTCTCTACAGAATACTTGTTTTCAAAATCAACGTCATTCAGTGATTTTCTTTTCCCCCAGAAAAATATTTTCTCGAAAAAGGGCAAGAGTTTATCGTTTTTGATTTGCTCTAAAAAGTACACTTCATGTTCTTTTTCCTTCATTCCCATTTCATATAGCACTTCGTCGTGATCTTTAATGCCAATTTCATGGAAATAATGCATCATGATAAAATATTCGCAAACGTTACCACTTTCTAATCGTCCGGCAAAATAATAAGGCATAAACCAACCAATCACATAACAACTTGCAGAAATTACTTTACCAATAATATGAAATCGAATTTCGTAAGCTCTTGAAACAGGAATACCATACTGATTAATAATTTTAAGCACTTCACTTCGATGATTCCATTCATCAATTTCAATTTGCTTGATGAGTGCTTTTTGTGTTTTATCTTTCACCGAACCAGCATGACCTATGTAGGCAAAAGCAGCTGCTTTTTCAGCAGAATATGCCTTTTGCAATAGTTTAACCAGTTTGGGATGAGTCAAATTCATGATGAATAATTAAAGCAGGTTAAATCTACGAAAAAAGAAATGGTTATTTTTAACCCATGCCAATCATCCAAGTAAAAGTTAAGCCCGGTTCATTTAAAGATGAAATAAGCATTGATGAAAACAATCAATGGATTATTAAGATTCGTGAAAAACCTATTGATGGAGCAGCAAATGAGTACTTGATTAAATTTCTTTCAAAAGAATTGAAAGTGAGAAAAAGCGATATTGTGATTGAAAAAGGGTTGACGAGTCAGTTTAAAAAAATTGAATTGAATGTTAGCGACGAGTATTTCAACTCACTACATGCTCAATTCAAGAAATAAAGTCTACTTCTTAAAATCCGATTCGTATTGACTGATCCATTCTTTCGGACTCACCTTAGAGCACAATTCAGCGATTAATGCCAAAGGAATATCTTCTGCCTTTTTAAATCGGATGCAGCTTTTCCCTATATCTAACTTCTTCTTTGAATGCTTACTCCACTCTTGCTGAAACCACGTCATCAAGTCCTGATTGGCATACAAATCCATGTGATAAATGGCAATATGATTTTTTTGCGAAGCCAAATTCATAAAAGGAAGCGGCTGCTTGGGATCGCAATGATATCCAGCGGGATAAGAAGACAAAGGAACGACATAACCAATCATGCCGTAATTCATACATTCTTCAAAACCTTTAGGTAAATTCTTTAGGATGATTTTTCGGAGAGAAGTGATAATCTCAATTCTGTCTTCGGGTAAGAGCTTTAAATATTCTTCTACTGTTGATGCTTTGGATTGCATAAAGTATTGGTCTCTATTTTTTTAATACCACTTGTGCAATTTACAAAAAGTAAACAGTTTTCTCTACATAGAAAAATTCCATATCTTCGAAACTCTCTCAAAATAACTGAAACATGCAAATTCTGAAAAATCTATTCGCCGCGCTATTTGTCATTTTCTCCTCTTTTAGTTTAGCACAACCTGGTACTTTGGATACTACATTTAATCCTAATAGTAGAGAACGAGGTTTCGGCGGGGGTGCGAATAATATAGTTAATGATATAGATACACTACCGAACGGCGAAATTATTGTTTCAGGAGCCTTTACTGAATATAGCGATATTAGAATTCCCTACATTGCAAAATTGAATGCAGATGGCACTCTTGATAAGGAATTCAATAAACTATATGGAATGGCTTCTGATTGGGTCCACAATACAATTGTGTGTAATGATGGGAAAATATTGATAGTTGGTAAATTTACTCAATACAGAAATCAAGATGCTTACTATGTTGCGAAAGTTAATATTGATGGCTCACTTGACACTACATTTAAAAGCGGCTTAACCGGACAAAAGGAAATTTGGTCTTCTGAGGTACAAAAAGATGGAAAAATCATAATAGGCGGCGAAGATTCCCAAACTTATACACCATATTTTGGCAGGCTTAATCAAGATGGATCAATTGATACTTCTTTTATACCTTTTATTCCAGTGGATGCTATTTTTAATATTAAAATCCAAAAAGATGATAAAATATTGGTAAGACAAGGATCAACAATAGTAAGGCTGAATCCTAATGGAAGTATAGATAATACATTTCATTCTATTGAAATGATTAGTTACATCCCATCTGACTTTTTATTGTTGCAAAATGGAGAAATCATGGTAGGAAATCCATCTTCTGTTGCGAAGTACGACACCAGCGGCAATATTATTTCTTCATTTAAAGTCGGTGTTACTGACAACAATGTGGATAATGTGAGAAGTAACGATGGAAAAAACTTTTATATCTGTGGACTTTTTAAAAAGTACAATGGTATTAGTTGTAATGGATTAGTTCGTGTAAATGAATTTGGAGAACTAGATACTACTTTTAAGCTCGATACTAATACAAAAAATGTTTCCAGAATACTTGTTGTTCAGGAACACTTAAATAAAATTTATATTGGCGGAGATAGATTTACATATAATAATTTAAACATACAGGGATTGTCGAGATTGAATATAGATGGCAGCACAGATACTACATTTATTTTTGTCGGCTTTAACAAAGCTTCGGCCATTTCAGATATTGCAGAACATAATGATGGAAAAGTATTGGTTAGTACAACTTACGGATTTTATAACCAGCTCACTATACCTTCATGTATTCGATTGTTGAAGAACGGAAATTTAGATCACACTTTCAATGTTCAAGTTATTGGAGTTTCCTGTGTTAAAGTATTACCCGACAATAAAATACTTATAGGTGGGGCTTTTACTTCTGTGAATTCATCAGCCAATCAAAAATATATAGCTAAACTTAATCCCGATGGAACCACTGACAGCACCTTTGAGAACAAAATAAGCATGTCGGGTGCATTCGCAAGTGTTTATGGGTTAGAAGTTCAAACTGACGGTAAAATCATTGTCAAAGGTAATTTTGATGGAAAAATAGCTCGTTTAAATACAAATGGCTCTATTGACAATAATTATTTAATTGGTTCAGCAGCCTCCGGCGTAGTGAGAAGTATAAAGCTGCAGAAAGACGGCAAATTATTAGTTGGTGGTGATTTCACCAAATTCAATCAAGACAATGTTTCGTATTTACTCCGGTTAAATCAAGATGGTACCATTGACAGCACTTTTAAATACAATAATTTATTAAACTTACCCATCGGTGCTATACAAATAGACAAACAAAATAGAATATTAATTAGTTCAACAAAAAATGATGTGGTTAGATTAATGCCGAGTGGACTTACTGACTCTACTTTTAGTGTAACAATAGATAGTAACGTAACCCAAATACATGTAAACGACGATGGAAGAATTTATCTTGCAGGCAGTTTTTCCACAGTTAACAATATTCATAAACGCAAACTGGTGTGTATAGATAGTCAGGGATTAATTGACACCTCTTTCCAAAGCAAGGAGGGGTTTATGTTACATTATTCTGGATTAAGTGTAGTAAATTCATTGCTTGTTTTGAAAGATGGAAATTTAATGACCACCGGAGAATTTACCTCCTACAATGGAAAGAGTTGCAATCGAATTGCTCGTATCAATGGCTATCCCAACTCTTCTGCGTGCAATAATTTAACATTAACTTTTAAGGAAGTGGACGATGTTCATTGCCAAGTGTCGGGTAAAGCAAAACTTAAAGCTTACCAAGGTCATTCTCCATACAACTATACTTGGTTTAACAGTAATGTTGGCGATTCAACAAAAACTTTCACTGTAAAAGGAATATACGGCGCCAGAGTAACTGACAGCAAAGGCTGTGTTGACACTAGCTATCTATTAATTAATGAACCAAAAGAAATGAATAACTTCGATTTAAACTCGGCTTTAATCGCAAGTTCATTTAGAAAAGGATTTTCTGCCAAAATATTCCTTACTGGTATTAATGAAGGCTGTGTGCTTCAAGACGGAAAAATTAAATTAATTCTTTCCAAGTGGTTGAATTATCAAACAGCATTCCCTGCGCCTAATAATATTATTGGAGATACTTTAATTTGGAATTTTTCTCAATTACAATTTGAAGGTAAGGCATTTAACGCCGTTATTGATGTACACACATCTAATTTAGCTAAAATAGGAGACAGCGTTATAATTAGAACCCTCATTGATCCAAATATTGGCGATACTGATCCTACAAATAATTTCCACCAATACATCTTCACAGTGATTAATGGTTACGACCCAAATTACATTTCGGTAGATCCTTCCGGCTTATGTGAAGAGGGATATATCAAACCCGATCAAAAGTTAACCTATGCTGTTCATTTCCAAAATACAGGTAATGCAGAAGCCATTAACATTTCAGTGCTCGATTCGATTGATGCTAACTTGGACCTAAACTCACTTCATGTTCTCTCAAGCAGCGATACTATGTATACACAAGTTCTTGCAGGCAATGTGATTAAATTTGCATTCGATAATATTATGTTAATCGATAGTACTCATAATGAACCAATGAGCCATGGCTATGTGGTTTATGAGATCCTACCAAAACAAAATTTAAACACGGGAAATCAAATTAGAAATAAAGCAGAAATATATTTCGACTTTAACCCCGCAATAATAACTAACTCTGTATTCAATACAATTTACACTAACCAAAATCAATTGCCTTGCAGTCCAAGCTCTATAAATGATAACATCTCTCCAAGAATAAGTATTTTTCCTAATCCAAGCAATGGGGTTTTCACGCTGATTAGCGAAAGGGAAATTCCTAATTTTATTTTGGTTTATGATAAAACTGGAAAGCTATTAATGGAGAAAAAAAATATTTCTTACAACACAGAAATCGATTTAAATACTTTTGCTAATGATATGTATTTTGTAAAAGTGAATTATGATAATAATTTTGTAGTTTCTAAAGTTATCGTGAATAGATAGAAGGCAATAGTTTAAAATTATTATTCCTGCTAAAGATGTCACACCCCTAACTCCTCGAGAGGGAATACCAATTATGCAACAACACTATCGCCCATACTCTATTGTACAAATAATCCTTTCCTCCAAAATATTGAGCTTTTAATTGCTGAACTTTTTTGTAATCAACAAATCCAGCAGCTTCAATCACTTCTTTGGAAGTATATTGTTCTACCAATTCACGCAAATCAGATTTAAGCCAATCGTTTAAAGGGATACTGAATCCCCATTTCGGACGGTTCATTAATTCTCTTGGTACGTAATCGTAGAGAACTTCTTTCAATAGATATTTAGACACTCCGTCTTTCACCTTGAGTTTTTCATCAAGATTTAAGGAGAATTCAATAATGGTATGATCTAGTAATGGAACACGAGCTTCTAATCCGTATTTCATTGATGCCTTATCAACTTTCACCAATAAATCATCGGGTAAATAGTAATGTAAATCAAAGAATGCTTGTTCTTCTGCCGGACTCAATTTTCTTTGTAAATCGAAATTTTCATTCAATGTGATCGACTGCTTACCCAGCATCAAATCATCAATTTCGGCCAAAGAAAAATAGTATTGTTCTTGTGAGAAAATATGACTTTTCTTTCTATCGGTAGGATAATCGAACAAATGAGAAGCACGTTCAAAACGATTGCCCATCAACTTTAATGAAGGTGAAATAGCTCCTCTAAAAGTCTTGATTAAAGGATTATTCAAACGATTTGCCCAGTTGTAAAATCCGTAACCTAAAAACTGTTCATCTCCCCCATCGCCAGACAAAGTCATTTTCACATGCTGACGAGCTAATTTAGAAACCAACATGGTTGGAATGCTAGAACAATCGGCAAAAGGCTCATCGTAAGTACCAATGATTTCGGGAAATAAATCTAATGCATCTTTTTGTGATACAATGAATTCGTGGTGGTTGGTGCCTAAATGATTCGCTACTGCTTTAGCGTGCTCGGCTTCATTGTATTTGGCCTCTTTGAAGCCAATGGAAAAAGTATTTATTTTCTCTGTAGATAGACTTTGTGCAACAGCAGTAACAACGCTTGAATCGGTGCCTCCACTTAAGAAAGTACCGAAAGGAACATCGGCGAACATTCTTCTTTTTACGGAAGCTTCAATTAATGACTTAAGCTCTATTTTAGCTTCAGCTTCGTTCGATTTCACTGAAGATTTCACCTTTTTATTTAAATCCCAATACGTTTCGAATTTAGCGCCATTCTTGTCGATCTTAACAAATGAACCCGCCTCAAATTTGTTTATATTTTGGTAAATCGTGTTTGGGTGTGGAATATAACCCAGATACAAAAACTCTTTTACAGCATTAAGATTGGTTGCCTTTTGTTTCTTCACAAAATCCAATGTAAATAAGGATTTAATATCAGAGGCAAAAGCAAAATTTTGTCCGTCGTAAAAATAATAAACAGGTTTAATTCCTATTCTATCTCTAAAAATATGCAATGTTTCTTTTTGAATATTATAGATAGCAATGGCGAACATGCCATTAAACTCGTTCACGCAAGAAGGACCGACTTTAGCGAATAATTCTAGTATAACTTCAGTGTCGGAGTGAGTGCGAAGGGTGAGATTGTATTTGGTAGCGAGTTCAGGGAAATTGTATACTTCGCCGTTGTAGCAAATCACAAAATTTCCATCTTGGGAAGTCATGGGCTGATTGGAACGCGGATTCAAATCAACAATACTTAAGCGGCGATGGGCCAAACCAACACTACCATGCGAATAAACGCCTTCGGCATCTGGTCCGCGGTGCGCAATTGCATTAGCCATTGCAGGAAGTTCCTCGGGAGAAAAAACTTTATTTACCGAGAAATATCCAGCAATGCCGCACATCTTATTTATGTAATTTATTGATAGCTTCCAACTGGTTTACGGTATCAACCGCGTACCATTGTTTTGGATAAATATTAGAGCAATACAATTGCTTCAACTCAATCAACTGCATCCATACATTGTAGAAATTATCTGCAGGTTGAGTGATTTCGTTTATTTTTTTCGGATTGAGAATTTGAATTCCCGAACAGTACATTTTAGAGGGTTTAGTTCTTGAAAGTTCAGTGATACACTGATTTTCGTGAAAAATGAAATCTCCATCTAAACCTTCAATAGGCTTCACTGGAATCACCATACATGCGGGTTTACCAGCAGCGATGTAATCTTTCTCCATTAAATCGAAATCGAGTTCAATTACATTGTCGCAGGTGAGCACGTAAATGGGAAAATCTAAATTCTTCATCAAAGAATTGTAAATCCACCACGAATTGTCTTTTCCTTCGGTGTTTAGAACAGAACTCACATCATGTTCTATAACATGAGAAGCCAACATAGAGCCCTTATACCCTACAGTGATATGAATATTGGGAATGCGTTTTTTAAGCTTGTCGATACCATTGGCAATAAGCGTAGTCCCTGCTAAAGGAGCCATTGCTTTGGGCATATTTTCGGTAAAAGGCATCATTCGCATACCTCTTCCCGCAGCCATTATGAGCGCATGTTGAATAATCATATTGATGCGAAAGAAGAATTAGAAATGCTGTTTATTGGGCGAACAATTTTTTTAGTCCAAAGCCCCGTAGCATCTATGATTAATACTGTTTGCATCGACAAAATTTTACGATTAAAGCGATGCGAATATAAAAGAAAATAGGGAAAATGCGATAATTTTATTTTCCGAAATACTTAGCTTTCAATAGATTTAGCTTGTATTTGGCCTTATCAAAAAAAGTAGGTTGCAGAGACTTAAAGTAAGCTCCTATTGCTTTTCTTGCCTCAACATTTTCTTCAATTAAGGAAGGAAAGTCATTTATTTTATCAGATTCAAGTTCAATTTTATGCCCCACAACATTTGCTGTATAATGAGTTCCAGAGCCATCAAAACCTATATTCTCCACCAAACTTTTTCTAGGGTAAAGTGACAAACCATCATTTAACATTAAAGTGCCATACCATTTAATATCCCAAATATTCTTTTTACCCTCAATTTCTAATTCCAGCTGCTCAAAATAATCATTTTCCGTTTCGCGCTGAGTGAAGTCAAACTTAAGATTGCTTCTCTGAACTTCATCGTAGATTATTTTTGGATTACGAATCAGCAAATCCCATCTGTCTTTCCAAGTTGCCCATCCCCAGGTGCTGCTGCATTTAATAAAGAAGGACTCGGGCAGGGACTTAGTTTTCCAGTTGAATGCAAAACCAGAAATATTCATCACTTTTTTTTCATTTTCATAATGGTCCAGAGCATCATTCATGTATTTCAAAAAATAAGGAGCAGCGCAAATATCATCTTCAAGAACAATAATCTTGTTGTGTTTTGCTAACACTTCAGCAATAGTATCAAAAAAATTCTCATTAAGACCTCTATTTTCCTTTCGTGCTATCAGCTCTACTTTTCCACACCAATGCTCGCTCAGCACAAGCTCCTTCACTTTTTGCACTTCTTTAAATTCCAACTCGTTTCGAGCGCCATCCAACACTACAACAAGTTCACTTTGATCTGCTAAATAATTCTTTCTCAAAGCATCTAAAGTTGCTTTAGTATGCTCATATCGTTTGAAAGCAAATAGTAGAATTGGAGCTAAAGGCATATTCAACTTAATTTAAATTTTCAATAGTGGTGGGTTCTAAAAATTCATTTTTAAAGATTTGAATAAAAATCGAAGCACCTGTTAATCGATTTTTTGTGATCTTTTTTTTCAAAAATACAATATTTTTTTCTTACCACCGCATGATTTTATATATCTATATATCTATCTATCAGGTTGTTAAATTTTTAATCTTAGAGTTTGCTCATACCTAAATAAATTGTATGTTAAATTGATAAGTCCTATTATTCCGGTTGCTCTTACTATTCCAACTGAGCGTATAAATAATCCATTCATGCTTTGCTCCATAAATCCATCCGCCAACTGGCAGACAACTCTTGCTCTTGTTTTTAATTTTTCTTCATTACTATTTTTTTGTTCATCTTTTTTATCCAATAATCCTCCCAATGCCTGCGAGTAATTCGATGATGCGGCTGCAACAACATAAGTATTTATAAATTTGCTTTTGGTATCCACCTTTGCATGATTTTTATATCCATAAAATGTTTCCTTATTTTTTTGTATCCAGCGAGCATCAATATCTTTATGACATTTTTTGTGTGGCTCATCGTTGCACAAATCATCACCTTCTCCGTTTTTACTTTTTCATTTTCTTCTTTTGTATTGCGTTGTCGTGGAGCTATTGTAAAACTTGCATTTACTAATTGTCCTGCGCTAAAAATTAATTCTTTCGATTCTAAATAATTTTTAAATTGATTAAACAAATCATCTACAAACCCTTCATTTGTTAATGATTCCCTGAATGCCCACACGGTTTTTTCATCGGGTATTTTATCGCCTGTTTCTAAGCCAAGAAAATTCTTAAAACTAATTCTATCAATAACTTGCTATTCTATTTGTTTATCGCCAAGCCCATAATAACGTTTTAAAATTACAATCTTAAACATCAACACTACATCAAAAGGCTTTGCGCCTGCATTATTTTTTTATTGGTGTTCAGTAATTTATTTTCTAATGTTGTACGAAACATTTCAAAATCTATCGCCTTGCTTACCATCTCCAGGGGATTGCCTATTTCTGATAGAAGCGCTATGGAATTTTGTTCATCAAATAAAGTGTTTTTTAGCGGTGTAGTTTCATTTTTTTAATGCTTATCCGCAAACATACCTCACCGTAAATCCATTGCGGTGTGAGGGGCTTTATTTGTTAGAAAATAAAGCGATATGAAAATCTTAGAATTCCTAAAAACCTTTCCAGATGAGCAAAGTTGCCGACTGGATTTCAAAACAACGAGAGAACAAGAAGGTGTTATTTGTAAGAAATGTGAAAGGCAAGAACACAGATGGCAACTCAAGAAAAGGCAGTGGCAATGTGTTCATTGCGGATTTAGAACAACCTTAAGAAGTGTAACAATATTGGAAAGTTCAAAGTTGCCTTTTCACAAATGGTATTTATCGATTGCCTTCATGAGCTTCACTAAAAAAGGAATATCAGCCAAGGATCTACAAACGCAGCTTGGTCACAGTCGGTATGAAAGTGTTTGGCGGGTGATGCATAAAATTCGAGAATCGATGGGCAACAGAGATGATCGGTATTCATTAACAGGTATGATTGAATTTGATGAAGCCTATATTGAGACAGCAACATCTAAAACGCAATCAACGCCAAACAAGCGCGGCAAAGGAAGTAGAAAACAACAAAACGTAGCGGTAATGGCTGAATCCACACCTTTAGAGGATTTAGAAAAAGGAACAATCAGTAAGCAATGTCGCTACTTTAAAATGAAGGTTTTGACAACTCACAAATCTGAAAACGTAAACGAAATGATAGAGAAAAGTTTTGATGAAAAGAGCATTGTTTTTTCCGACAAAAGCACGAGTTATATCGATATCGCCAAGTATGTAGAAACCCATATTACAGAAAAATCAACCAACGAAACTACTGCCACAACATTGCGATGGGTTCATATTGCAATAAGTAATGTGAAAAGAAATCTGCTTGGCGTATACCATAAAATTAAAGGGAAATATCTACAGCTTTATCTCGACGAATTCTGTTACAAATTAAATAGAAGGAACTTCGGAGAACGCTTGTTTGATAGAGCAACAATTGCATTAGCTCAAAATTCTAGGTATGTTTGCGGATAAGCATTTATTAGTATGATTATCAATAAGTTGGTATAAGTATTTATCAACAATGTAATTTATAGAACTCTCCTAGTCATTATCTTTTCAATCTAAACAGAGCAATTTGAAATACTCTAATAAATCGTTTGCTCATCAAAACACTAAAATCCGCCTTAGTAGCCAGCAGCAATAAAGAGAGAGCCCTTTTAAACAAAAAAAACTGATTAGCTTTAATTGCAGCATAAATCAAAAAGGAAGCCTCAAAACGGGGAATATACTTTTCAAACTTTTCTTTTACAGCTGAATGACGGCGAATTACCGCTACGATATAATCTTTATGTTGCAGCATTAAGTCGAAGGCTTGATTGTTCACCGATCGGCCTTCATGCTGTAAAACACCCGAATTCACCTTCTCGATTCTACCCACTTTATACTTAGCAAAAACGCGAAACCAATATTCATAATCCTCAGATCCTGTAAGTTCTCGAGTAGTATCAAACTGAATTTTAGTATATACTTCCTTGTGCAAAAAACCACCAATACATGCCATAAAATTACCGCTACACAAAGCCTTAAATTGATTGTCGAGAGATGGAAATGCGTAAGAATAAATTTTTTCCTTCTTATCATTCACCAACTCGTATTTGTTTTGAAAAACTTTTATATCAGGATTACTTAAAGCATATGCTGCAGCATCTTTCAAACAATCAACGTACATAAAATCATCTGAATCGAGCAAGGTTAGAAAATCACCTTTTGCGTTTTGCATACCCGTATTGCGCGATTTTGCTCTCTCGTAATTCTTATCGTGCTTAATATAGCGAATTAAACCGTTATCTACATAGGGTTTAAGAATTTCATCGGTATTATCAGTAGAATAATTGTCGACAATGATTATTTCAAAATTGCGATAACTTTGATTTAGAACTGTTTCAAGAGTATCAATAATTAACTTACCTCTATTATAAGTTGGAATTACAATGGTAAAGAAAAGGCTATTGTTCATCAATTAAATGGGTTGAATTCTTTTATCGGATTAGTAAGAAATTACTTTTCATAGATGCAAACATCTGAATTTTTTCTTAATAGTATTTTGATAATTTAAATTTCCACACAATTTGCTATACTTTGTATCTTCATTTAAAATTCTAATTTTGCTGCAACTAACTCATGGACTTGCTACATTTGACTGGATACTAAGTTAAGGGTAAATTGAAACAAATCAATACCTTAATAAAATGAAAAAAGAAAGAAAAATTTACAGCAAAGAATTCAAACAAAAAGCAGTTGAATTAAGCGAAGTTCGAGGCAGTGTTCAAGAGATTGCACGAGAGTTAGGCATATTGCTAAAATTCATCTACCGCTGGCGACATGAGCAAAATTTAAATCCTCGCTAGCATTTAGCGGCAATGGTAAAAAACAACTTACAGAGGAGCAAAAAGAATTGGCCAGACTAAAAAGAGAGCTGGCCGATGTAAAGATGGAGCGCGACATATTAAAAAAGGCCGTGAGCATCTTCTCCGTGAGCGACAGGAAATCTTCCAGTTTATAAAAGACCATCAGCGGGAATTTCCAGTTGGGAAAATGTGTAAAGTTTTAAAAGTGAGTAAAAGCGGATATTATAGAATGAGAAATTATCTTCCTTCAAAACGCGATGGTGAGAACCGTATGCTGGTAGCCGAAATTCAACGGATACATCAGGAGTGCAAGGCTAGTTATGGTAGTCCGAGAATGACTGAAGAGCTAAGAAAACGAGGGCTTGATGTATCAAGACCTCGGGTAGCTAGATTGATGAAAAAGAGAACGGCATCAAGGCTGTTCGCTCTAAAAAGTTTGTGGTTACCACCAATTCAAAACACAAATATCCTGCAGTAGAAAACAAGTTGGATAGAAACTTCAGCGCCGAAAACAGCGGACAAGTGTGGGTAGCAGATATTACTTACATAAGAACTGGTAAAGGGTGGCTTTATTTAACTATCATCCCAGATCTGTGCGATCGCAAAGCAGTGGGTTGGGTGCTTAGCAGTAATTTACGTGCGGAAAATACCTGCATTGCGGCTTGGAGAATGGCTGTGAAAAATCGGCCACCATCCTCCGCTTTGATTTTTCATTCCGATAGAGGCGTTCAGTATGCTTGTCACGTTTTTGCTAAGTTGCTAGCAAGCTACAAGTGCGTTGAAAGAAGCATGAGCAGAAAAGATTTGATATTAAGAGGAGAAAACAAAGTTTTCGGGTATTGGGATAATGCTGTGGCCGAAAGCTTCTTTAAAACTATTAAAACTGAGTTGGTGTATAGAAATCGTTACATGGACAGAGAACAAGCTGCAATATCAATTTTTGAGTGGATTGAAACTTGGTATAACAGAAACCGACGACACTCGGCTTTAGGTAATTTAACAATCGTAGAATTTGAACAATTAATGAATCTTAAAAATGTCGCTTAACTTTTTGTCCCATTTTTTGTTGCAAGTTCACACAAACATTTCACCGAAAAAAGCAAGTAAACTAAGCTTCTTTCTTAAATAAATTAAGCATTTTTCTTACTCCTAAATTATTTTTCAGCATGAAACGGCGGGCTTGTTTTTTATAAGAAGATGTAAGACAATAATTCAATATTTTATTTGCCGACGATACATTTCCAAAGGAATACTCTTGCACTCCGCAGTTAAAAATATATTCATCAATAATTTGCTGCTTTGCTGTTTCTGTAAATTCTTGCTTAATAGTATAGCTTGTGGTTTCATGGGAATCGTAAATTTTAAGTGCGCGCAAAACCGAAATATGTTTATCGAAACCTGCCGAACGAAAAAATCTTGATATACACTTCCTATAATCCATATAAATCCCCTTAGGATTTTTACTTGTCTTTGCGTCTTCATGACAACGAAACTTACTTAAGATAGTCTCTGTTTTGTAGGATTTATAGTTGTAAAACAACCTTAACCACAAATCATAGTCCATAGTATAATATAAACTTTCATCAATAAAACCCACTTCATCATGCACTCTTCTTCGCCAAAAAACAGAAGGTTGATGCATATTTACACCTGCAAGGAAATGCTTGGGATTGAATTTAACGTTGATATGTTTTTCTGTTTTATCGGGATAACATTGCCAAACGTTTCCATATACCACATCTACTTCTGGATATTTTGTAAAAATAGCAGCTACTCTTTTAAGAGCATTTTCAGTGTACATATCATCACTATTCAACCAGGCCACAATATCACCAGTTGCTCTCGCCAAACCTTTATTTATGGCATCCGACTGACCTTTGTCTTTTTTGCTTTCCCAGTAAGTAATTTGAGAGTCGTATCTCTTAATTACATCAACCGTATTGTCTTTGCTACCGCCATCCATTAGAATATATTCTATATTGGCATAATTCTGCTGAACAACAGACTGTATTGTCTCCTCTATAAAATGTCCTTGATTGAACGACGGGGTTATGATAGATATTTTTAAAGATTCATGCATTTTTCGAAATTAACATAAACATAGCACTTACTTATACTAATTTATAAAACTTTGCGGCTAAAATTGATAAAATGAGGAGAATCACTTAAGTTTGATGCTATGAATTGCAATATCTGTAACAGCGAAACAAAGCTATTATTCACTACTTTAGTAATGAATAAACACCAAGTGAAATATCACAAATGTACTCAGTGTGAATTTATACAAACAGAAAAACCTTATTGGTTAAATGAAGCCTACAGTAACGCAATTACTTCACTTGATATTGGTTATGTCACAAGGAATATCTCTTTATCAGAAGTCGTTTCATCGATTGTGCAATCTAGTTTTAATGATAAAGGTGATTTCATCGACTACGGTGGCGGGTATGGCTTATTTGTGAGAATAATGAGAGACAAAGGTTTTAAATTCTATGTAGAAGACCCGTATTGTCAGAATATTTTTGCCAACTATTTCGACACTTCCTCTTTCGATGAAAAAAAACAATTTGAATTGCTTACTACTTTTGAAGTTTTTGAACATTTAGATAATCCATTAACAGAGATCGACAAAATGTTTAAGCGATCTTCATCTGTGCTTTTCACAACAGAATTACAACCCAACAATAACATCACTAAAATTTCTGATTGGTGGTACTTTGCCCCAGAAACCGGACAACACATCTCTTTGTACTCGCTAAAATCACTGCAATTTTTAGCAAAAAAATACAATTGCAATCTATACACCAACAACTACAACCTGCATTTGCTTACTCCTAAAAAATTCACTTTTAACCCAGTGAAAATACATTCTCTAATACACCATTATAAAGACAAAATTTTAGGCAGAAATTTTAAAAACAAAAAAAGCTTACTACAAAAGGACTTCTCCTATATTCAAAAAGAAATTGGAAAAAAATAAAAAACAAGTTGTATTTTAATCCCTCTTTGAGTAAAATGACGAAAGCAAAAATTCTATACGACACAGAAATCTTCGACATAATTGCTTTTGGCGGTATACCACGTTACTATACGGAGGTATTAAAAGGCGTAAATAAAAACAACGAATTTTCAGCACATCTAGGTTCTAATTTCATTAAAAACAAAGAAATTCAAGCTTTATTTAACTTTCCTAAAACCAATAACCTTGTTAATTCGCTTAATTTATCAAGTTTTGGAAGAATAAAAAATAGCCTACGTAGGAGCAACGAAAAAAGAGTTATTCACGAGCTAAAATCAGGAAAATACAACATATTCCATCCCTCATTTTACAACCCTGCCTATCTTGATCATTTGGGTTCTACAAAATTGGTAATTACTATACATGATATGATTCCAGAATTGTATCCTAATCAACGCGGATACAAAGAAATGGCTAAAAACAAGGCAGCTCTTATTCGAAAAGCCCATCACATCATCACCGTTTCTTCAAATACCAAGAAGGATTTGTTGCACTTTTTTCCAGAAATAAATGAAAAAATTGTAACCCGCATATATTTAGGCTGTGATATCGAACATCAAGAAATTAACAACCAAACAAATAAAACCAATTATCTTTTATATGTTGGAAGTAGAGAAGGATACAAAAACTTCGATTTTTTGATTGATGCATTATCTGCTGTTTTAAATAAAGACCTTCTATTATACACCAGCGGATCTCCATACACGCCCAAGGAAATGGAAAAAATGAAAAAGGCAGGCATCATTGATTTTGTGCAGCGAAAATTTGTTAGCGATGAAGAATTAGCAATATTATATGCAGAGGCAAAAGCATTACTTTTCCCATCTGAATATGAAGGTTTCGGACTTCCAATTGTTGAGGCGCTAAAAAACAATTGTCCCATCATTCTCACCCAATGTTCTTGTTTCCCCGAAATTGCTGGAGAAGCTGGAATATACTTTGAAAACAAAAACAAAGATTCTTTTATTGAAGCCCTATCCAAGCTAGAAAACAAAGAATTCATCGCCAACAAAATATCTGAAGGACAAAAAAGATTGCAATACTTTAGTTGGAAAAAAAATGTAGAAGAGACTGAAAAATGCTACAAAATTGTTCTACAAGAAAAAAAGTAAAAAACACATTTATCAACACCATGGTCAACATCAGCTACCTACCCAAAATAAAACACACTTCATCTGGCAACTTCTTTTTAATTGCAGGTCCCTGCGCCATTGAAGGAGAAGACATTGCTTTACAAATAGCTGAACGTATTGTAAAAATTACAAACAAACTAGAAATACCCTTTATCTTCAAAGGTTCATTTAAAAAAGCAAACCGCTCTCGAGTTGATTCTTTTACAGGCATTGGTGACGAAAAAGCACTTAAAATATTGAAAAAAGTATCTGAGACGTTTGGCGTTCCTACCGTCACCGATATTCACGAATCTCATGATGCTGCTATTGCCGCTGAATATGTTGATGTATTGCAAATACCAGCCTTTCTTTGCCGACAAACCGATTTATTGATTGCTGCTGCTAACACTGGCAAGGTGGTGAACATTAAAAAAGGTCAGTTCGTTAACTCGGGCGCTATGAAATTTGCTGCCCAAAAGGTTGTTGATAGCGGAAATCCACATGTGTGGTTTACAGAAAGAGGAAATTCTTTTGGCTATCAAGATTTGATAGTTGACTATCGTAATATTCCCGAAATGCAAGAATTCGGTCACCCTGTAGTGCTTGATATAACACATTCCTTGCAACAACCCAATCAAAACAGTGGCGTAACTGGAGGCAAACCCCAATTAATTGAAACCATTGCTAAAGCAGGTATAGCGGTTGGTGTAGACGGACTCTTCATTGAAACGCATCCTAAACCTAGTGAAGCGAAATCAGATGGAGCAAATATGTTGCAACTGGATTTATTGGAAGGTTTATTGGAAAAATTGGTGCGTGTGCGTCAGTCTATTTTGTAAATCAATACAAATAACCAAAATTCATCTTAAATGTAATAAGCGCCATTCTTCGTATGTTTGCACGCGCCTGGGCAGTATAGTCAAAACCTCTTACCACATCTTGCTGATCGTAAACATTGATAAGGACATTAAACTCCCAACCGTAATCCACCCATAACTTATCATACAAAACCCTCGAATTTCCGGCTCCCAAACCAAATCCTAATTCTGTAGTTTTGCCAATTAGCGCATTATTAGCATCGGTATTCAATGTGTAAGCATTCAACAGAAGATTGTATCTGAAATGTCTTCCAACAGGAGCGATACTTCCTTTTGAACGGTAATAATAGGAGCGAAACTGAACGCCTAAATCATAGCCCGAGTAATGTGACGCCTCATAAATATCGCTTACTGCGCTAAAAACATCATTAGTAAAATACGAGAAAGAAGCGCCCATCATTCCCGAGCGACCAATCACTCGCTGCACACCTACATCCCATGTCAAAGACCTCTTGCAGAGGGCAGGCTGAACGACATCAGCACCCAATACATAATTGTAGGCCGTTAGTAAATGAATTTTGCCACTTCCAAAAACAATATTTTTTTTACCTAGGTAACCAGGCACAATTCTTTGTGCCCCAGCATTAGAAATGGCGAAACATAAAAACAAGATAATAAACCCAATTGGTATTTTTCTTTTGTATTGCACTTTTAGTTCTTTTGGTTAACTTGGTAAAAGTAATGCAAAATACGCCTAAAATATCAGCAAAAATAATTTCCTTTCTAATAGCATTCCTATTTTTATCGCCTACTCTTTTCGCCCAACATATTGATTTAGCAAATTACCAAGGTATTTACAGCACGGGTGTAATACCCAAAGTAATTACCAAAACTATCGAGAAAAGAATTCAAGAAGCCGAAAAGAAAAATATTTCTAAAAACGATAATTGGCTTGAAAAAAAGGCAAAACAACGTTCGATAATAGAAAGTAGTTTTGTTACGTCGGAGTTGCTGCTAAGCGGCAATGTTGTGTTTAACGATACACTTAGCGGATACATAAAATTAGTGGCCAAGCAATTACTTAAAAACGAAGAAGAAACATTCGCAAAATTAAATTTCTTTGTGGTTAAGTCGGCTTTTGTAAGCACACTTAGCAATCAAGAAGGTGTTGTGTTAATTAGTAGTGGATTACTGGCACGCATCAATAATGAGGCACAGCTAGCATTTATTCTGGCGCGTGAAATAGCACATTACAAATTAAAACACCAAGCCAAACTATACCTCGATAACGACATTAGCAACAATGGCGCTTACAACCTAAAACTCATTGAAGACAATCTTTTAAAATCGAGTAATTTTAGCGACGCGCAAGAGGAACAAGCCGATTCTTTGGCGACTGTATTGTTTAGCACCAACTATTCAAGCAATGCCATCAATGGAGTTTTAAAAATTTTTAATTCCGGCAATCATCCAGTAGCTCAAGAAGCATTTGATATTCGCTTTTTTAATTCAACCAATTTTAAGATTCCCGATACTTACTTCTTTACGGAGGTAAATCCGATTACTGAAGCTGATGAAAATTATACGCAACCCAATGTTATTTTAAGAAACAATGCCATCAATAAAATCATGAATGGCGAAATAGATAGTTTCATACTTCCAAAAAATCAATTTCATTACTGCAGAGATATTGCGCGCTTTGAGTTGAGCTCGTTGTATCTATACGACAGACAATATGCAGCAGCTATTTACAATAGTTATCTGCTTTTGCAAAAATATCCAAACAATGAATTCCTACTAAGCAATATTGCCAATAGCCTGTATTTTTTAGCTAAGTACAGCAACAAAAATGCATTGCAGTATGTGAATGCGCATCACGAAAACATTGAAGGGGAATCGCAACAATTGCATTTGCTTTTTTCTGTGCTAAAAAAAGAAGAATTAGATGTGCTGGCTATTCAATATTTATGGAATACTTATTTTGCTTTCCCAAGCAGAAAAGACTTAAAGAAAAAGGCAATTGAGCTAATGAATGAAATGATGAAAATCTATCCAGTTTCCAATTCCTTTAGCGAGATATCACCAGTTAGAGATACAAGTACTTTAAATGTTGTGAAACCTGCCACAATTGGTAAAATGAAAGTAAATCATTACTACGGTTATGGCAAGCGACCGGCCGACACCAGCAAAATAGAACTGCGCTATGCTTTCAGTGAACTATTTAAAAAAGAAGAATTCAAATCGGCATTTAACACTGCCCAATCAAATAAAGAATTACCTAGCAATATTCCATCTACAGTTTATATTTCTCAGGATTTATACGCCTACAACCCACCCAGCATTAAGCCAATGTATCTAAATAAAATAGTAATGGTTGACCCTTCCTATTTCAAAATAAACAACACTTTTTTTACAGAAAAATTCAATGCATTGGAGTCGGAAAACGCAAGAAAAGAATATAGTAAATCAATTAAAGAAATCGCTAAAAAAGCAAAATTAGATGTAGACTTACTCGATTCTAAATTCCTAAACACTAAGCAGGTTAGTTTGTTCAACGACATTGCCCGACTCAACAACTTTATCGACGAACTCTATAAGCATAAGGATTTAGACAGTGTTCTTTCTGCAGATTATCAATTGGTTGACATGCTGCTTGAGAAACACAAAACAAAATACCTGGGATGGAACAGCGTATTTGCACTTACCGAACCCGATGCCATGGCCGACCCAGTGAATTTAATAATGTATTGTGTGTACTTGCCAGTGCTTGCGCCTTACTTCTTTTACGATGCTGCAACACCCGATTATTACACTTACCATTACATGATGGTAGCCGATATTGAAAAGGGGAAAGTTATTTTTAACAAGTCTTACCAAATTAAGGGGAAAGACACTCCCGATAGATTGAAATCAAACTTGTATTACAACTTTTTACAGTTGGGTGGAGGGAAAAAGAAAAAGTGATTTTATCTTCGGGTAGAGACAGATAGAATCTGTCTTAAAACAGAAGAACAATCAGATTCTTTAAAGGAACCTAATCTTTTTAAGTCAGATTCTAGCTGACTCTGCGAAGACATAGATTTTACAACAATTGCTTATGCCAGCTCTCTTTAACAGGAACAATCCAAGTGCTTTCTAGTTTCGCTTTACTATCCACCAAATTATTGAAAACGATAGTATCCTGAGTTAATTCGCCTGCTTTCAACTTGTCTTGAAATTGAAACATCTTGGTTAAATAGATCTTGTTGTCTTGAAGATATGGAATCACCAATCGATCGAAAAAATCAACATTTAAAGCTGCGGCGATTTCTTTAACCAACTTCACAGATGAATCTATAGAACAGCCCGATGGAGCTTCTACGCCTTCATCGGCTGTAACAACGATAAAAAGATGGTGAAGCACTTCAATCGATGCTGCTAAATCTTTGCCATGCGATTTCCACTGTGGCAAAAAAGCTTGAATAAAATCGTTCGCTTTACTCACTTCAGCATCAGTAAGAATTCTGTTGGCTTGGTATATCCAAACTCTTGATGTGGCTGGAAGATTATTATGAAGTATTGTTTGAACCATTGCTAACATTGAACTTTAAACATTGAACCTTGAACTAATTTATAAATCACTCGCTTGCGCTATCAATTCGGCTAAATCGAAAACTTTAATGCTACCTTCTTTTTCTTTATTTTTCACACCGTCGGTAAGCATGGTGTTGCAAAACGGACAGCCCGTAGCGATAATATCGGGTGAGGTTTCTAAAGCATCTTCGGTTCTCTCAATATTCACATCTTTATTTCCTTTCTCGGATTCTTTAAACATTTGCGCACCCCCTGCTCCACAGCACAAACCTTTTGCTTTCGAACGTTTCATCTCCACAAATTCAGAATCTAATTTTTCAATTAAATCTCTTGGTGCTTCATAAATATCGTTTGCTCTTCCCAAGTAACAAGGGTCGTGAAAAGTAATTCTTTTGCCTTTGAACTTACCGCCCTCAATTGTTAATTTACCATCGTTCAACAACTCTTGCAACAATTGTGTATGGTGCATTAATTCATAGTTTCCGCCCAATTCGGGATATTCATTTTTAAGGGTGTTAAAGCAATGCGGACAAGTAGTAACAATCTTTTTTACGTGATAAGCATTCAACACTTGAATGTTGTTGAAAGCCTGCATTTGAAACAAAAACTCGTTTCCAGCGCGCTTAGCAGGATCGCCAGTACACGATTCTTCAGTACCTAAAACAGCAAATTTTATGTTGGCTTTGTTCAACAATTTCGCCATGGAACGCGTAATTTTTTTCGCTCTGTCATCGAAACTACCTGCACAACCAACCCAAAACAATACATCGGGCGTTTCGCCTTTTGCAGCCATTTCGGCCATCGACGGTATTACTAATTCAGCCATAATCTAAACGTTTCTAGTATCTGTTTCTGCTGCCCATTTCATTCTATCGGCCATAGCGAATTGCCATGGAGCTCCATTGTTCTCTATGTTGGTAAACACGTTGTTCAACTCCTGTGGCGCTTCTGATTTCTCCATCACTAAGAACCTACGCAACTCCATAATTACTGCAAGTGGATCGTTGTTCACCGGACAAGCCTCTGTACAAGCATTACAAGAGGTACAAGCCCACAATTCTTCTGGCGTAACATAATCGTAAACCAATGATTTGCCATCGTTAAAATCGGCACCTTTGGCATCAATATTTTTTCCCACCTCCTCTGCTCTGTCGCGAACATCCATCATGATTTTGCGAGGAGAAAGCAGTTTACCTGTTTGGTTGGCCGGACAAGCAGTAGAACATCTTCCGCATTCGGTGCAGGTGTAACCATCCATAATGCTCTTCCAACTTAAATCATGAATGTCTTTTGCGCCAAAAGTTTTAGGCCCGTCAGCTGACGGGGGGGGAGGAGTAGCCGATGGATCCATCATTAAACGAACCTCATTGGTAACCTCTGTAATATTGGTGAATTGTCCCTTTGGTTTAAGATTAGAATAGTACACATTTGGAAAAGCCAAGATGATGTGAAAATGTTTAGAAAGTGGCAAATAGCATATGAAAGCGAAAATACCAGTGATGTGAAACCACCAGCAAAAACGTTCAATCATAAACAAAGCTTTTGGCGTAAATCCATCAAGTAAAGGAGTTAACAGTGAGGATATAGGAAACGAACCCAATTTCGTATCAAAATGCTCATACTTCATATCTTGTAAAATGCTATCGCTAGCATTCATAATCAAGAAAGCACTCATCAATAATATCTCGGCAATTAATATAATATTGGCATCGCTGCGCGGCCAAGAAGTCATTTCTTTGCTCCAAAAACGTTTCACTTTGAGTACATTTCTGCGCACTAAAAACACAACACATGCAGCAATAACTCCTAAAGCCAAGTACTCAAAAGAACCTATTAAGAAATCGTAGAAAGCCCCCATAAAAGACAGAAAGCGATGCGTGCCAAACAACCCATCAACAACGATTTCAATCACTTCAATGTTGATGATAATGAAACCAACATAAACCAAAATATGCAAAAAAGAAACGAGAGGATTAGCCATCATTTTCGATTGGCCAATAGCCACCAAAAACATTGTTTTCCAGCGCAGAGCAGAATTATCGCTTCTATCTTCTTCGCGCCCCAACAAAATATTTCTTCTGATTTTACCTACTTGTTTTGCGAAGAAAAGCGAAGTAACTATGAGTAATAATGCGAATACAATGTTTGGAATATATTGCATGCTTTAATTGTTTTAGTGAGACAATTATTTACCGTACTTTTTAATGATAACCGAATCTCTTCTCATTTGCTCAATCACAAAAACGCTATCATTTTCAGCCTGTTTATGGTGACCTCTAAAATCCACCAAAGATAAGTTAATGTATTTTTGTGGATTTTCTTGCAAGTCGTTAATCAACATATTTAAACGTACCGAAGCCAAAGTAAGCTCGTTGTACAATCTATCATTATTGATCAATTGGCCCATGGTACCTTCACCTCTATTGATTTTACCCAAAATAGTATCTGTCTTTTTTAGAGTGCTGGTTACCGTTAAAATGGTTTCTTGAAAATTCGATTTGGCCAATGAATCTGTAATTTCATCTAAATTACTCATGATAGAAGTAATTTTACCATTGTTTTGCTGTAGGTTTTTGGTAATAGATTCCACGTGTGCAAAGATGGCTTTCATTTTTTCTCCAGACACTTGAACAGTAGTATCTATGGTAAAGGTAGCGTGTTCTAAATTTTTAATCGTTTGAGGAATAGTTCTAAAAGCCTCCATCAAATTCTCTTTGGTTTCATCGTTCATCACCACTTTAAAGGAAGTAATGAGTTGCTCGGCACTTTCAATTAATTTTTCGGTACTTTTTTTCAAAGGAAGTAAGGTCTCATTGATTTGCGCTTGAAGGTCTTTTTCAATTTCCGACATCAAGAATCCTCCTGCAGGAAGCAACTTACCCTTACCTACTTTCTCCAATCTAATACATCTAGACCCCAACAAACCATCGCCACCAATTCGCGCAATGGTGCTGTCGCTCATAGAAACCGACTTATTGGTAACCAACAATGACACATCAATAACATTTCTTTGCAACAAACTATCGAACACTATTACCACCTCGCTAACTTGTCCCACTTTCAAACCTTGAAAATAAATTGGATTCGACTCGGTTAAACCTTGCACATTATCATATCGTGCATGATACACCACCTCATCGGCAAAGAAATTATAACCTTTTAGAAATCTTGCACCCCAAAGAGCTAAGCCCACCGCAAGAATTACTAAAGTCCAAATTTTTAATTGTTTACCCACTTCTTATTTTTTTACATCAACAATATACTATTTTTTCTCGGCCATTATCTCATTCACCCTCTTCATCGATACGCGTTGTCCGCGATAAAACGCTACAACAAACGCATCTTTAAACCCTATCTCCATAGCCTTTTTCTGCAATTTAATAGCCTCTGCCATCGATTTACATTTTCCAGCAGTATATTTAAAGCTGCCGTCGCCCTCATACACCTGCACATTATCTAGGCCTTTAAACTTGGGTGAAGTTAATTCAATTTTCTTACTTGAGGAAGTGAGTTGTACCTTAAAAATCAAATCGGAAGTGTCTTCGGGAATTTTCTTCACTTCTTTTAGCGTTTCAACAACATCTACTGGAGTTTTGGCACTATCTTTTTCGCTTGTTTTCTTTCCAATTAAAACACTTAAGGTCTCTGGCATTTTACCAATCTCGGCACTTTGCTTAGCGAAATCGGCTTCTTCAGCTGCCTTAATTTCGGCCGATGTTCTTCCTTCTGCTTGCATTTTGTACATTCTAAATGCCCTGAAAATACATGACGCAACATAGGCTTGTCCCTTTTCGGAAGACAAATATTTCTCATCTTCTTTGTTGGTTAAAAATCCGGTTTCCACCAAAATAGACGGCATCACCGTGCGGTACATCACATAAAGCACTCGCTGTTTAACTCCTCTGTTTAACAACTTCATTCTGGTTTCAAATTGTGTTTGAACGCGACTCGCCAAATACAAACTTTGGTCGAGTTTTTCCTTTTGAATCATGTTGGCTATAATTTCCGATGCCGGGTCGTTGGGATCCATACCATCGTAATTCTTTTTGTAATCTTTCTCTAAGAAAATTACCGAATTCTCTCGGGTCTTAACGATATCTGTATTTCTATCCATATCGGTGCCAACCCCCATTACATAGGTCTCGGTACCGTAAGGTTCGCGTTTCGGATTGGCATTGGCGTGCACACTGATAAACAAATCGGCTTTGGCCTCGTTGGCAATTCGCGCTCTATCGGTTAAAGGAATAAAAACGTCGGTATTTCTCGTGTACACCACTTTTACATCTGGAAAATTCTCATTGATGTATTTACCCAACTTCATGGCGATACCCAAGGCAACTGCTTTCTCATTAATCACTTCCCCCAAACAACCTGGGTCAGTACCGCCATGCCCAGCATCAATCACCACAACTTTAAGCTTATAACCAGTGCCTTGGCGCAAATGCGTTTTTTTACCGCTTGTTAAAAAAACAAAAACGACAATGAGTGAAAGCCACCCAAGGAAAATAGACCGTCTATATTTCCGTAAAAACTTCATTTTTCCTTAGCTTTGAGCGCTTTAATAATTTAACGTTTGGAGCAAAAATAGTATTGTAAGCTTGCGAAACACTCTTTTATACATATTAATTACTTTGGCCCTATGCACTGTCACTAACAATGATTTAAGCGCTACAACACCAATCACAGCAAAGGATTCAATCAATGGCGACACCCTCGCTATTAACAATGATGATTTGAAAAAATCAAAGTCGGGACTCAACCAAGAAATCAAATATTCTGCCGAAGACTCGCTAGATGTAGATAATGAAACTAAAATCGTTCACCTCTATGGAAAAGCAGAAGTGGAATATGGCACCATAAAACTTCAGGCCGATTACATATGGATTGACATGGAGAAAAATGAACTTCATGCCTTTGGAAGAAAAGACACGAACGGTTATTGCTATGATAAAGCAACGTTTACCGACAAAGACCAAAAATTCAATTCAAGCGAAATAAGCTACAATTTTAAAACACAAAAAGGAAGAGTGGTTGAAGTAATAACCCAAGAAGGAGAAAGCTACATACATGGCGAAACCATTAAACGATTGCCAAACAATGTCATTTACGTTGGGGGTGCAAAATATACTACTTGCAATGCCGAGCATCCACACTTCCACTTCAGCACACGAAAAATCAAAATGATTCAAAATGATAAGATTGTAACTGGCGCTGTAAATCTTGTTGTAAATGATGTGCCTACTCCACTGATTCTGCCTTTTGGAATTTTCCCTAACAACCCCAAAAGAGCCAGCGGTATTATTATTCCCGCTTACGGCGAAAACAAATCGCAAGGCTTGTATTTAACTGGTTTAGGATTTCACTGGGCCATGAGCGACAACATCAATTACACCATCTACTCAGATATATTCACACAAGGAAGCTGGGCCATCAAAAACAATATTAACTATAAAAGACGCTACAAATATTCAGGTTCACTAAATTTCAATTATACCAACACCGTTAGTGGCGATCGTGATTTGTACAACTTTAGAAAAACCAAAGATTTTAGGTTTTCATGGACTCATCAGCAAGATGCATCGGCAAGACCGGGTTCATCTTTTAGTGCCAATGTTAACTTTGGTACAAGTAGCGCCTTTCAAAACTCGCTGGTAGCCAACAACGACATTAATAGCATTACCAACAACACCTACACCTCATCTATCAACTATTCTCAAAAATTAAGTAAGCGATTAACTTTAAATACCACAGCATCTCATTCACAAAATATGATTAGTCGCGATGTCAATATTTCGGCACCTACCTTCACCCTAAGAATGTCGCCTTATACCGTAAAAAAAGGAATATTTAAAAACATCAATTTACAATGGGGAGCCGATTTAGCCAACACCATTGCAGCTAAAGACACCAATCTTTTTGAAAGCTTAGATTCAATCACCATGAAAAACGGATTGAAAAACACTGGTTCTATTTCTTACTCGGGAAGTATTAAACCATTTAAATTCTTAAATATTTCTTTGCCTTCCCTATCAGCTACCAACTATACTTACCTAGATTACATTGTGAAAAATTACGAAAACGGAAAGCTTGAGGTAAGCAAGGTAAATCAAATGACCAATGCTACTAGTTTACAAATTGGAGGATTTGGCTTCAACAACCAATTGTTTTTAACCTACCGACCGATTAGTGCACTCAAAAATAAAACGCGTATTAAATACATCAAACACACCATTAAATCGGGAATCAACTTAACACAAAACTTAAAAGTGGTAGAAGACATTATCAATGCCGATAGAGTAACCAAATACTACACCGATGCCAACAACAACAGAATTGCATACAATGCATTTGAACGAAATTTATATAGCGGACCAAGTTCTACCAATGTTTCTCAGCTGAGTTTTAGCATCGACAACTCTGTGGACATGAAAATCAAAAGAAAAGTAAATGGTAAAGACACCACCGAGAAAATTCGATTGATTAAATCTTTCAACATTAGCAGTGGATACAATATGGCCGCTCCGAAATTTAACTGGAGTGATTTTTCGACACAAGCTACTACAGATATGTTTAGTAATTTACTTAATATAAATTGCCGCGCAACAGTTTCTCCTTATGCTATTGATAACAAAGGAATATTGCAAAATACTTGGAACCATAATGGTGGTGGTGATTGGGGACGCTTAACCTATGCGTATACTTCTGCTACTCTGAGGTTGGCATCAAGCAAAGCAAAAACAAAAGCAGTGTTTATTAAAATCCCCACAAACATCAACCTTAATTATATCCTCACTTATAACAAACCCGGACTCACCAGCACCATAACACAAACTGTAGATATTAGCGGATCGATTACCCTTACGCCAAAATGGAGTTTCACATACACAACTGGTTATGATATTCAGAGTAAGGAATTAAGCATTACGAGCTTCGCCATCAACCGCGATTTACATTGCTGGAATTTATCTTTTAACTGGGTTCCTTTTGGCGAACGCAAAAGCTGGACCTTCCTGCTTCAACCTAAAGCCAATTTACTGAAAGAAATGAAATTACAACGTGAAAACAAGTGGGAGAATCAACTTTAGAAACTAGATCTCCTTGTAGTTTTTGTATTCCCCAAATCTTTTCCCTGTAAGCTTCTCGGTAAACAATTTGAATTTATCTTTCAATCGAAGTTTATTAAAAGAAGGATCGAAATCGAATTTCCACCCCATTTTATCAATGCGTTCTTGCATCACTTTAGGATGTGTTCCATCGAATTTAAATAGCGCATCTACTTCGTCATAATTGAAAAAAGGCATCATCTTGTTTGGGTCGTCGCTGTGCATCGCCTGATTGAAATTCATCTTCTCTGCCAACTTCTTTGGGTCGCGCACATAACCATAATGATACATTGTAGCGTCAATTTGTTTAACGCTCAACTTATCGTTGGGCAGCTTGCGAAACCCCTGTGCGTCTTTGTAAGAAAAAATATCGGCTCGATTGCGAATGATGCGAATTTCTTTGCGGTACCAACGGGGTGAAGCACCAACGTAATCGTAGCTTCCGTAAAAATGTTTGTAGTTGAAAAGCAAGCCTTCCACCCTCTCGTTGTCTTTCCACTGTTGCATGGCTTTGTAAGTATTATCCAAATACTGTTCGTGCAAGGCCTCATCGCTTTGAATATAAAAAGCCCAATCGCTATCTTTTGAAATCTCTTTGAAAGCTTTGTTGGTTTCTACTGCTAAAATTTCTAAATTTTTTGAACGGTATTTCTCTTCTTCCCAAACAGTGCGTACAATCTTAATTTTGGGAGAATTTATGGATTGAATTAACTCTAAAGTTCCATCGTTACAATCGCCCACAGCTACTACAAATTCATCACACAAGGGCAAAGCCGATGAGATGGCTTCCACTGCTGGGAAGTCGTATTTGATGGCGTTGCGAATTATTGTGAAACCTGAGACTTTCATAGTTATTGAGAGGACGTTGGGGACGGTGATGACATTTAGGACCTTGATTATTTGAGAACGGAAATTAAGTTTTCAATGGCTAGCATTGACTGCTCTCCAGTAGTCATGTTTTTCAACGACACTTTATTTTCATTCATTTCATTGGTACCAATCATGGCCACAAAACGAACAGCTTTGTTATCAGCGTAGGTCATTTGTTTGCCCATCTTTGCGTTCGATGGGTACAACTCGCAACTAACTCCTGAGGCTCGCAATTGCTGCATTACTTTCATAGAATACATTGCTTCGTCGTCGCCAAAATTCACAAACAACACATCGGTAGTTTGTGCTAAGTTTTCGGGAAATAAATTGTTCTCTTCCAACACATCAAAAATACGGTCGGCACCAAAAGAAATTCCAACACCACTCATTCCTTTCAAGCCGAAAATTCCTGTTAAATCGTCGTATCTTCCGCCACCACAAATACTGCCTTTAAAGTTTTGGGCACTCACTTCGAAAATCGCTCCGGTGTAATAGTTTAATCCGCGAGCTAGAGTAATATCTAAATAGAGATTAGAGTGTACAGATAATAGTTCACTGTTTTTGAAAATAAACTCCAATTCTTCAATACCTTTTAAACCAATTTCAGAAGAAGAAAGAACAGATCGTAGTGTAACAAATTTCTCTGCAGCACTTCCACTCATTTGAATGATAGGTTGTAATTTTTCAACCGCCTCTTTGCTCACTCCTTTCTCTAGCATTTCTTCGTTTACTTTCTCTAAACCAATTTTATCTAACTTATCGATAGCCACAGTAATATCAACTATTTTATCGGCAGCACCAACTACTTCGGCAATTCCCGACAAGATTTTTCTGTTGTTGATTTTGATTTGGAATCCGGGTACTTTTAAAGCAGTTAATGCCTCAGAAAATATTTGAATGAATTCAATTTCATACACTAACGAATCACTTCCTACAACATCAACATCGCATTGAAAAAATTCGCGGTATCTACCTTTTTGCGGACGATCGGCACGCCATACTGGTTGTATTTGAAATCGCTTAAATGGAAAAGACAATTCGTTTTGATTTTGCACTACGAAACGTGCGAAGGGAACGGTTAAATCGTAGCGTAAAGCTTTCTCTGAAATATGTTTGGTTAAAGAACCTGAAGTGTGTTGTGTGATGTTTTCTACTCCACCTAAATAATCACCCGAATTCAAAATTTTAAAAATCAATCTATCTCCTTCTTCCCCATATTTCCCCATCAAAGTAGATAAATTCTCCACTGCGGGCGTCTCAATAGGCAAATAACCATATTTCTTAAAAATGCTTCTAAGTGTATCAAACAAGTAATTTCTTTTTACCATTTGCGCTGGTAAAAAATCGCGGGTTCCTTTGGGAATAGATGGTTTGCTCATATTATATTCTTGAATGGGGCAAAAATACGGTTTTTTGTTGTAGTGCCGTTCTTAACTTGCACCAAATTCCTTCTGGTAGCCAACAAACAAGCATTTGCTTCCTAAAAACTGTAAATCTTCTCATCCTTATTCAAAAGAAATGAAAACGTATTATTTCTAATTCATCAGCTCATTTTATTTTAGCACCACTAAACAAAAGAGGGCTTCCTCAGTATTTTTTTATTAAACCTAACTGCGATGGAACTACAAGTAATTCAACACAAAATTTATGAAGTACGCGGACTTAAAATCATGCTTGATTTTGATTTGGCGGAATTGTATGAAGTAGAAACAAAAGTGCTAAATCAAGCAGTTAAACGCAACGAAGAGCGCTTTCCCGAAAAATTCATGTTCAGACTAACAACAAAAGAATGGAATAAGATGCGGTCACAAATTGTGACTGCATCAATTCAAAAGAAAAGAAATATTAACACAACTCCATTTGCTTTTACAGAGCACGGAGTAACAATGTTGGCCAGTGTTTTAAAAAGTAAAAAGGCTATTAAAATGAATATTGCAATTATTGAAGCGTTCATTTCTCTCAAAGAGTTTGCTTTAAATCACAAAGAACTTACTATAAAAATTAAAGAATTAGAAAATCTTTACAACAAGCAGTTTAAAGACGTGTACGAAGCCATTAACTATTTACTGCAAAAAGACAAACAGGAAATTACTCAGAAAGAGCGAAAAAGAATTGGTTATAAAAGGAATAATGAATAAAGGTCTTTGAAAGTATTTTTTGTAGCGATTTGAAATCGCCTCTGCACGATTATCGGAATTGAAAATTCCTAAAAATGAAGATTTCAGATTCGCTGCGCAAAATCTGAAATCACGAGTGTATTGAAGCTGAAAGCTTCGGGAAAAGATTCAGCAAAGTTCGCTGCGCTAAACTTAGCAGAGAGGGGGCTTTGAGAGTGGTAAAATCGCTTAGGCAAAAGAAGCCTAAGCGAGGCGATGGAAGGTATAAATATAAAAAGCCAAATCGATGTTTCCATCTTTTTGGCTTTTCACTTATAACTTTTGACTTTTCTCCTACTTCATCAACTTCTTAAATCTCATTCTTTTCGGCTCAACATTACCCAAACGTTTTTTCTTGTTCTCTTCGTATTCAGAGAAAGAACCTTCAAATGGATAGATAGTTGAATCACCTTCGAATGCTAAGATATGCGTGCAAACACGGTCTAAGAACCAACGGTCGTGGGAAATAATTACCGCACAACCTGCGAAGTTTTCTAATGCTTCTTCTAAAGCACGCAAAGTATTTACGTCGATATCATTCGTTGGCTCATCTAACAACAGTACGTTACCACCTTCTTTCAAGGCCATAGCTAAGTGCAAACGATTTCTTTCTCCACCCGATAACACTCCGCACTTCTTGCTTTGATCTGTTCCACCAAAGTTGAAACGTGAGCAGTAAGCGCGTGAATTCATCATTTTACCACCCAAGTTGATATTGTCGGCGCCAGCCGATAGCACATCATAAATAGTTTTTTCAGGATCAATGTCTTTGTGGGTTTGATCCACATAAGAGATTTTAACTGTTGGTCCCACTTTAAACTCTCCACCAGTTGGTTGTTCCATTCCTAAAATCATACGGAATAAAGTTGTTTTACCAGCTCCATTCGGACCGATAATACCAACAATACCTGCAGGAGGCAATTTGAAATTTAAACCTTCGTATAATAATCTGTCGCCATAGGCCTTAGAAACACCAGCAGCTTCAATTACATCGTTACCTAAACGCGGACCATTGGGAATGTAAATCTCCAAGTTTTCCATTTTCTCTTTTCCTTCGTCAGCCAACATTTTATCGTAGTTCGCCAAACGCGCTTTCGATTTTGTTCCTCTTCCTTTCACACCCATACGCACCCATTCCAACTCGCGCTCTAACACTTTCTTGCGCTTGCTTTCACTCTTCTCTTCTTGCGCCATACGTTTAGATTTTTGATCTAACCATTCAGAGTAATTTCCTTTCCACGGAATACCTTCACCACGGTCTAATTCTAAAATCCAACCAGCAACGTTATCTAAGAAATATCTATCGTGGGTTACTGCAATTACAGTCCCTTGGTAGCTTTGTAAGAATTGCTCTAACCATTGAACAGATTCAGCATCCCAGTGGTTGGTAGGCTCATCTAACAAAAGGATATCTGGTTTTTTCAACAACAATCGACAAAGAGCTACGCGTCGTCTTTCACCACCAGATAACACACTAATTGGTGTATCACCTTCAGGACACTGCAATGCGTCCATTGCGCGCTCTAATTTATTATCAATTTCCCATGCATCTAATGCATCAATTTTTTCTTGAACAACAGCCTGACGAGCGATTAATTTTTCCATTTTATCAGGATTCTCTAGAATCTCTGCATCCATGAATTTGTTGTTGATATCTTCGTATTCTTTCAACACATCCATCACCTCTTGAGCACCTTCACGAACAATTTCCATTACGGTTTTTGTTTCGTCGAGTTGTGGCTCCTGCTCTAGGTATCCAACAGAATAACCAGGAGAGAAAACAACATCACCTTGGTAGTTTTTATCTACACCAGCGATGATTTTTAATAAGGTTGATTTACCCGAACCGTTTAAACCTAAAATACCAATTTTCGCTCCGTAGAAGAACGATAGGTAAATATCTTTAATGATGGTTTTTCCTGAAGGTAACACTTTGGAAACCTTCGACATGGAGAATATTACTTGTTTGCCGTCTGACATATATTAAATTTTAGAGGTGCTAATATCGTAAATTTTTGGGAATGATTTCATAAGTATTGACGGTCTTCGTAGGGGCGAGCTGCGCTCGCCCGCAGTGAATCAAATCAAGATATCGGGCGAGCACAGCTCGCCCCTACGTAGGACGCACATAGTTTGGATGAATGGAATCGTTGTTCCAAGTACAAGGATTGTTTACAATATAATCGGCAATTTTTATATGTGATTCGTCATTTTTTATTATGTGTTCGTGATAATTTCTTTGCCAAACAGAATTTGATTTGTTGTTCATCTTATTGATTGCTGAAGTCACCGCAGCTTTGTATCCTCTAACAATCGCTCCTACAGTCTGGCTTGGTCCCCGTAGGGGCGAGCTGTGCTCGCCCGCAATCAATT
>CAMBXP010000002.1 GCA_945871895.1 Chryseobacterium gleum | reverse complement strand
GGTAGTACCCTCAACTGTTGAAGTCTCCCAGTATTTCATGTCTTTTACAACAGCCAATACAGAGCCTAGCCAGTTTACTACCTCGTAGTGGCGTTGACCAGCTGTATTAGTGTAAACTTTAGATGAAGTTGACGGTTGATTAAGTTGCTTATTGCGAACAAGTACACCTAATCGGCTATCGGCATACAGCATGTTTTCTTTTAACTTGCTAACTTGCACAGATAATTCAGCAAATTCTGTTGCTCCAGCGAATGGTTGTAGAACATACATTGGTGCTGTGTAATTAGAAAAATTACATTGTGCAACAAATGAAACTTGGTTCCATTCTACACCTATACTCTTTGATTTAAGAATCACTATTTCATCGCGATACTCTCCTTTTGCAGCAACAAATGCCGACGAAGAATTCGCATTTATTGCTGTAACAAATGCATTGGCAAAATCATTTGAAGTTGTGTGCACACCTAAGGTGTAAACTTCAGGGCTACCTCCTGGCAAATTAATATTAACTGTTATTGTTGGAGATGGCACATCAGCTGGCAGTGGTGCGCTAAAAACTACTGCTCCACGTGCGTAATTACCGGCAGTAATTGTATTGCCCGTTAACATAATATCGTGCTCGTAAGTTGCTATTATATTACCGCTAGCATCTAAGGCATAGTATTCATATTTCCATTGAGACTCCGGTTCTTCTGTATATGGAGCCTGATCATGATTTGCTCCAACACCAATTCTTTCTTTGATGATTTTACAAATTCTTCTGCCAAAGGCATCGTATTTAAACTCAAGATTATGTCCTTTTATAGTAGAATTTAAGCGAGAAATCTTTTTCACTTTTCTAGAAGCTGTCCACTCTATTTTATAACCATCCGCTTTATTCTCAATGATGTTACCCAATCTATCGTAAATAAAGTAGTTTAAGTTTTCGGTATTGTAAGGTGTTGCTTCTATAGCTACTGCTTCTCCATCATAATCATTTGCTTGAGTACCAGAGGCTACTTCATCTCTTACGTGATACAAGCGATTACTTACCAATGCAACACTATTGGTAATAGCATCATAATCTTTACTATAAGTATAATTCATCTTATCCATATCGGCACTGCCGTTTTTGTATAAGGTGTTTCTTACCAATCGTTTGATATTACCATTCATATCGTAATCGATATGGCTATAATAAGAACTTTGGGTTTTATTGCTTGACCCATCAAGAGCGGCATCGGCCCAACTGTTGGTTTGATTGACTGTGCCACTGCGCATCACCTGAACCTCTTTAAGGCGGTACATCATATCATAACTGTAAATTGACAATTGAGACTGGGCGTACAGGCTTAAATTTTGTTCGTCTTCATTGTAAATTGCGGTTGCACTTGCGGTGATGGTACCATTGTATAAATCTTTAATTTGATTTGCCGCACTCGAGCCTGCAACAATTTTAGGTGCAAACATTTCTTGCTCGTTAACATTACCAACTGCTTTATAGTCTCCTGAGAAATAATGCAGGTTAAATCCTGCCGCATCTCTTGCAAAGTACTTGTTAGTTGTTTTATATGTTCCTGATTCTGCACCTCCATGGCCCTGGTAGCTGTTTAGAGAATTCACATTACCATCTGACCCAATATCTCTGCGTGCGTTTAAAGTAGAACTATTCATTGCTTTTAATTCACCTCGAACAGTATAAGCCAAATCGATTCCTTGAACCTGATGTTTTCCTAACTCGATGCGGGCCTTAGCCCCGTGCAAGTAGAAAATATTTTTACTTTCTTGATTCCAAATAGTATCATCAATAGAAGAATAAGTTCTTTTGAGTCTTTGTAATTCGTCGTATTCGTAGCGAGAATAAAACTGATCTTCTTTAGCCTCTTGATAAGAAACCTTTTTAACTAAACCGGTAAATAAATCAAAATCGTAACTTATAGTTTTAAACTGTTGCTTGGTTCCTTTTAAATCAGCATGATTTTGAGTAAACACTTGGGCTAAACCATGTTCATTGTAGGCATAATAATAAGCCATTGAGTAATTGGCCATACCAGAGGCGGATAGTTCTTCGTATGGACTATTTTCAAAGTACTCAACTCCCGAAATTCTATTACGATTGTGTTTATCACCTTTGTTAACCTTATTGTTTTGGAAAACTTGCACATATGCTTGATTGTGTGCGTAATCGTTAAACAATGGTTTATCGTAATGCACCCGAGTTACTTCTTTTTTAGTACCCAATTGCAGCCAAGCATAGAAACTTTTTAGGGAACCTTCGCCTCCTGTTGCAAAGCTTCTTTTACCTCTAAGTAAATCATCATTGGCTTCTAGCATACTATAAATTGATACTTCGCCAGTTTCTTTAATCCTTCCTAGTTTATCGAATGTGGTATAACTATATAAAAATTGACCTAGATTCTTATCGATACTCATTTGTTCAGCATTTTGACTAAGCATAAGGCGGCCTAAATCATCGTAATAAAAATTACTTGGACCTCCGTCTACACTTACACTGGTTTTCACCTCACCTAAAGTATTGTAGGTAAAAGAATTTACTTGTCGCATTACATGCTGATTGGCCAAATAAATTGGGGTACCTGTAGCTTTATGGCGGTATGTTTTAATTTGTTGCAACTTGGTTGCATCATCTATAGGTCGAACACCTTCGGGATAAACAGTAGCTACTAAGTTACCTGCTAAATCGTAGTAATATAATGTATATTGGTATTCTTTATTGGTGTAGCTTACCGTTAAGTTTTCATTCATTTCACCAGTACCACGCAAACAAGATTTGTAATAATCTTTTTCGAATTCATCTAAATGATCATGAATACTTCTGTTCCATTCGGCAAGTGCATCATTGTGCGCTTTTGCTTTTGCTTCTTGGTGACAATCTACTTGAGGGCACTTGATTAGAAGTTCTGGAGCTGGTCGCGGCACTTGCGAGAAGTAATAATTGCCTTGCATAAATGAATAGTTGCCCGACGCACATCCTGCCATCCAAGGAGTAATGTGGGTTAGTTCGGATAAATAATTTGCTTCTAAATCATCTTTGTAGCTCTCGTAATGAGGTGTGCGAGAGCTTAAATACGGATACATTTTTTGATATCTCTCTAAAATGTATTTTCGCACTGTTGCATCATTCACTAAGATTGTGTCTCCTTGTAAATAAACATTTTCATTGATAGTATCTGGGGCAGGCACCCCAAAATGACTCATCCATTCCTCATTTCTAATTTGCAGTAACTGATCGCAAAAACAATTTGTAGAGGAAAGAGTTTCTGAAGCATTACAAGTAGGGATAAACTGATTGGAGAAACCCATTCCAGATGTTCTTTGAACGCCATTAGCATCGATTGGCATGTTAATTTTGGAACGTACTAGCTTCATTTTGTTTTTTTGATAATCATATGGTGAATTTATATCACCTGAAAAAGCGAAAATGTAATCTCTGTTCCAATTTGTTGCATATAATTTCCCATCGCCACCAATTTTTACATCACTCCTTTCTTCCAATACACCAACACTCACTATTCTATCACTAATTTCTTGCTGTGTTGAAAATTGACTTGGAACATATAATAGTTTTCCTTGCGAAGAAAGATAAAAACCTTTATTGTTTGGTGCCCATTCAACATCATAATTTGCTTGAAACACAGGTTCTCCATATCCCCAACGATTTAATTTTCGTGCGACAGGCTTAGGCTTGCTAAATGTTCCTGTGCTATTATTGAAATCGTAAATAACAATTCCCTGAACCATATTGCGAAACCCTTGAGTCAATTGATTTGTTGTTACGGCTTGCTTTCCATCCCAAGAAAACTTTAAACATCCTCTATCAATTTCTAGTTCAATGCACCCCCCATTACCATTACTTAGATTGCCAAAATTGTTAAGTAATGGGACTGTATTACCTAGATTATCTTCATACATTGCTACAACTTCGTTACTTAAATCTGAAATTACCGGAGTAGTTTGCAAGCCATTAGCAGTTAATAAGTACGAAAAGAACCTTGAACGACCTAAACTAACGTTTGCAGGATCTTTAACAGATTCTCTTGTTGTAATCCAAACATCAGTGCCATTATTATGGAAAGTAGCATCAATATTTTCTGATGTTCTAGCAATACCCAAATCATAAGCCACAGAAAGAGTGTTTAACTGTAAATCTAAAACTCGGTATTTAAATCCCTGCTGATGCGCCAAATCAGTTTCATTATCATCTACTGTAAATACATATACCTTATTATCATTTTTTGGGTGTTTAACAAACATAACCCCTTGTAATGCGCTAGTTCCACTCGTTGGCAGATAAGGTTCTTCTCTCCCAGCATGTAATAAATTTCCAGGACTTGTTAGTTCTTTGTCGAGGGCATCCCACAATCTCACTCCATTAGTATAAAACAATACATTACCATTTTTATCACTCACTACAGATGTTCCTTCGTAGGCTCTAGTTTCTTTAATATTTGGGTCATAAGGATATGTACTTAATTTCATTTCTTCTCTACCATTTTTAAAACTAGCCATCAAACCATCTCCAAAATACCAGTTACTCTCTTGAACCCAATTGTTTGTGTGCGGACCAGAACATGAATTAAGCATTGCCGAACCCACCCCATCATTCATCATTTTGTCAACAATACCATTAGATGGATTTGAAATAACATTTGCTACCGAGTTTGGCTCAGCTGGCTGTGGAAGTGCGTCAACTAAAGCAGGAATGGAATTTTGAGAAAACAAACTAAAATCGGGAATACGAATTTCGAAAGTTTTTGAGCCTGAACCACTGTAGGTATACAAAGCTTCACCTGACAATAATTTCGTTTGATCGATTACAGGTGCTCCTGTTTGGTGCATTATCTGCTTACAAGTACCACCATATTGGTTTTTAAAACGAATTTTTACGTTGGTTAAGAATGAATTACGCAATTGTAAATACAACATTTTATATATTTTCCAAATTTGCTCATTATCGGGAGTATTTACTTTAAATAACTCTTTGGCAACTTGAGTAGCAACATATAACATCGTGCCTGTATGCCCACCGTATGTTACATTAGCAGAATTAGTGTTGAAATAGGAATCATATCGCTGCTGGATGCCACCTTCAACCCATAAATCAGTTATCTCGGCATGATTAATTTTTGTTTCATCTATATCACTACTTGTAGTAAAACGATCACCATTTTTGTTTATTTTTTCCTTAATGATTTGTGTTACAGTATCTTTATTAGATGATTCTCTTAAAGGATCAATTAAATGAACACCTCCAAAAGCATTAGCAGTTTTATCTTTTGATTTCACCTCGTCATCTGCAACTGCAAATGACTTTGCTAAAAACCCAACTTGCCAGTTTACATAATCTTTGGTGGCATCACAGTAAATATATTCACATACTTCTGGGTGATAACGATACCAGTTGCCGTAATGATCTAATTTACCTATTTCGCCACCTCCCCAAACACCGTATTTGAAATTACGGCGCATGGTTTCATAGCCGTTTTCATCATCAGCAATTTCTTCATTCCCATCTCCATCAAAATTCTTGTCTTTAGCAATATCGTAGCTTTCAACCTCACCTTTGTTTTTTAATTTCTTTTCGTAAGGCGCGTCGTATTTAAACTCATCAAAACCATTATTATTGTCTACAACTATATGATCGCGCATCCAACTACTGTTGTAAAAATCATCTAAGTCGTTTACACCTCTGTTGTCGAAATATTGACCGTAAGGCTGCAAATCCTCCATGAACATCAACTTCATTCCTTCACAATTTACTGCGCTTAATTGTGGATCTGGCACATCTCCTTTAATACATTTTTCGGCAACGCAGTAAGCATAGTTTTGATCCCAAGTAGTTGGTTTCACAATTGTTCCTTCGGTAAACTCGTAATTCAATACTTCACCACTAAAAGTGAAAGTACTAAGATTTCTTATTGCACTTGCAAAAGGCACTTCTGTGCTACCTGCAGGAGTATATTTAGAATAATATTTATTTACTAATTCGGCACACTCTTGCTCGCATCCATCACATCTTAAACCTCTAGTATACTTATCTTCATATTTTTGTTTAAGTGTAGAAAAATTCTCAACACAAGAACTGTTACCACTTTGCATTTGGGCTAGAACATTAGCTTTAGCTGTTGCATAACCAGCAGGATCAACACGCAATTCTTTCCAAATTTTATACTGGCCGATACCAAAGTTGGCAGAAAAACTCATTTGATAATTGTTAGTATTAAAGTCTGTTCCAGATAGATGTTTGGTAAATTTACCGTTAGCAAAATCGGTTTGAACACCACCACTATTAATAGTAAGATCAATTAAATTGTCTTGATTATCGGTAACGTAAACCTCTAAAATATATTTGCACTCATATTCGGTTAAGCCTGTACAATTGTTTTTATACCACTCTCGGGTAACTTGGTAAGTAAAATCGTACTGCTGAGCAACACTACTTAAAAAATCGTGATTGATAACCGTGCTATTGGTTTGTTCACGATATTCGTTATGTTCGGCTAAATTGAACGAGACTTGCTGTTCGGCAGTGTAATTATCGTTACTTAAATCTTCCAATTTATCGGGTTTTGTACCTGCTAAAGCAGTGCCTATTAATTGGCCCGATAGATTATAGTAACTTGTACTTACTACACCATTGGCATCTTTGGTCATGACCTTACTGTAGTGATCGGCATAACCAACCTCATTACCAAACAATCTATCTAACTCATCTTGCACGGGATTACCGTACCAAATTTCCACTTCGTGATTGCTACCCATTTTATGATTCACGCCTACGCCACTTACCCTTGTTACACGGCCCTGAGCATCGAAAAGCGTTTGCGCATAGCCATATCCTTCGGCATCGCCAACATAACTATGCAAACCATCTGTTTTAAATGGATTAGCAGATGAGAAATAATTATGATTAGTATCTAAAGGGTCGGGAGCAGCTAATTTAGCATCGGTAGCAAAATTCTCTTTATCGAAAGGCTGATTGTTGTACTTGGTAAAATTCTGACGATAACTTAATTGTTTTCCGGGAATAATACCAGGTAAAACTTGAATACTAGGCTCACCATTGTAACCGTATTTTTGTTCTCCTACAATTACATTACCGTTGGCATCGTCTTTTACAATTTGTTGACGCACTCTACCTGTAGCATCTACATATGATATTTGCTCACTTTTTAGTCCGTTACTACTATACATAGCTGTATAACTCCAGCTTTTTTCTTTTTCGAAAACAGCTACATTCCCCCCTGTAGCAACTGAAATATTCCCTATAGTACTCCATTCACTTTTTATAGGGAAATAGATGGCTGGTGATGTAGCAGGAATACTTTGCTCACCTAAGGCTCGCACTCTATAGCATAAAACACCTTTTGAGTATGGCGCAGCAATACTATAATGTTGATTTGGAGTAACAACACGTGTCGCTTTATTAAATAATTCATTAGTGAATGTTGTAATGGGTGTGCTTACTTCATCACTTAAAAATACCCATTCTAATTCATAGCTATTAGCCGACTCAAAATAATTCCATGTAAACAATATTTCTTCATCGCTTTGCTTTTTCAAAAAATCACAAGCAAGAGCTGAGGGAGCAAGTAACGAATTAAAAGTATTGGTGATATTTTGCTTTATGTCCATTTGCAAAACCATATCATCGGTAATAAAATAATCTCCAGCTATAGCAGTAATTGTTAACTCGGCTTTGTGCGCGGTACCCCCAACATAAACTTGCTCATCAACCACTTCCTTTTTACCAGAAATGTGTTGTAAATACAAACTGCCATTTTCGGCCGTAGAGATTTCTGTGCCATTCTCGTTAAATTTTCTAAGAGTGAAATCAATTTTAACTTTAAAATCACTTGCCGATTCTTCAATTTTTAAGTCATCGTATTTAAGTTTAATTACTACAGGATTATATTCTCCTACAGGGGTATTAGAAGTATTAACAACCTCCATTACAGAACCCACCTGCAATTCATTTGCACCACGAAAGAAATCTCCTTGCGCATTTAAAACATAAGTAGGTAAAGTAATAAGGAATGCAAATAGCCAAATTTTTAAAGGAGAGATAATACTTTTCATATCACACGATTTTTTATTGCGCTGGTATTTTAAAATGTTGGTTAAACATTTGACTTGTTGAAATTGTAAATTCAAAAAATTCATACTGCGCACTTTAATTCTTTTCTAATTCTATGTTGTTAAATAGCCTATATTTTTCGAATGAAGGAGTAAGAATATATTCCTTCTTTTTATGAAGCACAAAATCTTGTGTTTTCCACACAAAATCGTTTTTTTTAAACTGAGTATTATAGTTGCTGAATTTTGTAGAAGTGGTTAGCAAACCACTTTGATTTGGCAAATAATTAATAGTTAATTCGCACAAGCGGTTTTGTTCATCGATTTTTACTACAACTGAATTTATAGTATTGTTTTTTGTGAAGACCTCGTACTTTTTAATGTTGGCAAACAAGCCTAAATACACAACAGAATCTCTTTGTTCATCCACAAAACTGAAAGACATCGCTTGTTTTCTTTGTATCTCTTTTAAAATAGCTGGGGAATATAATTTTAGAGTTTTGTTTTTATGATCGGCAGTAATCATAACATTATTATCGGCTATAATTTCTATACTACCATTTTTAGAATAATACATCTCGTTATACCTTACAGAACTTCCTTTGTAAACAATAAGAGTATCAGTATCACCCATTTTAAAATGACTTTCAACCGTGAATTCCAAAGCAAGAATTTCATTTTGATTAAATTTCTGTACCGCTTGAAAATCGGCAGCAAAATCTTGAGAAAACAACAATCCATTGAATAATAAAAACGCAACAACACAAAATGACTGCAACATTTTATGATTTGCTAACCGGGTTCTATTTATCAATTTCATTTGCATGATTTTATTCGCAAAACATCTATATTATTTTCTTTGAATATTAGACCTTGTCTCTGCTGCGGTTCGTGTTCCATCAATTGTTTCTACCGTAGTTTTCACTAAATTACCTTCCTCATCATAGATGTATCGGGTATAAAAATTATTCTCATCTAGTTGTGCCTCTAATTGCATTGTTTCTTGATTATACACATAAGTAACCATGCTCGAATTAAAAGGATGAATACGGAAATCATCGAAATACACAGGAATACTAGAGTTGGTATTGATAAATTCAATATCTAAATTTTGAGCACCTGCAGGCACTATAAATTCTTCTTCAATTCGTTGCCAACCATCTACCACTTTACCAGAAGTACCAAAAATAAAAGAAGATAGAATGTTGTCTTGCTTGTCTTTAAAAATTAGTTTTATTTGAGGGGCATTGAAGGCAAAACTATTGAAAGGTTGAGCTACTCCCTCTTGAGCCCATGCGCCAAGAACATACTTTTGATTGGGTTTGAGAGAAAATTTGATGTCGCAGGTATCACAAACAATGCAATTGATAACATTGATAATCTCTGTGAAATTCGTCGTCCTGCAAGAAGGATTAGGATGATCATTAACAACAGTTAAACTCACATCTCTTTCACCACTACTTGCAAAAACATACTTAGGACTTTTGTCATGTGAAACTGCTTGATTTCCTACATTCCAAGTAAAATGCTCATTTGTATCAACTCCTACTCCAGTAAATTCTAACTGCACCGAATCGCCCACACAAACAGTTTCGGGCTTAATAACCCTGTTTAAGCAAGAAGCATCGAGGTACGCATAGGCATAATGACCTCCATAAGCACAACCTGTAACTGTAAAAACTACTCTAATTTTACGGTTTTTCTTTGCTCTTAAATCAATAATATTTGACGACCAATTCTTAACAAAAATGTCACTAAATTGATCAACCTCACCACAACTTTCATTGGGATAAGTGCTTATATTCTTAAACCCAGCTTTTTCAGAATGAGGAGTATACAAATTGCTTCCACATATTATTTCTTCAGCTTGATTAGATACATGCTTATCATAAATTAGCGGCAAATTTTGCTGATTAATATTAGAAATGTCGTAAACTCGAACTTCAAAGAATGACTTTCCACCGTGTGGATGAGGTATTACATTAACTGTTTCTCCAGCATTATCAACGTATGTTAATGAGGGATTATCACCAATAATTAATGCATATGAATATTCGTAAAATGGCTTGGATGGATCAACAATAAAGTCGAAATATACTTGCGCTAAATTACTAGGTTCTGCCCGCAAATCGGAACTAGGTTGATAGCTCCCTAAGCGAACTGAAGCGTTAGAACCCGGCTTAACTTGACTTATACATGGATGATTTGGATCAAGTGCATTTTGATTCTGTATATATTGAAACAATCGATCCTTACCATAGTGAGGGTCTGGTAATAATGACATTCCTTCAACATTTCTGAAAACGGTTGAACTTTGCCCCTGACTACCTACAATATTATTATCTAAACAAGTAATACCCCTGCAGCATTCAGCAAGAACTCCTGTACCTAAACACGTATTACAACTAGTCTCTGGTGTTGATCCGCCATTGCAAGCTCTAAAAGACCCACCGCTAAAATGCCAACCATTCAGCTCTTCACCAATTAAAGCACAACTAAATTGTTGTGGTGGAGCAATTGGCTCCTGAGCGTTTAATTCAAATGCACAAAAAATGCATAAAAAAAGAATCAAAATATCTTTTATAGTTTTCATCGAAATATATTATTGAGCTACTAATTATTTTTTCATTTATTTAATTACTGACATCCTTTTAATTGTATTGAAGGAGCTGAGAAAACTTGATTTAAAGATTTTGAAATAAAAATCAAATTCAGTGAACAATAATTTTGGGGAATTGGACTAAAACAAGAAACCTCAAAATCTCCATTCTTTTTGTTCAAAAAAACCACATTACAATCTTTTGTTTCTGAAAAAACTGGAATGAATTTACCTGAACCAGTTTCAGGATTTATATGAAACAATAATTTTTTCAAGTACACTTCATTTGTAGTAGTTGTAACCTTAAAAATTATTGAATCTCCGTTTGCAACATAGTTAGAATCTGCAAAGGTTGTGATATAATATTTCACGCATGTACCACTTAAATCGGCACGATGAGGGCTTACACAACTGCTGCTACTTTTTACTTTTATTTGTGCAAAAGTAAAAAGAGGAAATCCTAGGAATAAATAAAATATATACTTCATAAAATTATTTTTTAATGCGTTGTATTCGATTCACAAGCAATTTTATTGGATATCACGATTTTTTGGTCTCTATTAACTTTTAAAGAATATTTACCTGTATGTGATTTTTCATTGGTAATAGTTCCTTTTATATTGAGAAGATCCATAAAAGGCAAATTAGTAGAAATGCCTAAATTCCCATTATCATTACAATGCATATACCCTTTTTCTTCGAAATTCTCTAAACCAAACTCCTTTCTTGTGGCATTAGAAGCAACACCTGTTACAGCCATTTTACCATAACCATAAATTGATGACGATGATAAACCTAGAGCATCTTTTTGCTGGATAAGATTATTCCACAAATCGTATTTCACTGCCGTACTAGACAGAACCCAGTTGTTGCTTCTAGATGTTTGCCAATTGAAGCTGGTGAAATTTGAAATTAACCCTCTTTGAGAAAATGAAGAAGCAGAATAATCTCTGTTGTTATGAAAAACAAAAGATTGGTAAGGCATCCATTTATTGCGAGAACCATTGATAAAAGTATTGTTGCTAAATTGACCTAAATAAGTGTCGCAGCATTCCCTGTCCCACTTGCCACCAAAGGTAATTGCTGAAGCATTCAGATAGCTAACAGGAAGCAGAACTTTACTAGCACTTAAATTAGTGTCTTTAAAAACCAATTCACCTACTGTTGTGTTTACTAAATTTGTGTTACCTGATTGGATTACTCTAAATTCGCTGACGTCACTGGCTTCAATAGCAGAAAAATCGGCATTATATAATTTATACTGCTTACTTACTTCATCGCGAAGAATATAGCCTATGTACACCACACTCCCTTTTTTATACGTTACCTTATCTCCATCTGTTAATGTATTTGGCGCCAACTGTATATTACCTCCAACAATAGATAAATTGGCAAATGATTTATCTATTGTTTTGTAAGCACCTAAAAAAGGTGTTTCTACAACGCTCTCTCCATTTATTGGGTTATAATTATACTCCCAATATGCTGGACGGGTGAATTTATAAATCATAGGTTCTTTTGCAGTAATCGCGCTTTGCTCTTTTTGGGCATTGGTTGAATGCCATTCATTGTCGACACGCGTAAGCAATGGCGCAGCTGTTTCTTGATCGTACGCCAAATATTCAGTGCGAATTTCTGACTGATCTTTCTGGGTAATTACCTGCTGCAGAATTCCTCTTCTGCTAATTACTTTATTTAAAACAACCTGTTTATCACTAGAAGATGAAGTATTGTGAGGCATAAAAAATATTGGCATAATATACAGCAAGGCAGGTACAGATGTTAAACCAGCATTGAATTGCACCCAACCTGTTTCATCCATATTTTCACTATTCTCATTTACATCTAACCACACATCATAATCTTCACCAATTCTTATTTCTTCCATTTTCATTTTATCGGCTGTATCTGCAACTCCCGAATTCAACGAATTGATTCCATCATTTTTAAGATGATCAACAACTTTTGCCCCACCTAATTCCATAGATTTAAAATTGGGACTATAACTCCATTCATTTACCGTTTTATTATTGCTGAAATACTTATAAGTTTGGCTAGAAATAACATTATCTCCTTCACGTGTTAATTGTGTAATCGATTTCAGTTTACCTGCCATATCATTTTTCACAACTGTGTAACCCTGGCTCACCATATTATCGATAATATTAGTGCTCTCAACTCCTGCAATACTGTGCATGTATTTCATTGGATTATTTTGTGCTGTAGTTTGAGTTGACTTCTTTATAATAGGAAATTCTTTTGGCGTAAAGAATTCGTAAACAGTATGCGGAGCAATAGATTTTTTAATTTGACTTTCCAGTCCTGCGGGATATTGATTTCTTACTGTTACTTTTCTGTACCCCACAGAAACACCTGTGTTGTACATGTCTAGAGGATGACCCGCAATATATCTCGTATTGTTTTCAGCCAAGGGAATTTTTTCTTGATAGTAATACAGTTTATAATCGGCATTTTCTTCACGCGCCGTTAATGGCTCGATAGCAACACCACTGCTAATAAGATGCTTTTCTGTGCCTTCTCCCTCATACATGGTATATTCATAGCTTTGTTTGTATGAGTATGGTTTTTCTGGAGCATCTTCTTTCCAATTGTCGTTAAGAGTAACAGTTTTTATTCTATAACCACCACCAATTTTATTTACTTCAACATTCGTTCCCGCTTGAATATGTCTAGGATCTTTCAAACGAATTTTCGACCAACCATTGAAACGAATATAATTTGCGTAACCTTGACTTAACAAAGTACAAGTCATACCAGTAATTGCAGTATTAATTAAGTTTAAAGCATGAATTGGATTAATAGAGGCTTTATCGCCCAGCGTTCCATAATACAACTCTGGACGTTTGGTTTTAATATGCTCGATAGCGGCAGCTTTAATAGCACCAATAGGATCAGTACATACCGCTGCTGACAAAATCTTGCCAGTGGCTACCATTTTAGCAATGTTTACAGGGTCTACCTGCGGAAATACAGGGTCTAGATCTATCAAACCATAATATTCATTGCCAAATTGATATACACCGTAAGGGATATCACCCAAGGTGTCATCATCTATTTTTGACATTAACTCAACAAAATCGTAGTTCTTTTCTTGCTCGCTGGTTAAAGCATGATGAATCTCATCTTCTAAAAAGACATAAGCCTTAATGTAAAGTTCTTTTTCTATGCCTTGAATATAATTTTTGTAAAAGTAGTCGCGTCGAGCATCGTCATCATATAAATTATTGAACTCTTGAAAAGGAAGTTTAATGGCCACATGATTTTTACTTGTACCTATACTTGTTAAACCATCTTCATCATAAGAATTGGTTAAATCTTTATTGCTTTTTTTAGTAACATGTCTGCTCGCTGAAGATGTTAGTGCTGGAGCAGGTGCAAAACCAAATCCTAAATCAATACCACTTTCAACAGCTTTTTTTATTCCTTTCAAATTATCTACACTCACTATATCGTACATCTTTGTAGCAGGCTTATCTTCAACATAAGCATAATCTCGGTTTTCATATTCGAATTCCATTGACGCTCCTGTTGGCAACAATACTTCACGCAAACACCAAGGAGCTGGCATCCCTATTAAATTAGCATTTTTAGAATCTGCTTCTTCGGTATAAGAAAAATCTTGAAAAGGATAATTTGCATTTACAGGGTTTCCATTTTCATCGAAATTCTTTTTGAAATTACCCCAACGATCTAAATTACCTCTATTGTAAGAAGGGTTAAAAAGGGTGTCTTGAGTATGAAGCAAAGGATCAGTATCTGTTGTATTGATTCCATAGTTAAATTCGTATTTGTAGTTTTCCCCTTTATTTGAATCATAAAATGTAGTATAGACTTTTCGCAATGTAAGCTTACCTGCATTTTGATTTCCATCTTCTAAAACACCATCAACATTGATATCGACTTGATAAGTTGCACCATTATTATCGGGCACATTGGGGCAAACAGAATAATCATATTCAAAGTTTACTTTTTGCACCAAAGTAGTTGAGCCATCAGTTAAATCAAGCCTTTTTAGAAACAACTCTATGTAATCTAATTTCTTAAGAGATCTGCTACCTCTGCCTCCATCTAACTCGCTCGCCACTTCGTGTCCGTCTTTCCTATCTGAATAATGAAAAACTGCAATATGAGTTTTGGTTTCGATAGAAGTAATGTATTTCACATCTTTAATGCCTGAGCGGTAAAACCCCATGTCGTCACCCGACTGACCTTTAACACCATCGGTTACTTGAACATTAGAATAAGGAGTTCTCCATCTGTAATCTTGAATTTCATCTTGCTGAGAGTAATTAAATTTAACCCAACCACCTAAATCATCTTTAGAAGGTCCATTACCTGTTAAGTCTACATAATCGGCTGAAGTTATCATAGATGCAGGCCAGGTAGCCACATACTCTGGCACCATAGAAACATTTAACATTTCCATACCTGCATGCAAGTCGCTGCCGGAACTAACAGGTTTAGCTTTACCGTATGTTACACCATTTTTTATTTTGTTTGCTGATGGTAATGGTTTCTCAAATTGATTCACTTCAACACCCTCCCAGTCACCTCCTTCTTCATGCTGAAGAGAGAACATGGCATCGTTTCTTTGTATATTATAAATGGGCTCACCGTAAGTATAAATTAAACCATTGGTTTCAAAAACATTAATTTCGGCGATATGATGAGAGCGATCTCCTCTTAAATCGGAATTCAAAACATCGCCTGCCCTAAGCCTATTCGCCGTAGCATCACTTTTCAATTTACTTAAATAACCAAAGCTCTTAGATCTACCGTAAGAAATAGCTTCTGAAGTAGTTAAATATTGCACATAAGAGTGTTGTTTATAATCGGCAACCTTTGCATTAACAAAAGAACTGCTTGTTGCATAAGATCCATTTCCGCCATTCCAAAAAACATCCCATGAAGTTTGCTTGTCTTCATTCTCATTTTCAGGCAATACATAATATTTTTGTTGACCAGACATGAAGGAACCTTTTCTATCAACCTTCATTCTTCTAGGCTCGTCATCACCAAAACCAATTAATGCTTTTTCATTATTTCTCTCTATATATATTTCAGAATTTTTCACCAATGGTAAACGATACGAATCATCGCTTATATTTTTAAGATTACTTTTATTGGTGGATGAATTTGTAAAAGCACCTCCATACGAAATTCCATCGCCAGTTAAAAAATTTACCCCAGCGTGAAAAGCAGGGTTTGCTAACACTGGCTCAGCTTCTTGGCAAATTGTTGCTGGATCTTCTAGAATTGCGAACAAATTAGAAATAGAAAACTCCCCTCCAAGATCTTTTTGTTTTGTGGTAGACTGAACACCTGTAGTAGACCAAACATCAAAGTTCTTTGTTCTAGCCGTAAAAACACCTCCAGAACCTTGGTCATTCTGAACAAAAATATCATTCCCCAACTGACTAACTGGCAAAAATTCAGTGCCTTTTGTATAACTTAAATTATAACGGGTAAAATCTTTAACATTATTAGCACTTAAATCAGAAGACTTATACAAATAACCATAAGCTGGAGTAGAATAATATTCTTGCTTAACTGTACTTTTAACATAAGTAACCTTTAACGACCCCAGCAATCCGTAATTTTTATGTTGAAGCTGCTCAATGTAAAAACCTCCAGTTTTAAAATATTTTTTAAAATCATTTGTCTCTTTGCTTCCATCAGGATTTGTTACCTCATAAGGAGGATTCATATTCATACCAAATTTTGCATGACCAGAATAAATTTTAGTATGCATTGGCATTTGAGGAGCGGAAACCATCGTATTAAACAAAATACCTGTTGAACCTTGATATCCTGTTCCAGAATAGCCAAGAGAAGCCGAGGATAATCCTTGATTAAATTGCCCCGAAATACCTGCATTAATAAAACCATACGATCCACTTAAATTATAGCCAACACCTCTTTTTGTATCAATTTCCAACCCCACAGACAAAGGGCCCAAGGCACCACTTTTATTATATCCAATTCGAGCACCTAAACCTGTATAATTATCCCAGTATAGATGGCCGGTATATGAACTTTTAGGCGTACAACTAGTATCTCCTGGGAGACTTAAAACCATTCCACCGTACTCGGTACTAGTTAATTCGCCTAAACCAATATCTACAGATCTGTATGGCTTAACATGATTTCGATATAATATTTGATCTCCTTTAAAATCATCGGGTACAGCTTGAACCTGACGCGTAATAGAACCTAAATTCAAATTCCAACCAAAACCTACAAAACTTGATGTGTTGAGCATTTTCGATTCATCGGAATTATAAGAAAGAGTAAGATTATAACCAATATTTTGACCAGGGATTGACATTAAAGGCAATGAGTAATTTAATGCTCCATTGTACATATTCACCATTTCAGATCCGCCACCTGATGCATTGGAATATTCAACTTGATTTTCACTATCGGTATTAGCTAGTAAACTAACGGGTGCAAGAATTTCGAAAACCATAGTGAGTAATAATCCACTACTAATTAGTTTCGCATTTTTTCTTAGTGCTTTCATATTCTATTTTGCTAAAATTCTTTTAATTACAGTTGGTACTATTTGCTAATTGAAAACGAAGATACCAGGTATCATTTTTATCATTCTTTACTTCTAGTATGAAGAAACCTGTTGAACCAATTTTATCTGAGAGGCAAGGAATTACAACTTTATTTAAACCTCTTTTTATGGCAATTGCGAATTCTGTTTCATTTATCACCTCATTTCTGTCTTTATCGTACACTTTATAATGAAGCTTGGAATTTTCAGAAACTTCATATTCCTCATCATAGATAAACAATAGCTCGTTGTTAATCACATTACTGTATTTATGATCTAATTCCGTTTGAAGCTGAGAGTATGCTTTTGAAGTTGAAACTACAGATTCTTTCCCCTCCCCAAAATTAGTCAGCACCCTCATTACCTTATTACCATTAGCGTAAGAACTCACACCAACATATAGTTTTTCTTCTGGCGGCACTGCCCCTTGGTATACCACAACTCCATTTAACTTGTAGTACATCACATTGCCAATACGTTCGAGCGATAGCTTGTTGGCACTTTGGAAATATTGTCCGCCTGGTATTTGAAAACCCACTTCGTTACCATTATAAATCATATGCAAGTACACATTCCACTGGTAAAAACCGTATTTAATATCGGAACCGCTATTGATATCGTCATCAGTGGTGAATCCCATTTTACCTACACCTGCAACTGCAAATTGAAAATCGACTTTACCATTTTGTTGTGGGTCTAAATAGTTTTTTGAGGTCGCCAAAGCGTTTGAAGAGCTTATTTTAGTAAGGTTGTCTTGTTCGCTAATACCGCTAGCATGTGCCCATTCTATTTTATTTAGAAGCTCGAATTCACGGGTTTTAACCGCAGATAATGAATCGGTGGTTTGCAATGAATAAACTCCTTTCTTTAATGTAGAAAGGTCTTGAGTAGTAGCACCATTCGACCAAAGGGATTGATAAGGTTTTTGTCCGCCAAATTGCGTAACATTTATTGCGCCGTTATAAGGCTTTGCGCTAACATGTGATACCGTTGCCGATGCATTGAATTGGTGTCCGTGACTCAAACGAACATAACCTAAATTGCTATAGGCTATTTGAACCATTACTTTTATATACAAGTCTTCGTTGATGTTTACTGGTAAACGGTTTTTCTCTACCCCATTTAAATAGTATATCATTTCGGCCTGACCGCTTTGCGCATTGATTTTTCGCTCTATGCGATATAAATCACCACCTTTTGATGGATCATCGAGTCCTGATGTCCAATAGCCTTTGTAAATTACTCGTGTGTATTGCCACAAGAAAACGCCATAAGATATATCGCCCGATTGATTAGGGGTAAATACAAAGGGGTCTTTTGATAAACCAACCGATAAAGCCACTCTACCAAAACCTACGTATTCCATAAAACCTTCATCGCCAGCAGGAATAAAGTTGGCTGAATTGGCCCAACCATCGTTGTTGGTGCCATCTTTTATCAAATAACCATTGCTACCTGGAGTTAATTTATTAAGGTTGGTCCAAACAGGTTTGTTGGCTACATTAAATGTTTTTTGACTTGTTTGTCCGTTAGCATCAGTAATAGTAAGAGTGTAATTATTGGGAACGAGATTAGAGATGGAAGGCGTTGTTGCTCCATTGCTCCATACATATGTATATGGAGGTGTACCTCCAAGCGCCTCAGCAACAATAGAACCGCTAGGCGTTTGCATAGGGTCGTTATCTGTTACTTCGTAGCTTGCTTGTAAATTATGACCGAAACTAGCACGTATTCTACCAAAATCGAAATTAGGTGTTCGCATAGAGAAAAGCACAAACAAATCTTGATTCAATTGTGTTGGCACACGACGTAATTCTTGTCCGTTTAAATAATAAGCGATGGTTGCAATACCTGTTTGTGCGTTGGTTTCTCTTGCTATTCGAAACTCATTACCACCATATAACTTATTATTATAGGTAGCCTCTCCACCACCTTCGTACACATGAAAATAATTACCGCCAAAGAAGCCACCATAATTAATCAAATTACCAGTGTAATTTGGAGCAAAGAGTATGGGATGCGCAGAGAAACCTATAATTGAGTTATTAGGAATAGTGGTTGTGTTGATGATAAGCTCACCATCTTGCCCAGCAGGCAAATAGCTTTGAGAACTACCCCACCCTGAATTGTTATCATCTGTTTGATCGGTTTTTATTAAACGATCATTGCTTTGAAGCGCAACACCGTTTAAATTTTTCCAAGCTACTTTATTCATTACTTTGAATGTTTTAGAACTTGAAATATTATTAGCATCGGTAATTGTAAGAGTATAGAGTGCGGGAGCGAGATTAGCGATAGAAGCAGTAGTTGCTCCATTGCTCCACAAATAAGTATAAGGCGCTTTCCCTCCTATGGCCTCAACAGATATAGAACCATCGGCTGCTGTTGAAGGATTGTTATCTTGAAGAGAGTAGAACGGAGTGGTACTGCCACCAAAGCTTGTTCTTATAACACCTTGATCGGCTTGGCCCATTTGAGTGAATTTCACAAATAAATCTTTGTTAGGATTACTTGCAGTTCTCTTCACTTCTAAGCCATCGATGTAATACACTATAAAGCTTCCTTCACGGGAAATGCGCAATTTGCTAGAGCGAAGAACAGTAGGCGTGTTGAACACATCTCCTCCTCCTTCAGTAATGTAACAATAAGCACCAAACCAAAAGAAAGAATAGTCGATATCAGAATAAGAAAAATAGTGTCCTGAAAAATCGGTTGGTACCGAAGAGAATCCAAAGTACAATTGAGATTCACCATTATCGGTAGCTAAAAATTCGATATAACCATCTTGATTGGCTGGCAAAAACACTTTACTCATTCCATTGCCTCGTTCGTCGTTGCTATTGGTTGGAGTAGTTTTTGTTAAGCGCGCGTCACCAATTTCATTCATATTTTTTAAAGAGGTCCACACTGGTTTATTCAATAAGGTATAAGTGCGGTTGATGGTTTGTGCGCCATTGGTAACCGTTACAGAGTAAATTCCTGACGTTAAGCCACTAATAGAAGAAGTAGTTGCTCCGTTGCTCCATAAAAAACTTACTGTTCCGGTTTCGTTTAAAGGATCTAGAGAAATACTTCCGTCTCTAGAAGCAGAAGCGGGATTGTTATCGTTAATCGTAGCATAAATATTAAAATCTGCCGTGAAGCTAGATCTTACCTCTTGAGTACTATTGAGAGCATAATTTGAAAGATCAATAAACAATTCTTCATTACTTGTTGGAGCCGGTAAACTGATTAATAAAACACCATTTTTATAGTAATTGATAGCAGCACCAACACGCTCTACTTTCAATTTATCGTTAATGGTTGCTGAGCCCATTGTATATCTTGAACCCTTATGCATTACAGCTATGCCGTTTGCATACTCAAAACCATAGCGTAAGTCTTTATTATAGGCAGAATAGTTCTTAATGGCAAAACCAAAATAATCGTGAAAATTTCCTTTGATGGTGAATTCAACCCAACCATCTTGATTGACATTTAAATGGTTTTTACTGAAGGCACTACCGTTAGTATAGTCGTTTGGGGTAGTTTTGGTTAAAGTTGGTGAAACCCAATTCATGCCATTTAACTCGGCCCATTCTAAGGTTGGATTAACAACAGTAACCTTCACACTTTGAGTATCTAAACAGCCTGCAGAACTTGTTCCAGTTACTATATAAGTTATTGTTGAAGTTGGATTAGCAGAAGGATTGGCAATATTTGTAGCTGACAAACCAGTTGATGGAGTCCATGAATACGTTGAAGCACCTGACGCAGTTAGCGTTGTGCTGTTACCAGAATTTATTGTGGCGAATGCTGGAGAGACAGATACTGTTGGCAGCGCATTTACTGTTACAATTTTTATTGCTGTTGTTGCACATCCATTTGCATCGGTAGCATTGACTGTATAGGACGTTGACGTCGCTGGGGACGCTGAAACAGCTGAGCCGGTTGTTGCACTTAAACCTGTTACTGGACTCCATGAATAAGTAGTTGCGCCTGTTGCTGTCAATTGAACATTTCCTCCAGCACAAAATGCTGCTGTGCTTGGAGCAATAGAAATTGTAGGTAAGGAATTAACTGTTACGATTACCGTTTTACTTGCTGTACATCCATTTACAGCTGTTCCGCTAACAGTATAGGTTGTTGTGATCGCTGGTGAAGCTGTTGGATTTGCAATGTTTGTTGCTGACAATCCTGTTGCTGGGCTCCACGAATAAGTTGATGCACCAGATGCAGTCAATTGAACATTCCCTCCAGCACAAAATGCTGCTGTAGTTGGACTAACACTTACTGTTGGTAATGCATTCACTGTTACAATTTTACTGGCTGTTGCTGTACATCCATTTGCAGCTGTTCCGCTAACAGTATAGGTTGTTGTGATCGCTGGTGACGCTGTTGGATTTGCAATGTTTGTTGCTGACAATCCTGTTGCTGGGCTCCATGAATAAGTTGATGCACCAGATGCAGTCAATTGAACATTCCTTCCAGCACAAAATGCTGCTGTAGTTGGAGCAACAGAAATTGTAGGTAAGGAATTTACAGTTACTGTTACCGTTTTGGTTGCAGTGGCACCTCCACTTCCTCTGCCTGTTACAGTATATGTAGTGGTGGTTGAAGGACTAGCTGTTACCGTAGCACCTGTTGTTGAGCTCAAACCAGTTGAAGGACTCCACGAATAAGTTGTAGCGCCCGAAGCAGTTAGTGAAGTATTTGCACCAGCACAAATAGTTGCCGATGCAGGAGTTACATTTACTGTTATCGCGTTGGTGTAGGTGATTACTAAAACCGGCCGTAAAGAAGAGTTTGCATTTTCCTTACTTGCGAATTTCCAAAATCTTTGAGACGCATCTTCAACATTATCTTTGATTACCCATCCGTTATTAGTATTAGTACCTGCTACCATTGCTTGCACATCGGAAGTAAGATTCCAAGAATCTTGCTTCAAAGTACCTGTCCATGAAATAGCTGTGCTCGCTGCTGGTGTGGCAATAAAATCAGCACCACCAGCACTCCAAGGTGTGTTCCATGTAACGGTGCTTTCATTCCATGCTCTTGTTAAACGATGGGCGTTAATAGTTCTTGTATAACCATAGGTACCTGTTTCTCGTAATTTAAGTGTTGCCGACTGAATGGTTGAACCCGTAGGAATAGATGACAAATCAAATTTAATAACAAAACGACGAGAGTACAACGATGACCACGGCATGGTAATTACATCAGCTTCTGTTGCGTAATTGGTTGAATAACCTGAAGCATCGATACGTGCATCGGCACTCGCCTGCAAAGACACAGTGGTTTGGGCGTATGAAATAAAGGTGAAAAGTAGAAAGGCGAAAGCCAAAAATAATTTACCACAATGACCAACTATTTTATTAATATTTGTATTATTCATCTCAAAATATCTTTTCATTTGTATACTTTATTTTTCACCCCTTTATTCTTGCGCTACTCCACATTGTTTATTTTTTCTTCGGCACTAAACGACCCATTTGCATATTGTAATTTAGCGCTAGCATAATATTGAACCACCCCGCTATGCGCACCAGTATTTACTATTAAATTTAATCCCTCTCTTTGCAAAGTAATTCCTTGTGGCAAATTACTACCGTCAAGATTTACAGCATAAGAAAAATGTTGGGTACCATTTAAGGTGCTGCCCAAAGTGATAATTAGTTTTGAGGCATTAGTGGTATCGGAAAAGTTGGCTGTTAAAATCACATCTGGTATGGTACTTATGTTCGCACTTGAAACAGCGTCATCAAGTTTAAATTCAACTTTAAGTGAATTGCTTGAAGATTGTGCGTTGCTGGTATTACACAACAAAACTCCTGAAAACAACAAAACAAAACTCAATTTGCTATTGAGTAATGATAAAATAGTGTTGAATGAATCGACTAATATTTTCTTGCTTGGCATAAGTGATCTATTTATCATGAAAGTTCCTTATTGAATATTGGTATTGATTTTCCAGTCGCTAAACGCACCACCTACATATTGCACTTTTGCGCTGGCACAGTATAGCGGCGTGATGGCATATTTGCCTGTATTAATTATTAAATCGCTACCGCTGTAACTTAGGCTTACCCCAGCAGGTAAATTTTGGCCATTAGTATTTAATGATAAATTAAAAAACTCGGCACCGTTAAGTGTATTACCCAGCTTTAACACAACAGCATTTACTTGCAAACTATCGGCTATTTTAATGTGGTAAATCACCTCAAATTTTGTTACTGGGTGCATGCTAGCATTTTGTCCGGGCTCAATAACAGCCTTACTAGCATCAAGCTTAAAATCTACCAAAAGCGCTTGAATTTCACTTTGACTGTACGCAGCAATAGAGCAAAAAACCAAGAGCACTAAAATGCTTTTTTTGATATATGAAATCTTCATTTTTTCTTTTTTTAGTTAGTCGTCATTTTATTTCCACAACAAAATTCATTGCCAAAACTTAGTTTTCACAACACTTTTGTAATGGCATTGATATACCAGTTACATTAATTTTAAATAAATAATCGAAATCAACATCCACAATCTACAATCTAAAAATCCCCGATGTAGTAATATCCATTTTTAGTAGGCGGCGAAAATAGAACAAATATTTGTTATCAAAAAAGTATTGTTGAAAAATAATGTTCCCTTAACAAGTAGTAAAAACAAGGATTTTAAGGAATTTATCCACACGAATGAATTCACAATAAAGACGAATCAATGAAAATTGCCGACGAAAAAAAATTAACCTAAAACATTTGTTAAACTAAACATTGGTAAATACATGGCCACCAAAATAAAAGCCACCATAAACCCTAAAAACACAATTAAGATAGGTTCTATCACCGTGCTAATCAATCCCGATTTGTGTTCTACCTCATCGGAATACTGTTGAGACAACTGAGCAAATATTTTATCCATTTGATTTACCTCTTCGGCCACTTTAATTAAGTAAATCATTTTTTTAGGATAAATTTTGTATTTACTCATGCTTTCACTGAGTGATTTACCCTTCATAATCTCGTGCTCCATCGCTTCTAACGAAATTTCAATAGGATAATAATTAATCATTTTTTGAACGAGCGACATCGCCTCAATGAGTGGTACTTTAGCTGCAATCAACAAAGACATGGATTGCGCAAAACGAGAGAGATAGCTAAGTTGAATTAAGTTACCAATCACTGGAATTTTAAGCGTAAAAGAAGAAAGTGATTTACGCATCCAAACTTTAGCACGATTCATTCTGTAAAAAACAACAGCACTTAAAACTAGTAGAAGAAAGGTACCAAAATATAGTGGAAATGATTCTGATAAATTTAAAATGAACTTAGTGACTGCAGGTAAATCGGCTTTAAACCTTTTGAAGATATCGGCGAAGGCTGGCACTACGAAACTTATCATAAAAGCTACTGCGCCGAAAGCCACAGCTATTACTATTAAAGGATAGGTAAGTGCTCCAACAATTTGTCGGCGCTGTTTAATTCTCTTTTCAAAATACAATCGAAGTTGCTGTAATACTTGCAGAAGCTGTCCGCTCTCCTCTCCTATCTTCACAGAATAATATTCGTAATCGGAAAACTTGCCGCTATTCTTCATCGCCTCCGACATTCCTTTTCCACTGATGACTTGTCGGCGAATTTCGGCAAACAGTTCTTTATCTTGTTTTTTAACTTGCTCTGATTCTATGAGCTCTAAAGATGATTTAATATCTACGCCAGCATCTAACAATAAGGTAAGTTCATTGTAAAAACCTTCCTTCTTTTTGTCGTTAAGCTGCTTGCTACCCAATGAAATATCCTTATTCAAAAAAGACATCACTCCACCCTCTTTTTTGGTAGAAACCTTTTTAGTAGCTGATATTTTATTTAAGTCAACCAAAATCAGTTCAAAGTTTAATGTTCAAATGCCTGTCCGTCTGCTGACGGATTCAATGTATCAAAACTAATCATTCCAAAAATCGGAAAAGCCATATTGCTTATTCACTCGCCAAATATAAGATTGCTTTTCGTTTGGCATTTTAAATTCTAATTTTATTTCGTCAACTAAGCCATTGGTTTCTTTTTGCTTGAGGCTGTTGAGTAGTGTTTCTATATTGACTTCATCTACCTCTACAGTCCACTCATCGCCATCCACTTTTCGCACCATCTCTCCAGCCGAGAAAACATATTCAATTACTTTACCATCGGGCAAAATACAATCTATTCCTGAATTGCTCAACACCACATTTTTCGATTCAAAAAAATCATCTTCCATTGCATTTTTAAAACGATGTAAAGTATTGATTTCAGAACTATTTTCGCTGTACGATGCAAAACTTTCCAAAGAGCGATTCCACACCATGTATGCGATGGTCATCACTATAGCAGATAGGGAAATGACTACTAGGAATTCTAGTATGGTAAATGCTTTTATATGTTGGTTTAACTTCATAGTATTCCTCTTCTTTTCCCCGTAGAGCCAGATAGAATCTGGCTTAAAACAGAAAAAAATTCCGATTAAAAAGGAAATGGAATTAATCTATTTTAAGCCAGATTCTATCTGGCTCTACCTGTTTTTCACTACAATAAAACAATTCATTTTTTCTATTACTACACTGTCTTCCGTTACTTCAAAATGCAAAAGTTTTAAATCGGGATTATCGGTATCTTCCACCATTTTACTTACTTGAAGATTGCCCAATTCTAATTCTTCTTCTTTCAAATCATTGTTGCTTTTTAATTCTTCCACCAACTCTAAAGCACGTAGCATTTTTGCCGACTTATCACTTGAATTCACCATGCTAAAACACACATAAAAAGCAGTAAAGCATATCGACACAATGGTGATGGCTACTAAAACTTCTACTATAGTGCTTGCTTTTAACTTCATTAGAAAAACTTAATAATATCGTAATGACTTTCTTTTTTGAGCCAGTTTACCCCCACATAATTTTTGGGCAATTTACTTATATCAATAGTTGTATTGAGTAAATGATTTTCGTACACAGATGATGCTGTTCGCAAGATAAAACTCTGACAAACTACAGAACCAAAAACTTCGCCTTTCAATTCTAAAAATCCGTTGCTGTAAACCAAACCATAAACCTCTGTTTCTTTAGCCAGCGCAACAAAATTTCTACTGCGCACACTTTGTTTTTCTTTGTATGAAATAACAGCTCCTTTTATCTCTGTTCCTTCGCCAATAGTAAGCACAGCACTTTTATCATCTTGCGCATCATTCACTAAGGCTAAAACCGAAGGGTACAAGAACTTACAATCTTCACCTACCACGAGTGAATCTGAAGCAATGAATTGAGCACTTCCTTTAAAGTCATCATCTACAAAAATAGCTGGAGCGAAAAGTAAAACATCTTCTAGCTGAGCATCTTTTTTCACACGAATCCATTGCGAAGATTGCACTATCACTTTACCCTTGTATTGAACATTAGAAAGCACGATGGGCGAAGAACTTCTGAATAGTAAAACTTTTTCGCCCAGGAAATTAATCACTTTAACTGAATCGGCGCTGTATGCCAAAACAGAATCTTCGGAATGGTGTTCCCCCTTTAAATAAGTTAAAACATTGGTCACAAATTCTTTGTTGATTTCGGGCAAAGAAGAAGCGCTCTTTTTTTCTTCACCGTTAATGAGTTTATCGCCCATAAAATTCTGACCTTCGATATACGCTCTTTTCACACCTGCATCGGGCACAAAACAATCGCCCATCAACTTCACTTCTCCACACAAAGAAAGAGGTTTATTGGAATTGCCCATATACAAGGCGTATTCACTCGAAGAATGCATTAATGGCCCCATCAAGGCGCTTTTGGTTTTACTTCGCGAACCTGAAAAAGCTTTGCATGAAATTAAATTTAAAAAGCCCCAATCGCGGGTGGTAACTTTAACGCTATCGCGATTTTCTGAGAACAAATCTTTTACAACAACACCTTCTTTTAGTTCATTTTCGCGCACCCAGTTGAAAGCCGATTCCACATTGTTTCTTAGTCGCCTATCGGTTTCTACTAAGTAATACTCTTTATCGTTGAGGTAATACAGAGTAAGCAAGCTGCCACAAATAAGCGCAACCACCACCGAAATCATTAGTGCCACATATAAAGCAAAGGCACGCAACATGTTTATTTTGATTTTGAAGGCTTAGCAGAATCGCCTGCCTTCTTTTCTTTTTTCTTGAACAAAGATTTGAAGCTAAACTTCTTCTTCGGCTCCCTAGTTTCGGTAGCTTCTTTTGATTTCTTTTGTTCTTCTTTCAATTTTTGTTTTTCAGCAGCGGCGTTAGCTTTAGCCTCTTTTTGCTTTTTAGCGTCGGCGGCTTCAGCAAACAAATCTCTTTTTGTATCACCAGAATAAATGTAATTCTCTACCAATTCTCCTTTGTCGTTGTAAATCTTTTGTTCTCCGTGTAATTTTCCGTCTTTGTACTGTGCTAATTCTTTTAAAACTCCGCTATCATACCACGTTCTCCATTCACCAGTTTTAATTCCTTTCTCAAAAGACCCTTGAGAAATAAGTTGTCCGGATAAACCAAACACTCTATAATAACCATCTAACAAATAACCATCATAAGAACCTTCTGAACTATGCACTTTATCTGCCGAATACCAGAAATAAGTTAAATCGCTTTTGGCAGAAATAGTTTGTTTTAACACCTTAATTTGAAATTTCAGTGTTTGCTCTTTCGTTACCACAATTACTTCTCTATACACAGGTATTTCCTGCTTTTGGGCCTTAAGAGACAAAGCACTTACTACAAACAATATGATTAATAACAGATTTCGCATGCTGCAATTTAAGAATTATTTATCTCCTTTAAACTTCTTATTTACAAACTCTTGGGCATCTTTGGTAACATCTTTCGATTCATCACCAATGATATTACTCTTTATAAAGACATAAGTATAGCCATTGTCTTTTTGAAAATCTTGCATGTATTGGTTCAACTGTTTCCAGATTTCAGAAGTGTACTGATCATCCATTGCACGATTTTGTTCTTCATCGGCCTGCATTTTCTGACGCAACATTTCTCTATCGATTTGAAATTTCTCTACTTCTTTTTTATCGGGAGATTTTTGAGCCTCTAGTTTGCCAGCAATTTGTTGCAAACGCAATTTCTCTTTATCGGTAATTTCTTTTCTTTTATTTAGTGTATTCTCGTATTCGGCTTTCTTCTGTTTCGTAAGCTCAAACTCATTAAATACCTTATCAATATCTACAAAAGCTGTTTTATCGCCGGCACCACATGATGCAAATAGAACAATAAGAAGTAATCCAAAAATCTTTTTCATCGGTTTAGTTTAAAAAATTCGAGCGGCGAAAATAGAGAATAATTACTCATTTTCAATAAAAAGCTGATTTACGACAACTTAACCAACTGCAATAAACTTCTTTAACCACATTAAAAGTTCAATATCTTCAAGCAAAAAGTTCGATTTTTGTTTATCTTGCTCCACAAAAGTGTACAAAAGTGTAGAAAATGTTAGTTTTCTACACTTTTTTTATGCTTTCACAATAAAAGTGTAGGAAAGTACAGAAAAAACAACATTTGTACATATTGACACTATGCTCTTCTAACCTTAGAAGAATAGTATTTAATGAACCATGCAGGAACTTTCGATTTATCAATTTCATCCCATTTCTTTTCCCCTTTTACATTTTTAAAATGGGCAAATAACTCAAAACCCTCACCGTCTTTTGAGTTGTCGAAAAAATATGCTTGATAGGCTATTTGAGACGCTTCAAACAATAAATCAAGCGAACGATAATACCTACTTATTATTTTATCCTCTGGAACATCATGACCTCCTTCAATAACACGCACCTTTTTTACTCTAAACTTATTGATTTCAGGATCTTCTGTAGAAACAAAATATAAATAAACTTTATATCCTGCTGCTGCAGCCTGTTTCATTATATCTAGTTTAGAAGGATGAGAAAAGACAGTCTCAAAAGAAAATTTCTTTTTTTCACTCAAAAGCTTTTTCCTTAGGAAATCAGCTATAATTTGAGCCAGATGCTCATCGGCCTTAGGATTAACGAGCTGAATCTTATTCTCTTTTAATAAATAACTTTTGGTAAATAATGTCTTTGGAAACTCCTCATTAATTAATCCCGAATCTAATACCACCTTTACAAACTCTTCATTAGATACTTTAACCTTATACTTTGTGAAAGAAAAACTACCCTTTCTCAAGCTTTTAGCGATATCATCAGCATTAATATAAACTCCAAAATCAACAGGAATATCCTTAACCTTAGCTGCTCTCACAGCATTAATAATAGTGCTTTTTCCCGAACCATTCGGACCAGCAAATACTCGTAATCTTAAAGTAGGATTAGTCAAGAATTATTTCTCTTCTAGAAGTGGTTTGTGCTATTTTTTTTAAGCGGCTAATAGTACCATCTGCATCTTTGCGAATCAACCAACCTCTATCAACTGTAATTACATAACCAGCAATGGCCATTGCTTTTAATGAAGCTATACGAACCGCTTTCCTAGAAGCATTTTCCAATACTCTCTTGGTTACATATGCTCTTTGAGCGTTATTACTAAGTGCGATACTCATCTAACGAATATACGATATTTTTAATTTGCTGTCGTCTTATTTTGTAATTTTTTAATTCTAAACCATCTCTCCTAAAGAATTTGTTAATACATAATAGACTCTTGTCCGCTTCCCATTAAGAATTGGTTTATCCAATGAAAATACCGGAGTTTTGCCTCTAGCCGAATATTCAAGCGTAAAAGGCTTTTCTGATAAGAATCTATAGAGAATGAAGCAATTTCATCAAACCTACAAAGACCCTCCAAAACTCTCAACAGTGTTGAGAGAAATTAATTCAACCTAAAAAAGATTAGTAGGAAAAGTACCGAGGGACGCTACAACCTATGGTAATAAAGACTTACTCAAGCTCAGCAAACCATCAATTGATTGATATAAGTGGTTCGACAGTTGGTCGGTGGACTCCACCAAGGCGGACAACACCAAATTTTGATGTATTAGTCCGCTTTTTGTTTTTCTAAAACCCTTATCAGCATTGAGTGCCTTGCTTTATTCTCAAGAACAGCGCTTTAAGTTTACGTTGATTTTTAAGCATAATTTTAAGTCTAAGTTTTGCCTACCTGAAGTTGAGGAACGAAAATAAGGAATACTTAGGGTTTGGCAAAGAAGAATTGGTATGTAAAGATAGATGAAGAAATGAGCAATGGTATTTAACCTACACCATTTGACATCAATGACACGAGGTGTTTCACTTCCTCCAAAGAGTGAGGCTCTAGCTTAAACCTTTTCTTTGATTTGAAGTCTATATGTTGAATATTTGATTTGATTGTTATTAACAGCTATTCATAATAAATAAACGCCATTGAATTGACGAAAGTTCACTATTTGATTAACTTTATAAAAATATTTAACATTATGAGTCCAGCGTTAAATCCATCTGAAAAGAAACAAATCCAAGTGATTAAGACAGCAACTAAAAAGGCATTGTCATCTAAGCAAGCATCTAAAGATTTCTTAAAAGCTGCTGGTATTATCCGTAAGTAATATCGCGGAAGGCAAACAAAAAGCAAATACTAAAATAGAAACTCCTTTTGTAATCGGAGCTATACTTGATTTGGGAAACTGTTTAAACCTCACTGAATATAATTCATTACAATTTATTAAAGAAGGATATAAAGGGTTAAAGGAAACCATTGAAAAAGCTGGTGAAAAGATGCCTGTAAACAAGGGCAACAACAAAGCTTTGGACTATGCTGTCATTAAATATATTCATGCTTCTAACCACCTCGAAAAAATTCAGCCTTACGATAGTGTTAGAGGTGCTTACTTTGAAGGGAACTCACTTTATGAAGGTACTGAGTTCAAAGAGAAGAATCACATTCAAATTGCAATCAGGGATAACAAATCAATTTTAGGAACTTTCTTACCTCTACCTATTCATTTATACAATCCAAGTTTAAAATCTAAATAGGAAACCCTTCCTCAATTATTGTCCGTCCAACGGCGGAAGCTCCTCTTAATCCTTCCACATCAACCAGTCTATAAGATTTTAGAAAACAGGGGACAGATTATATGTTTGTAAAAAACCTCTAAGAATTAATCTTCTGCAAGTTAATAATAACAGTAAGATTAATAGCTTAGAGGCGTAACATATAATCTGTCCCTTGTTTTATTTTCGGCGAAAAATAGTTGCCTACCAAATCTTAATCTCCCTAATCAAATCCCTTTTCAACTCCGCATTCAATTTCTCTACAATTTTACTTCGCATCATCATCAATTCATTTTTTAATGCGGCTGATGTGATTTTAACATTGAGTACCCCATTCTCCAACGTCACTTTTTCGGTTTGTTTTTCGATGTAGGGCCCCATCATTTTATCCCACAGGGCTTTCACTTCTGCTTGTTGTATACCAGCATTGAGGCGGTAGGCATTGAGTAGTTCTTGTATGGCTTCTTTCAAAGAAGATTGATTGCTATTTTTCTTCATGCCACACCTTTTTAACTGATCCTTTTTCTATCTCAAACATTTTGTGTGAGCCCTGCACCGCCTGTAACAACTGCTCTATCCTTTCGGGATGCGTGTCGGTAATGAAAATTTGTCCGAACTGATTTGTATTCACCAACTCCAACAAATGCTTCACCCTATTCTCATCTAGCTTATCGAAAATATCGTCGAGTAACAATATTGGATTAACCTTTTTGATTCTTTTTAAAAACTCTAACTGAGCTATTTTAAGCGCTATTAAATATGATTTTTGCTGACCCTGAGAACCAAATTTCTTTAGTGGGTGTCCGCCAATATTGAACTGCAACTCATCTTTATGAACGCCAATGGTGGTATATTGTTTACGCGAATCTTCACCTTCTGCTTCTAACAGCAAAGTATTGAAATCGTTATGCAACAACTGACTCTCATACTGCAACTCCACCACTTCTTTTTTACCCGATACCACATTGAAGTATTGCTGAAAGATAGGCTCGAAATCGTGAATGAATTGCTTTCTTTTTTCGAAAAGATAAACGCCATGCTTCACCAACTGCTCGTTCCAAATCACGATAGATTCTCTATCGAAACGGCGCTCTTTAAAAAACAATTTGAGCAAGGCATTTCTTTGCGCCAAAGCTTTATTGTATTGAATGAGATGATCGAGGTATTCTCTGTCGTATTGCGCAATAATACCATCAATAAACTTGCGTCTTTCTTCACTTCCTTCGTATATCAAAATGCTATCTGATGGAGAAATCATCACCAAAGGATAAGCACCAATATGCTCGGCCAAACGTTCGTATTCCTTCTTGTTTTTTTTGAAAACTTTGTTTTGTCCGCGCTTAACCCCACAATGAATTTTATCTACTTCACCCTCTTTGCTAAACTCACCTTGCACCACAAAGAAAGGTTCTTCGTGTTGTATGTTTTGCACATCAGACGGATTGAAAAAACTCTTGCAAAAAGAGAGGTAATAAATAGCATCTAAAATATTGGTTTTGCCCTCACCATTATTACCTACAAAGCAATTCACTTTATCGTGAAACTCGAATTCGGCCTCGCGGTAATTTTTGAAATTGATAAGAGATAATGACTTCAAATACATACTAGTCGTTCAATGTTTAATGTTCAATGTTCAATGTTAGCTAGCCTTAAATCCGCCGAAAGTCGGACAAGCTATTGAACTTTGAACATTGAACTATATTTAATAATTCCCAACACTTAACATCACCAAGGTACAAGCTTCTATTGCTTCAATACCTTTTGCTTCTAATTGAGCTTCAAATTCGGGATTTTCGGTGCCCGGATTAAAAACCACTCTCTTGGGATTTAGGCTCATGATATAATCGTAATACGAGGCTTGATTTTGCGGACCAACATACATCGTTACCGTATGTGCACCTTCTATGATTGGCATTCCTTTTATGATTTGCAAACCATGAATTTCACCTTCTTTCAAACCCACTGGCACTACTTCGTGGCCGTGAGCTGTCAATCGCTCTGTCGCTTTATATGAATAGCGCTCAGGATTGGTTGACGCGCCTATAACAACTGTTTTTTTGCTCATGAGGTAAAGATAATGAAAGCCATCTGCGAATCGTAGGCACTACTTAGTATATTTTCAACAAATCAATACAAAAAGCCAAAAAGCCACAAAGGAATTTTGTTTTTAAATCCGTATTCTATATCATCTGAGGCTATATAAAAGTTTTTGTCATTTTCTACTTTCGATTTTTTTCCTGCACCACCAATCTCAAACAACATTTTGCCATCCACAAGGAAGTCGGCTTTATCGGGAAAAGTAAGAGTGTGTTTATAAGAAAGTTGATTATAGAAAAAACTCTCTCGTAAACTCCCCTTATCTGGCTTTTCGGCCGACACAGCATAAGCGAGATTGGTATTCTCTAAAAATATTTTCTCAGGCTTTTGAAGTAAACTTATTCCTTTGCTGTTTCTATGAAGATTTTTAATTAAACCAGCCTCTTCTAAGTTATACATATACGACAATAAAGTCTGTCGATTGATACCCGTCTTTTCACTCAATTTAGAGATATTAGGAATAAATGGAACCGATTGCGCAATAACGTACAACAGCTGTTTCAATTTGTTGGAATAACTAACATCAACCTTTCTCAACAATGGAAGCTCCACCTCTATTATCATATTAATTACTGCTTGTAACTGATGTAAATACATATCATCGAACTCACGATAAAAAGGGTAATAACCATGATGCAAATAAGCATCAAGATACTTTAATGGTTTAACTTTTTTAAGAATCGATTCACTAATAATTACATGATCCTTTACTATGTCATCTAGTTTTAGAACTGGGAAATCTAATTTACTCTCAAGAACAATGAATTCTCTAAACGACAAGCCTTGCATGCGATAAACCAGAGCTCTTCTACTTAAATCAGAGCGAGAATTTAATATTTCCAAAAGCGAAGAACCAGTAAAAACAACTTTCAACTCTTTATAATTATCGTAGATGTTTTTAAGCTCTTGAGACCAACTGGGATACTTATGAATTTCATCCAAAAAAAGATGCGTAACACCTTTCTTCATCGCCATTTCGGCCAAATCCACCAATCGATTGTTAGAAAACCAAATATTATCTAAGCTCACATAAAGCGCTTCATCTGATTTAAGATTTCGCTTTATATATTGCAAAAGAAGAGTGGTTTTACCAACTCCTCTAGCACCCATCACTCCTATCAATCGTGACTTCCAGTTGATTTGTGATTCAATACTTCTTACAAAGTTGAGCTCTGTTTTTCTTAATAATGAAGCATGAAGTTCAAATAGCCTTTCCATAAATTAGTTATTACAACAACCAAATATATGTATTTTTTGGTTATTAAAGTAACCAAAAATCATTTCTTCTGTCTAGGATCCAAGGCATCTGTCAGCCCCTCCCCAATTAAATTGAAGAAAGTAACAACGATAAAGATGGCGATACCGGGAGTTAAAATCAACCAATGCGCATTCGGATTGCTTCTTCCAGCACTTAGCAATGAACCCCAAGTTACATCTTCGGGAGCAACACCAATGCCTAAGAATGAAAGTGTTGATTCGGTTAATATAGCTCCTGCAACACCAAAAGCTGCGGCAATAAAAACAGGAGTTAAGCAATTGGGCAAGGCATGCTTAAAAATAGTTCTAAAATCAGAGTAGCCAAAAGCTTTTGCTGCATCAATAAATTCCATCTTCTTTACGCGCAACATCTCGGCGCGCACAAAACGCGCTATACCCGTCCACCCCATCAATCCAATTAAAATCATTACCACAAAAATAGATGGCTTGGCAATCACCGCCACCACTGCCATAATTAAAATTAAGCCAGGTACACTCACCACAATTTCAATCACTCTATTGATGAGCATATCTAAAGGCAAATTAACTTTCTTACCAAGGAAAGCAATTTTCTTAAACGGCCACAATAGGAAGTTGAGGAGAGTGAGACTGAGGGTGAAGAGAAGGAATGAGATGAAGATTTGGGTGAAGCCAGATACGGCAGATTCGGCGAAGGCATCGGAAATGATAAAACCTCGCACTTGAAAGCCGTAGAAAAATGCTATGGGTAAAAAGATGAAGTTCGCCCAAAAACGAACTCGAGAAATTTGCAAATCATGGTCGCCATAAAAACCAGCAAAAGCACCCAAGAAAACACCAATTAACAAGGTTATACTTACCGAAACAATACCCACCATAAAAGCGGTTTGTGTGCCATGAATCACTCCCGACAACACATCTCTACCTTGTTCATCGGTACCTAACCAATGGTGCCAGCGAGTGCTTAGTACATCTTGGTCGGCTAGCGGACTCCTATATCTATCGTTCATAAAATCGAATTCGGTAGAACCATAAGGAATGGGTGCCCAAATGACCGATTCAAAAGTTTCTGATTTCCAATTGATATTCAACAAATCTTCGGGCCAATTTACCAAACCTAAATCCACCGCATATTCTCTAAAAGCAGGGAAATATGTATTGTCTTTGTATTTGCAATAAAGCGGCTTGTCGTTGGCAATGATGTTGGCAAACAAAGCAATAAAAGCCATCACGGTAATGAAACGAAAAGCAAACAAAGCAGCGCGATTCTTTTTGAATTGCTGCCAAACGTATTTGCGGTAGGTGAATTTATCTTCGCTCATGAATTGCTAATTTCAATATAAAAAGCCAAATAACCACAAGGGTATTTTATCATTCATGCCTATTTCAATATCATCAAGAGCCAAATAAGAGTTTTTCACCTCTTTCACCTGCTCTCTAGTCTTATTTTTACCGCCCACTTCAAACACAAATTGATCATCAATTTTAAAATCTCCTTTATCTGTATAGGTAACATTGTGTTTAATGGAGAGCTGATTCATAAAAAAAGTCTCTCGTAAATTCCCTTTATCTAACTCTCTCGATTTTAAAGCGTGTGCAATATTGGTATTGTTTAAATACACCTTATCGGGTTTTTGCAAGGCACTTATTCCTTTAGTTGCCGAGAAAAGTAAATTCACCACCCTTGCACTGTGTAAGTAATTAAAATTATCTTTTATGGTATTTCTTGTAGTACCAATTTTATCTGCCAACTTAATCACGTTAGGTTTAAAAGGAACCGACTCTGCTATAATCGCCAACAATTGTTTTAACTTATCTACCGACGAATAATTAAGCTGCTGGTAAAGCGGCAAATCCATTTCTAAAATAAGATTAACCGTTTCGGCCACCTTCATTAAATAACTGTCTTTATTCTCTAAAAAATAGGGATAATAGCCGTACTCCAAATAGCGATTAAATTCAGCTATTGGTTTAATTTTTTTTACAATACTTCTTGCTATATCAACGTGATTTTCTAAAATTCCTTCTAGCGAAAAACAGGAGAACTTCTCGCCGGTGTTAAGCTCTATGAATTCTCTTAATGACAAACCAGGTAATTCATGCATTACCGACCGCCGACTTAAATCGGCTTTTGCCTTGTGCAAATGAAGAATGGAAGAACCAGTATAAATAATTTGAAGTTCAGAGTGATCGTCGTAAATATTTTTTATTTCTTGCGACCAATTAGCATAGCGATGCACCTCATCTAAAATTAAATACTTACCGCCATTCTTTACAAAAGAATCAGTAAAATCAATCAAAGTATTTCTAGAAAAGTACAAATCATCAAGAGACACGTAAATGGTTTCTTTAGATACAGGTAAATTGTATTTGATATACTGTAAAAGCATAGTGGTTTTACCCACCCCGCGAGACCCCTTCAACCCGATCAGCCTATCTTTAGTCGATATATTTTTTATAAAATCACGCTGATAAGTGTGCGAAAGAGAATCTATCTTTTTAAACGATTTCTCATAAAGCTTATCCATAAAACAAATTTACTTTGAAACAAAGATACAAATAAAATGGTTTTTACAAAAATCACTTATGTGTGTTTTTTGGTTTTTATAAAAATCATTTATTTTTTACTGTATGAAATTCGAGGGTCAACAATAGCATATAATATATCGGCAACGAGGTAACCAATTAAGGTTAGAATTGCAGAGAACAACATGATAACATAAATGACAGGAAAATCTTTGGTAACAACAGATTCGTAGGCCAACAAGCCCATTCCAGGAAGTGTAAACAAATGCTCTATGACTACCGAACCAGCTATTAGCGAGGGAAAAACAGAAGCCAACAAAGTAATAACCGGCAACAACGAATTTCTTAGTGCATGCTTCCAATACACTTGTTTATCCGACAAGCCCTTAGCCCAAGCCGTTCTTATATAATCTTGATTAAGCGTTTGTATCATACTGCCTCTCATCTGACGAGATATAAATGCAAAAGAACTATAGGTATAGCAAAACAAAGGAAGCGCCATATGGTGCATATAGTTGCCCAGCTTCTCTGAGAAAGAAGCCGAATCATCAAAATCTTTAATACCAGTGCTTGGAAACCAATCTAGATATTCGGGACTCGTAAAATAATTGATTAGTAAAGTGCCCACCCAAAAAGAAGGCAAAGAGTACAAAACAAATAAGGTGATGGTTGTGATTTTATCTCTTTTAGTGTTGATATTAACAGCAGAACTAATTCCCAATGGAATGCTCACCATAAAAGCAATAAGAATAGACAACACACTGTAAACAACGGTAGGCATAATTCTATTTTGAATCACTTCAAGAACTGGCAATTTTTGAAAGTAAGAGACTCCTAAATCACCATGCAGTAAATTGTTTAACCAAATATGATATTGGTTGTTGGTGCCATACCAATTGAGGGAAGGCACATAAGATGTCCAACTTACCTCATGCATTTTTAAATGCGCATACTTTTGTTGAAGTTGAATCGCCAATAATTCTGCCTCACGAATGGCCTTCGACTCCTTTACAATTTTGGTTATTCTGTTGCTAATGATCGCATCATCATATTTAAAAAAAAGTTCGGCAACATTTTGGCGCAAAACAATCAGTTTATCTTGCAGAGAGTCTTCTAACCTCAGCGCACCGAGTTCTGTATCTAAGTCCTGAAGAGCATAATAGTAATCACTTACCGATTGCCAATCGCCATATTGATCAAGCAAACGCGATAAATTTTCGCGGTGTAATTTCTTTTTAACCTTATAAAGAGTATCTGGTTCAGCCAGTGATGATACAGTGCAATAAAAAACAGGAAGATTTAAATGTAGTTTCTCCCTCATTTTATCGTACTCAAACTGCTGTGCTTGTTTATCGGCATTTTGACCGCTCTCCCCCGCAATATTTAGCATCAACTCTACAGGATCTCCAGGAGAGTTCACGCTTAAACTAAAGGTGAGCAGCGAAATAATCCAAATGGTTGGAAGAAAAAATAAAATTCGTTTTAAGAGATACTTAAACATCGTTCTGTTTATTGAACCAGTTTAAACATTGTAGCTTCAAAGCCCGGACGCAAGCCACTTGCCGTTACATTAGTCCAGCGTTTGTTTACCGCAATTCTTTCCTTTTGTGAGAAAAGAAAAACACAAGGCACCTCTTTACTAATCATCATTTGCAAGTCTTTATAGTATTGATTTCTTTCTTCTTTGTTCATGGTTGTTCTCAACTTTTCGATTAAAGCATCCGATGCGGCATTGCCAAATCCAACATCATTGCTTCCTCCATTGTAAGATGAAGTATGCCATATTTGGTAAGGATCACTTTCGAAAGGAGAAGAAATCCAACCAGCAATATACATTTCGAAGTTGTGCTTATTTTTCTCTTCCAACATTTTAGGCCAAGCCTTAGGCTGAATGATAATCTTCACTCCTGCTGCTTTCGCACCTTCTAAAAAATAGACGCAAGTTTTTTTTCTTCTTTCATTTTCTACATTGTACATCAAATTAATTTCCAGTTCTACCTTCTCTCCTCCTATCATTTTATCTACTACTCCATCGCCGTTAGAATCTTTCCATCCTGCTTCGGCCAATAGTTTCTTTGCTTTTTCTACACTGTAATCGGGAAGTTCAATCTTATCGTTGTACTGTTCTTTTTTAGATGGATGTACAAAGCTAGCAACTCTTTCTCCTAAGCCATAACAAACCACTTCTACAATTTTATCCACATCTACCAAATGCGATATTGCCTTACGAACCCTTACATCATGAAACTTCTTGTGCTTCATATTCATTCCAAAAAATTCGTAAGCAAACTGAGGAGGATTAAAGAGATGTAATTTCTCTTGCATTACTTTATTGGATTGTAAATCTTGAACAAAATCTCGATTAGGTATACTAGACACTACATCTAGTTTTCCTCCTTTAAGTTTCACTATAGCATTATTAAAATCTTTGATGGTTTCGTACACCAACTTATTGGGATTAGCCTGAAAATACTTTTGGCCATCTTTCACTTTTGCTCCCCACCAGTTTTGTTTTTTCTTTAATACAATTCGCTGCATGGTCTCCCATTTTTCAAAATCGTAGGGGCCGGTACCCGAACCAGCAAGCACCTTATTGTTAAAAGATTCATTAAAAAACTTAGCATAAGCATCTAATTCTTTAATGGCATTTGCATCTAATTTTTTAATCTCCGACAATTGTTTCACTGTATATTTTTTTAAAACTCCCTTAGGGTCAAAAACCTTAGGATTCATTAAACCTAAGCCACCAATAGCATCTTCTGCCATATGGTACAATCTATTGCAATGTATTGTAAACTTCTTATCGTTTTTTGGGTCTAAAACAATATCATCAAACATTTCAAAATAAGACCGCAAAGAAGCACATTCAATAGTTGGTACTTTAAATAATTTCAAAGCAAAAGCCACATCTTCTGAGGTTAATGGCGTTTGGTCATCCCAAGAAGCTTCTTTTCTCAATCTAAATGAAAACTCCATTGAGCTGTCTTGAAGATTAGTTGTTAGAAGAGGCAAAGAATCTACCAATAAGGGATAAGTTTTAAAATCATCTCTGTCGTGACCTAATAATGTTTGATAAACATTGCCTAAGATATAACCTGTATTGGCATCGGCTTCGAGAATCGGATTTAAAGTAATAGGATCTGCCAACTCGTGTATCAACACCTCATTTTTTTTATTTTCATTTTTTCCGTCCCCTCCGCCACAAGCAAAAAATGCTAAACTTACGATACCTAAAACTAAATACTTCATAGTCATTTTATATAAAAAATTAATTCGTTTTTAACCGACATTAAGTGCTACCAAAGTACTTATTTGAAAGTTAAATTTAAAATAATGTTGTGAGCAAAAATCAAAAAAAATCCCCCGTTTTAATGCGGAGGATTTTTAGTGAAATTAAGTTTCTATTTCATTGAAGATTCTAACGAATCGAATGCTTGTTTAATTTGAGCATCTTCTTTAGCTCTTTCTTTGACATCGTTCAAATCTAAAATTTTAGTTTTTGCATTTTCTTCCCAAGGAGAATCGGGGTAATTTTTTCTTACCGACTGAAAAGTCTCAATCGCTTTATCGATGTTGTTCATCAATTCATATTGATAAGCCAACAACCAAAGAGCATAAGAAGCATTTTCATGTTGAGGAAATTTCTCAACGAAAGAAGAATAGTAAACAACAGCTTTTTCGTAGTTTTCCATTTTTGAAGACACGTCACCTGCGTTAAACAATACATCGGGCATTTCTGCGGCAGCAGGGTATTCGGCTATAATTTCTTCAGCGATTTGCAAGGTGCTGTCGCTTTCTAACTTCAACTTATCTATTTTACCTGAATTCCAATTCATATCAAACACTTCTTTTTTGTGTTTGAAATCAATAACTAAATCGGCTTCTGATCTGTGAGAACCTCCGCAAGCGAAGAGAGCGAAAGTAAGGGAAAGGGCAAGTATTTTTTTCATATAACTAACTGTATCTTATTTAATTCTTCTAAGTAAAGGAAATTTCATCTTGTACGCAACTTTCACGTTACCTTTTGAGATATCTTCTAATTTTTTCTTCACCATTCTTTTTCTCAAAGCACCCAAATGATCGGTAAAAAGAACGCCTTCAATATGGTCGTATTCATGCTGAATGATACGTGCGGCCATACCATCGAACTCTTCTTCATGCGCCTTAAAGTGCTCGTCTACATATTTGATTCTAATTTTCGAAAGTCTGGTAACATCTTCTCTAACGCCCGGTATACTTAAACAACCTTCGTTGAACGCCCATTCTTCATCAAATTCTTCTATAATTTCGGCATTGATAAAAACCTTTTTAAAATCGGCTAGCGAAGGGGCTTCATCGGCAAAAGTGCTGGCATCAACCACAAACAATCTAATGGCTTTGCCCACTTGAGGAGCAGCCAGTCCAACGCCATCGGCCTCGTACATAGTATCCCACATATTTTGCAAAAAAGCGTCAAAGCCTTCATAATCTTTGGTAATATCCACTGCTACTTCCCTTAAAACTGGGTCGCCGTATGCTACAATAGGTAAAATCATGGGGCGAAAATAAAGAAATTGTTTACAATTTATGCCTAATTTGGTCTAAATATGATTGAAGGATAATGGTAGCGGCCACTTCATCGAGTAATTCCTTTTTCTGACGGTCTTTCTTTTTCAAGCCGCTCATCACCAATGTTTGCGCTGCCATCATCGATGTAAAGCGCTCATCAACCTTCACTACCTTCATCGTTGAGAACTTTCTACCTAAGCTCACGGCCAAATCCTCAACGATCTTAGTCATTTGATTGGCTTCTAAATTCAATCTGCGCGGATAGCCTAAAACAATGGCTTCCACTTTCTCTTTGGCGAAATATTTTGTAAGAAAATCAAATAACTCTGAGGAATGAATAGTGGTGAGTCCCGATGCAATGATTTGATCGGGGTCGGTTACTGCCAGCCCTACTCTTTTATTGCCATAATCAATTGCTATAACTCTTGCCATTGGGTAAATATAGTACAAAAAACAAAAAGCGCTCAGGGACCCTTTACCCTAAGCGCTTTTCAATAGTCAATATCAACCAACTAATTTAGCAACAAGCTAACCGTATCCAACATTCTAGAATTACGTACGCTTAAGGCTTTCGAATAATTGATGATAGTGTTCGGCACACGGGACAGCCGTAAATATTTATTTAATTTCTTTCTTAGGTCTTCCGCTTTTTCTAAAGGTGAAGCTTTTACCTGTGAGCTTTTCTATTTTCTTAATGAATTTAGCATCTCCAAGCGGCTTACCCACTTTGGTTTTGTTTCTACTATTTTTCACCAATTCTTCATCAGCTTTTTCGCGCAAACATTCTTTCCAGTCATCTATTTCTAAATGTTTATTTACATCATCTAAGCGCATTTTACCTTTTCCATTCAAATGCTCCTTCATGCTCGACCATTGATATCCATCTATTCTATTCACTATCCCAGCTCTAAGTGGATTTAACTCCACATAGCGCATTGCCTCATACAAATGCTCATTATCGTTGTGACATTTAAAGCATTTGGATTAAGTAATGGATTAAATTGCACCCAAAACATTTCTGCTTCGAGCTTCAAATAAATTTAACTAATTATTAAGCTGCTTTTCTATGTTTACTTTTTTTAAGCATTTCCTTTTTCTTTACTTGTTCAATAAAATCGCTAAATTCTTTCGCTTCCTTAGCTGTCATCCTTTTATTGGAAACATAAAGGTCGATTTCTCTTGATTCTTTTTGTAGTTTCATAACGTTATTTTTTAAAATATTGAATAATCAATTCATTTGCTGCTGCTTCGCCAATAAACATCCTTTGTCCTATTGCCAATTGCGCTCCGAGAGTTTTATTATAATATTCAATCAATGCTGTTTTAGCAACAAACCCGACATACCCATCAAAGCCCATATCTCTTGAAATTTTACACGCAAAGGCAAACATATTTCCTCCTACACCTAAATACATTTTCTGCTTTCCTCGATTAAACTTAGCATTCTCAACAATATTCACAAAAACATATTTATCCGAAACAGTTAATGAAATCAATCCTTGAACAACTGTCTTATTCTCAACAGTAGTCATCTTGTAAACTTGATTGTTTTTATCCTTCAACTCTTTGTGCCAATCAAAAAGCCAATCCGATTTTTTAATTTCCTTACTGCTAACTTTCGCAAATTCTGTTTCAAAGACCTCCTGTGAAATGATGTTAACTATCGAATTTGTTAACTTATCAACTTCTATATCAATATATCGTTTTTTAGCCATATCTCCTAACAAATTTAAGAATTTAAGTGCAACTTCCTTTAGCATTTTCATAATAATTTAAGGGTATTGAGGGACAGCGCCCAAGTTTTTCTGCTTCGAAATCGCCAACTTCTTATAGCCGAGGTATTGAGGGACAAATTATATGTTTTTAAAAAGCATTTGTTTGATTTGAAAGCTTTGTGTTGTATATTTTAATGTATAAATAAAAGCGCCTAGGGACCCTTTACCCTAAGCGCTTTTCAATAGTCAATATCAACCAACTAATTTAGCAACAAGCTCACCTTATCCAACATTCTAGAATTACGTACGCTTAAGGCTTTCGAATAATTGATGATATTGTTGATACAATGGTCACCGGGCACTTCGAAATCATCTGCTTCTACATTACTGTAGTCGTCTGGCATAGCAGCTAACTCTAACAGTTGGTCCAGTGTTGCATCAATTTCATTAACTAAATTTTCCTGAGTAAAAAGTTTATGCATAAGCAAAAGTATTTGTTTTAAGGGTAACGCGATGCTTAGAAATTGTATTGTGTAGAGTCAAAAAAAAAGCCCTTTCGCTAGAAAACGAAAGGGCTTTTTAAATTAAATTTTATGAATTATTCTGCAGATGGTTCTTCAGAAGCTGATTCAGCAGGTGCTTCACCTTCTTCACCACCTTCTACTGCTCCGCCTTCACCTTCTGCTATTTCTTCTTCATCAGAAGCAGGTACTTTAGCTACAGCAGCAATTTCATCGCTACCTCTTAAGTTGATAAGTTTAACACCTTGTGTTGCTCTACCCATCAATCTCAATTCGGCCACAGCAATACGAATAGCAATACCAGAACGGTTGATGATCATTAAATCATCTTCATCTGTTACGCTTTTCAATGCTACCAATGGTCCGGTTTTATCTGTAATATTCAATGTTTTAACCCCTTTACCACCACGGTTGGTGATTCTGTAAATTGGCTCACCATCTTCTGGGTCGTTCAATAAAGTACGTTTACCATATCCTTTTCCTGAAACAACCAATACCGATTCTTTAGATGGATCTTGAATAGCAATCATTCCAACCACTTCATCTTTATCGTCATCCATGTTAACACCACGAACACCAGTTGCATTTCTACCCATCGGACGAACAGTTGATTCATTGAAACGAATGCATCTACCCGATTTGATAGCGATTAATATCTCGTTGCTTCCTGTTGTTAATCTTGCTTCTAGCAATTGATCGCCTTCGCGAACATTGATAGCGTTAATACCATTTGCACGCGGACGAGAGTAAGCTTCTAAGCTTGTTTTCTTGATGATGCCTTGCTTGGTTACCATAATGATGAAATTGTTATTAGTGTACGTTTCATCTTTTAAATCACCTACATTAATATACGCCATCATCTTATCGTCGCGCTCTAAGTTGATTAAGTTTTGGATAGCTCTTCCTTTTGAGATTTTAGTTCCTTCGGGAATATCGAAAATTCTCATCCAGAAACATTTTCCTTTTTCTGTGAACACCAGCAACCAATCGTGGTTTTTAGCGATAAACAAATGCTCTAAGAAATCTTCATCTCTTGTTGCAGATCCTTTAGAACCAACTCCACCTCTACCTTGACGGCGGTATTCTGTCAATTCTGTTCTCTTAATGTAACCCAAATGAGAAATAGTTACTACCACTTCTTTATTAGGAATAATATCTTCTACTCTAAAGTCACCACCAGAGAAATCAATCTCTGTTTTTCTACCATCACCAAATTTATCTCTCAACTCTATTAACTCGGCTTTGATGATTTCAAAACGTCTTTCTTTAGAAGCCAAAATATCTTGACATTCTTTGATGAAGGCCATAATCTCTTCGTACTCAGCACGCAATTTATCTTGCTCGAGGCCAGTTAACTGACGCAATCTCATCTCTACAATAGCGCGAGATTGGATGTCGCTTAATTTAAAGCGCTCAATTAATTTCTCACGCGCTTCATCTGGAGATTTAGACGCTTTAATTAAAGCAATTACTTCGTCGATGTTATCTGAAGCAATGATTAAACCTTCTAAAATATGTGCTCTTTCTTCTGCTTTTCTTAAGTCGAATTGCGTTCTTCTAACCACCACTTCATGACGATGCTCAACGAAGCAAGCAATCATTTCTTTTAAGTTCAATAGGCGAGGACGACCCGCTACCAAACAAATGTTGTTCACGCTAAAAGAAGATTGTAATGCTGTGTATTTGTATAAGCTATTCAACACCACATTGGTAATGGCATTGTTTTTAATTTCGTAAACGATACGCATACCGCTTCTATCCGACTCATCGCGAATATCAGAGATACCTTCTAATTTTTTGTCGTTGATCAAGTCGGCAGTTTTTTTAATCATCTCTGCCTTATTCACTTGGTAAGGAATCTCAGTAACGATGATTCTTTCGCGTCCGCCTTCTACTTCAATCTCTGATTTAGCGCGTAAAACAACTCTACCTCTTCCTGTTTCAAAAGCTTCTTTCACACCGTCGTAACCGTAAATGGTACCGCCAGTAGGGAAATCGGGAGCTTTTACAAATTGCATTAAATCGGCAATTGTAACATCGTTGTTTTCAATATAAGCAACGATGCCGTTGATAATTTCTGTTAAGTTGTGAGGAGGCATATTGGTAGCCATACCTACGGCAATACCAGAAGCACCATTCACCAATAAGTTGGGAAGAACCGTTGGCATAACCGTAGGCTCTTGTAAAGTATCATCAAAGTTTAAAGAGAAATCAACTGTTTCTTTGTCGATATCACGAATCATCTCTTCTGCAATTTTTTGCAAACGAGCTTCGGTGTAACGCATTGCTGCCGGACTATCACCATCTACAGAACCGTAGTTACCTTGTCCGTCGACTAGTGGATATCTCAACGACCACTCTTGCGCCATACGCACCATGGCGTCATATACTGAGGTATCACCGTGTGGGTGATACTTTCCTAATACCTCTCCAACGATTCTCGCTGATTTTTTATAAGCACGATTAGACAAAACGCCCAACTCTAGCATACCAAACAACACTCTTCTGTGTACTGGTTTCAAACCATCACGCACATCAGGTAACGCACGAGAAACAATCACCGACATCGAGTAATCGATGTAAGATGATTTCATTTGATCTTCAATGTCTACTCTAATAATTTTTTCGCCTTCAGCCATAGATACAATAATATAAGGTTTAAATTTTAAGGTTTAAATTTTAAAGTCCAAACAACATTGAACATTAAACATTGAACCTTAAACTCATTAACGGGCAACGAAAATACTAAATCGAGGCTCCAATTACAGAATTTTTTATGCCTCACTTACTAACAAATTTTTGTTAGAAATTAACAATTGAAAAAAGGGCTTAAAACTATTGGTATTCTTATTTTTGAATATCTTTACCCTTATCCTATATTAACAACGATTTATTATGGAAGCAAAGTTTTCACCAAGAGTCAAAGATGTCATCACCTACAGCAGAGAGGAAGCTCTTCGTTTGGGTCACGATTACATTGGCGTAGAGCACCTTTTTTTAGGTATTTTGCGCGAAGGAGAAGGTAATGCGGTTAAAATTTTGAAGAACCTTAAAGTTGATTTGGCTGAGTTGAGAAAATCTATCGAGACCAATATCAAATCGAAATCTAAGAATTTTAACCAACCAGGAAATATTCCCTTGGTGAAGCAAGCCGAAAGAGCACTTAAAATTACTTACCTGGAAGCAAAGCTTTTTAAAAGTCAGATGATAGGTACAGAACATTTGCTTTTATCCATTTTAAAAGATGAAGACAATATAATAACCAAAGTATTTGATGACTACAACATCGATTACGATTCAATCAAAGAAGAAATGCACGTAGTAGAAGACGAAACCGAAACAGGCCCTAAATCTGAATTGCCAGGAACTCCTGCCGATGACGATAATGATGACGATGCCAATGAATTCTCTTCTGGTCCGGCAGCCAAAAAACCAGTCGATACCAAATCTAAAACTCCAGTTCTAGACAACTTCGGCAGAGACCTTACTAAAATGGCTATCGAGGGCAGATTAGACCCTATCGTAGGTAGAGAAAAAGAAATTGAGAGAGTTTCTCAAATCTTAAGTAGAAGAAAAAAGAACAATCCGATATTAATTGGTGAGCCAGGTGTGGGTAAATCAGCCATAGCCGAAGGTTTAGCTTTAAGAATCATTCAAAGAAAAGTGTCTAGAGTATTGTTCGGTAAACGAATCGTTACTTTAGATTTAGCTTCTTTGGTGGCGGGTACTAAGTATCGCGGACAATTCGAAGAGAGAATGAAAGCGGTGATGAACGAATTAGAGAAATCGCCAGAAGTAATTCTTTTCATTGATGAGATTCATACTATCATTGGTGCTGGTGGAGCTTCTGGTTCATTAGACGCATCTAACATGTTCAAACCAGCTTTAGCTCGTGGTGAACTGCAATGTATTGGTGCTACTACTTTAGATGAGCACCGTCAGTACATCGAAAAAGATGGTGCTTTGGAAAGAAGATTCCAAAAAGTAGTAGTTGAACCTACTACTGTAGAGGAGACCATTCAAATTTTGAATAATATTAAAGAGAAATACGAAGATCACCACAACGTAATCTATACTCCAGAAGCTATCGCTGCTTGCGTTAAACTTTCTGCGAGATACATTACCGATCGTCATTTGCCAGATAAAGCTATTGATGCTTTAGATGAGGCTGGTTCTCGTGTGCACATCACCAACATTAATGTTCCTAAAGAAATCTTAGATATCGAAAAAGATATTGAAGGAATCAAGGAAGAGAAAAATAAAGTGGTGAAATCTCAAAAATACGAAGAGGCAGCTCGTTTAAGAGATAAAGAACGTCAGTCGATTGAAAAATTAGAAGAAGCTAAAAAACGTTGGGAAGAAGATACTAAAAACAACCGCGAAACAGTAAACGAAGACGATGTTGCTGAAGTAATTGGTATGATGACTGGTATACCAACGCAACGTATCGCCGAAAAAGAAAGCGGCAAGTTATCTAGAATGCCTGAGGAATTGAAAGGTAAGGTAATTGGGCAAGCCGATGCTATTGACAAAGTAGTTAAAGCGATTCAACGTAACCGTGCCGGATTGAAAGATCCTAATAAACCAATTGGTTCCTTTATTTTCTTGGGTCCTACTGGGGTTGGTAAAACTCAATTGGCTAAAGAATTGGCTAAATTCTTATTCGATACTGAAGATGCAATGATTCGTATTGACATGAGTGAATACATGGAGAAATTTGCTATTTCTAGATTGATTGGAGCACCTCCAGGATACGTTGGTTATGAAGAAGGCGGACAGTTAACCGAAAAAGTTAGAAGAAAACCATATTCTATCATCTTGTTAGATGAGATTGAAAAAGCGCATCCCGATGTTTTCAACTTGTTGTTACAAGCTTTGGATGACGGACAAATGACGGATAGCCTTGGAAGAAAAATCGATTTCAAGAATTCTGTAATCATTATGACTTCTAACATTGGTACTCGTAAGTTGAAAGAGTTTGGCACAGGTGTAGGTTTCCAAACGAATGCAAAATTAACTGCAGCCGATGAAAACGCGAAAAGCGTAATCACAGGCGCATTGAAAAAATCATTCGCGCCTGAGTTCTTAAATAGAATTGATGATGTAATCTTGTTTAACTCTTTAAACAAAGAAGACATTCACCAAATTATCGATCTTGAGCTAGAGAAATTATACAAAAGAGTTTCTGCACTTGGTTTATCTTTAAAAGTTTCTACTGAAGCTAAAGATTATATTGAGAACAAAGGATTCGATAGCGAATATGGTGCTCGTCCGTTGAAACGTGCTATCCAAAAATATTTGGAAGATGCCGTTGCTGAGGAAATCATCAAATCTAATTTGAAGGAAGGTGATTCTATTCAAGTTGATTTCGACAAAGAGAAAAACGAAATCACTTTGAAGATTACCAAACCAAAGAATTCAAAGAAGAAAACAAAAGAAGAACCTGAACAAGAAGGTGAATAACAAAAAGCCCCCGTTGACTAACGGGGGCTTTTTTATTTAAATCCGTTTTATATTTACTGAACATAAGTACCCTTCACCGCTATTCTTGCTGGTTTAAAGGAATTATCATACACGTTATTACTGTTGATCAAATTATCATCTATGAATACCTTAACATCGTATTTATGAGCAGTATCGCCATCACTAATTCTTAATTCATACTCTAAAGGTTCGCCCACATAATACACTTCATGACTAACCTCAAAAGGAATATCGACTTCTTTTGAGTTAAACTCAATACCAGGTCCCATTTTACCATACAAATCAACAGCCTTAATATTACTACCAGTTATTGTATAATGAAAAACATGTCGGTTCTTGGTATCTGTGGTACATCCGCAAAGTGCGGCAAATAGAGAAACCGATAAAAGTATTTTATTCATAGAACAAAAGTAATTAAGCGAATGATAGAACGCCACTATTAATTGTTTTTTTATTAGAAAATTACGGTTAATTAGAATGAAAAACAGGCAACCGTGGAGATTGCCTGCAATTCAGTAAATGTTTCGTGTATAGCCTTTAACCTATTTGTACTTAAGCTCTTCAACGTACTTTTTCTTAGCTTGAGCAATTTTAAGGTCCAAGGCTTTAATCTTTCTTAAGTCCGGATTGTTTTTCAAAAACTCCTCCACCTGCTGGCGTTGGTACTTTTTAATTAGTTCATTCATAACTTTCCGTTTTAAGGTTTCTTGTAGCTAAGACAATCTCGACAAGGAAAAGTTACAAGCCCATTAAAAATTTCTATTTTAGATGGATAATCAAATAACATCATGATAACAAAAGTAGCAGTTATAGGTTCTGGAACGATGGGTAACGGCATAGCGCATTGCTTTGCTCAAAAAGGCTTTGAGGTTTCTTTAATAGATATTTCAGAGGAGGCATTAAAAAAAGCACTTGTCAACATCGACAAGAATTTAGATAGAATGGTGAAAAAGGAACTCATCAATGAAGAGCAAAAAAAATCAACTTTAAACAATATCACTACTTACACTTCTTTGCAAGATGGAGTAAAAGATGCTGAACTTGTGGTTGAAGCAGCATCGGAAAACATAGACAGTAAGCTGAAAATATTTAAAGAGTTGGATGAGTTTACCGCAGCCAACACCATTTTAGCTTCTAACACCTCATCAATTTCTATTACTAAAATTGCTTCTGTTACTAAACGAGCTGATAAAGTAATTGGAATGCATTTTATGAATCCCGTACCTTTAATGAAATTAGTTGAAGTCATCAAGGGCTTTTCTACCTCTAAAGAAACCACCGACAATGTTTTAGCTATTTCAGCAAAACTCGATAAGATTGCTGTTTGCGCCAACGACTACCCTGGTTTTGTAGCCAACAGAATACTTATGCCAATGATCAATGAAGCCATTTATACTTTGCACGAAGGAGTAGCTGGAGTAGCAGAAATAGACAACATTATGAAGTTAGGTATGGCTCACCCTATGGGACCGCTACAATTAGCCGATTTTATTGGTTTGGACGTATGTTTATCGATCTTAAAAGTACTTTACGAAGGCTTTGGCAATCCAAAATATGCCGCTTGTCCGCTATTGGTAAACATGGTTCAAGCTGGTAAATTGGGTGCCAAAACAAAAGAAGGTTTTTACATTTACAATACAGAGAACAAGGACTTACAAGTCTCCCCTCAGTTTTTAAAATAAAAAAGAAAACCCCGAAAATTTCTCTTCGGGGTTTTCTTTTAGTAAGTCTTTTTTTAGTTGCAATTCACATCGTTTGTAGCAGAATCCCAGCAGCTACTTTCCAAATCAGCGCCAATCACTTTACCATGTCTATCGGCAGTGCTCCACATGATTTGAATTAATTCTTTCTTTACAGCGTCATAAACATCATAATGTCCATTAAACTCAGCATCAGTGTTTACATAGTAATTGATATAATTTCCAAAATTCACATCATTTGCGTCGCTCAATGTAAATTTAGTAGAATGCGTAGAATTAGAAGAATTGTTAGTCCAATCAATGGTTAAGTAAGTCACTGTGCCAGAAGTTGCACCTCTATTTAATTTCCACTGACCAGAAGTACCATCTACTTTTGAAGTACCTGTGTACCATTCGTAATCCTGAAAACCTCCTTGTTGAGAAACCAACATTTTCCATGCTACATTATCACCATCAACCTTACCGTGAAGGTTAGCTGTGTACTTAATATTGTTAACCACAACATCATAAGACCAAACATAATCTTTGTCTTTTGATGAATATTTAGCTTCATGATTGAAAGCTTCTTTAAACGATGCCACTGGCACAGCTATATTTGCGGCAATAACAGTGTTCCAATAAGTCATTCCAAAAGAAACTAAGTCATAAGCCAATCCATCAGTTTTTTTACTTCCAGATAAACTTGTTGAACTGAATTCCATTGATGTTGCAGCTGGTAATGCCGGAGCATCTTTATCTTTGTTACATGAAGTAGCCATTAATCCAACAGCTAATGCCAAAACGGCCATTTTTTTTGATTGACGGGTAATAAATGATTTCATAAAATATTAAACGTTAAGGGTTTGTTTGTGAGAATGACGAAGATAATAACAAGGGGTTGCTTTATGCAAGAAAAAAGTCGAAAAGAAACCTTAATTTCGCAGCCTCAAATAAATTTACAATGATTGAAGCAATAAATATATCCCTGCAATTTGGCAAAAGAGTTTTGTTTGATGAGGTGAATATTAAGTTCACCGGCGGAAACTGCTACGGCGTAATTGGTGCCAATGGAACAGGGAAATCTACTTTTTTAAAGATATTGGCGGGTGACTTAGAAGCTAACTCTGGACACATATATATTGAACCAGGTAAGCGTTTCACCATGTTGAAACAAAATCACTTTGAGTTTGACGAACATCCTGTATTAGACACGGTAATAATGGGGCATAAAAAGCTGTATACCATCATGCAAGAGAAGGATGCAATTTATGCTAAACCCGACTTCTCTGAGGAAGATGGAATGAAGGCATCTGAGCTTGAATCGGAGTTCGCAGAAATGGATGGATGGAATGCTCAATCGGAAGCAGCAATTTTACTTAGTGGACTGGGAATCAAGGATGAAATGCATGCTACCTTAATGAAAGATTTAAAGGGTTCTGATAAAGTAAAGGTGCTTTTGGCGCAGGCTTTATTTGGCAATCCCGACATATTAATTCTCGATGAGCCGACGAATGACTTGGACATGCAAACCATTGCTTGGTTAGAAGATTTCTTGTTGGATTTCAACAACACTGTAATCGTTGTATCGCATGACCGCCGTTTCTTAGATACCGTTTGCACCAACATTGCCGATATCGACTTTGGTAAAATCACCCTCTTCCCGGGTAACTACACCTTTTGGTACCAAGCGAGTCAGTTGGTTTTAGCACAAAAAGCATCGGCCAATAAAAAGGCTGAAGATAGAATTAAAGAATTGCAAGATTTCGTTGCCCGCTTTAGCGCCAATGCTTCTAAATCTAAACAAGCAACGAGTAGAAAGAAAGCTTTAGACAAAATATCTTTAGAAGACATAAAAGCCTCAAACAGAAGGTATCCAGGTATCATATTTCAACAAAATCGTGAATCGGGAAACCAGGTTCTTACAGTAGAAAAGTTATGCAAATCGAATGACGAAAAACAACTACTTAACAACATTGAATTCGTAGTAAACAAGGGCGATAAAATCGCTTTCATAGGAAAAGAGGGTCCGGCCATAACAGCATTATTTCAAGTTCTATCAGGTGAAACACAACCTGATTCGGGCACATGCACTTACGGACAAACCATTACTACCTCCTACCTGCCCAACGAAAACCACAAGTATTTCAATGGTAAACTAAACTTAGTAGACTGGCTCCGTCAGTATTCAGGAGACCAAGATGAGGTTTACATTAGAGGTTTCTTAGGTAAAATGTTGTTCTCTGGCGACGAGGTAATGAAAAAATCAAATGTACTTTCAGGAGGAGAAAAAGTAAGATGCATGGTGTCGCGAATGATGCTAACAACAGCAAACCTTTTGATTTTAGATGAACCAACGAATCACTTAGACATGGAATCTATCACCGCATTTAACAATGCTTTGAAAAACTTCCCAGGCATTGTATTGTTCACTTCACACGATCGTGAGTTTACTCAAACTGTAGCCAACAGAATCATTGAGATTACGCCGAAAGGACAAATTGACAAACCAATGACTTATGATGAGTATATGAATGATGCGAAGGTTGCGGTATTGAGAGAGCAAATGTACGCTTAACGGAGTCCGTTCGCATCGTAACAGGCAATATCAAGAATCAAAATAGAATACAGAAACCCCGAAGATTGCTCTTCGGGGTTTCTTTTTATTAACTTTCATTACTTTTGCTTTTTATCAGAATTTTTTAATCTACCAGTTATAAAGACACCCGCTAAACCAACAATAACTGACACAGCTACCCACTTAGCTTCTTGCGCTTGCCCAGCATAAGCAATATATGCACACAATAACAAAACTAAAACAACTGAAACAAGAGCAAATATTTGTCCTCTTCTAATATTATCGAGGTCTTTTGTCTGAAGTGTTTTTTCTGTGTTTATTAAGAAAAGCTGAGTATTCATTCTGTGCTCTTGCTCCTTTTCTGCCATCTGCATCAATCTATTTGCAAATCCAGGATTAATGACTTCATATCTTTCTAAATCATTCGGACTTGGTAAAGGACTTACTGAAACTTGAGTGTGAGTTAACTGAACTGTCTGCTGAGAATGTTGATTATGCTTTTGAGGATTTTTCATTTTTTAAGCTTGCATATGATTTATTTAAATCAACATAAATATTGTTTAAATCCGAATTCAAATTAACCCTATCTATAGTCAAACCATCATTCAAATCATTTTTCATTGAATTCAGGTCAACCAACCTTGATTTTCTTCTTTCAAGAGAAGAAATTATAGCTGCTCCACAGATAAGCCCTAAAAAGAAATACAAAATAATGTCACCATTCTTTTTCATGAGTCAAAGATAATAAATAGAATTTGGTTTGTCAAAACCCAAACAAAAAGCCTCTCGATTTTCATCAAGAGGCTTTTCTATTTTTCAAACAAGATTAAAATCTTCTTCTTGGTGCACCGCCTTCGCGTCTTCCGCTTCCGCCGCTACCACCTTCTCTACGTCCGCCGCCAAATCCACCACGACTTCCGCCGTCGCGGCTACCGCCGCCGCTTCCGCCTTCTCTTCTGCCATAACCTCCTCTTGGAGCGCTGCTGAAACGATCACGACCGCCACCGCCGCCGTATCCACCTCTTCCACCACCACCGTATCGGCCGCCGCCGCCGCCACCTCTGGCAGCTTTGTCAACACGAATATCTCTTCCTCTAAAAGTAAATCCATTGAAGTCATCCATTACTTTTTCAGAATGTTGTTCTGTAATTTCAAAGTAAGAATGTTTGTCTTCTATTTTATCAACACTAATATCATCAATAGATAAACGCGTTTGCATAGAAACCAATTCAATCAACTCTCTGTCGTCGATTCTATCCATTTCTCCGATATTGATGAAGAAACGAGTTTTACCGTTTGAACGAGCCTGGCCTCTATCTTCAAATCTATCACCGCCTCTTTCGCGGGCACCATCTCTGTCACCTCTTTCTCTGCTTCTATCGTCTCTTCTTTCGCCACCACCATTTAAATCGCGGTTATCGAAAGACAATTTTTTCAACTCAATAGAAACTAATTTTTCAATCAATTCCTCTCTTGTTAATTCTGCAAATAACTCTTGAACCTTAGCATCAACTTCTTCAATTTTCTTAGTCAAAGGAGTTGCTGCAACCACTTTTTCTGCCCATTGTGTTAATTTCAACAACAAGATATTGCTAGCACTAGGAATCATTACTTTATCGAAAGCAACTTTCAATTCTCTCTCCAACATCTTGATTTTTCTAACATCACCTTGCGACACAAAAGCGATAGACAATCCGTCTTTACCAGCTCTAGCCGTTCGTCCGCTTCTATGTGTATAGAACGCAAAACTATCAGGCAATGAGTGATGGAAAACGTGAGTTAAGTCATTTACATCGATACCACGCGCAGCAACATCTGTAGCAATTAACACCTGCAAACCACCGGCTTTAAAGCGTTTCATTACTTGGTCGCGCTGACTTTGAGATAAATCTCCATGTAAAGGTTCAGCTTTGATGTCGTATTTCTTAAGATCTTCAGCCAACTGTTGTGTAACAATTTTAGTGCGACAGAATACGATACCACGCATTTCCTCTGTAGCTTCAATAAATCTTTTTAATGCCTCTGTTTTATCAGATTCACGCACCACAACATATTGATGCTTTATTTTTTTGTTCATCTCACCACCTTTGTTTACCGCTATTTCGGCAGCCTCAGGCATGTATTTGCTAACAATTCTTCTGATGTCTTTAGGCATAGTTGCCGAGAACAACCAAGTAACTTTATCTTCTGGCGTATGCGATAAAATTTCATCGATATCCTCTTTAAAGCCCATGTTTAACATTTCATCGGCCTCATCTAAAATAACGTGACTAATGTTGGTAATAGATAAAGCTTTTCTGCTCATCAAATCCATTAACCTACCAGGCGTTGCGATAATGATATGCGGTGTGTTTTTCAGTGCACGCATTTGTTCTACGATAGATGCTCCACCGTAAACAACTACGATTCTAATAGTGCTTGTGTACTTAGCAAACAACTGAATTTGCTGTGCAATTTGTTGTCCGAGCTCACGTGTTGGCGCCAAAATTAAAGCTTGTGTGTGTCTCAATTCTGGTTTCAAAACTTCCAAAAGAGGTAAGCCAAAAGCGGCTGTTTTACCTGTTCCAGTTTGAGCAAGGCCTATAAAGTTGCGTGGTTCTCCTATAAGTATTGGTATTGCTTGTTCTTGAATAGGTGTAGGGGTTTCAATACCCATCTCTGTTAAGGCCTTCAAAAGGGGCGCCGATAATCCGAGTTCTGTAAAATTTGTCAATGTATATTATTTAAAATGAGGCGCAAAGATAAGATAAATTAGGTTAAAAGCTAACCAGAGCACATACGGGTGGCTCGAAAATTGAAATTAAACAATGTCGTGTTGATATTATTCTCAATGAAAAACCCCACATCCAATAGAGTACATTACTTTTGAGAACGTGAAACAAATGAAATCAAAAACCCTAGTATTGCTTTTTCTTTTGGTTGGGGTGTGTGCATTTGCGCAACTGTTGCCTAAAGACTCTACAAAATTTGCTTACGACAGAAACTACTTCGTGTCGCCAGTAGACGGTCCGGTTAAATTGGCTGGTAACTTTGGTGAATTGCGCCCTAATCACTTTCATGGTGGTATTGATGTATCTACCGACGGACAAATTGGTAAAAGAATATACTCTTGTGCCGAAGGTTATGTATCGCGAATCTCAATGAATTCGGCTTGGGGCTATGGCAAGACACTTTACATTACTCATCCAAACGGACTAACAACAGTATATTGCCATCTCGATGGATTTGCCCCAAAAGTAGATTCTGCTTTAAAGGCGAAAAGAACCGTTTTGCTAGAAAACAAAAACGATATTTATTTCGACTCTACAGATTACCCCGTAAAGAAAAAACAATTTGTAGCTTATTCTGGCACCACGGGGCACAGTCCAACACCACACTTACATTTAGAAATTCACAAAGGTACCACAGAAATAAATCCTTTATTTTTCAATTGGGGAGTAGTAGATAATATTGCTCCAGTGATTAAAGGAATAAGAATTTATCCGCTTTCCGACACATCGGCGGTAAACAAAACAAAAACACCTTTGTATCTGCACACTCCAAAAATAAATGGTGTAGTGCAATTTTACACCGAAAAGGATTCTGTAAAATACACCGATACTACTAAAGTTTACGGACCATTTGGTATAGGCTACTTTGCTACCGATAAGTTTACTGGCCGAGCCAATACCTTTGGAGTATACAAAGCCAGCGTTTATTTTGATGACAAGTTAATTTACAGTCACTCTTTAGATGAAATAGAACACACCAAATGGAGATACATCAACAGCCACACCGACTATCTTTTCAAAAGAGAGCAAAAACGTTGGATTGAAAAATGTTTTCTCGACCAAAATTACCTTACTACTATTTATGATAGCGTTGCCAACAGAGGAAGGATGTCGTTTAACGACACACTTGTTCATGTGGTAAAACTAGAAGTATTCGATATCCATGGCAACAAAGCATCAGTGAGTTTACCTGTGATCATGGGCCCAAAAACAGCTTATTCATTAAGTAAAAGAAACGATACTGTTCCATATATATTACACAATCAAGAATTTGAATATGCCGATAGCAATTTCAAATTTAAACTACCAGCCTACTCTGTGTATAACGATGTTAAATTGAAATACAAGAAGGGTCCGAAAGTGGGCAAATGCGTATCTTCCACACACACCATTTGCCACGATGCAACACCATTGCAAAACAGTGCCATGATTTGTTTTTCTATTGACACTTCGCTTTATTGCTATCGTGATAAATTCACCATTGGCTTATTAGATGGAAACAATGTAATCGTTCAGTACAAAGCTGCCGATTTACATAACGATACAGCATCGGGAGAAATAAGAAACTTTGGAAGATATTGTCTTTCTATCGATACACTTGCTCCCTATATTCACGCACAAAACGTTAAGAACAATCAAAAAATAGGAGAATTAAAAGAATTGAAATTCACTATTGAAGATTGGCAATCGAAAATAGCTCGATTCGACGGGTATTTTGATGAGAAGTGGGAACTTTTAGAATACGACTCTAAAACAAAAACCATAAGCATGAAAATACCAAACGCCATTGCTGAAGGTGAACATACTGTGCGTATTGTGGTAATCGACAACAATTTGAATAAGCGAGAATTAATCCTTACAATAATTAAATAGTACCGCCGTTTTTGTTAGCTTTACGCTATGCAAAAAAAGTTAACATACCTCCTCTTTTCCTTTTTGCTTTTATCCTTTTGTGCCATGGCGCAAAGCGACAAAAAGAAAAAAATTGTACAACTTACAGGAATCATTATTTCTGCAGATAGCATGCAAGCTGTATCTTACACCAGCATACTTATCGCAGGTACCAATAGAGGCACCATGGCCGATGCTTCGGGTTATTTCTCACTGGTAATTACATCTGGTGATACTTTGAAATTCTCTTCAGTTGGCTATCAAACAGAAACTTATCGTTTACCTGATACACTTACTCAATCTTCCTACTCTTTGATACAGTTGATGAAAAGAGATACCGCCGTTTACCCTACCGTAAATATTACGCGATGGCCTTCTTACCAGCAGTTTAAATATGCATTTGAAAACAAGATTATTCCTGAAGGTGACTACGAATATGCTCAGCGCAACATGAAACGCGTGGAAGTTAATAATTCTGAGTACAAAGCCGACGCTAGTTTAAATCATAAATACGTTCAAAATCAAGCGAAAAGTCAATTGTATTATGGCGGACAAATTCCACCAAACAATTTACTAAATCCTATTGCTTGGGCATCTTTTCTAAGAGCTTGGAAAAACGGAGAACTTAAAATTGAAAAGTAGATTTTTTCATATCATTGCTTTTCTTTTTTTGTGTTTAAATCTTCAAGCACAAGAAAAAGTTGAAGTATATGGAACAGCTTTAGATTCTGCAGGAAAGAAAATTGGTAACGTTAGTATCTACGTTTTAGAAACGCGTGAAAGTTTTAGCGCCAATGATTCAGGCTATTTTGAGTTTGCTATTCCTGCCAATAAAAAGATTACGCTAGAATTTTCACATGTTGCCCACAACCCTATTTCTATAAATATCAACGCTAAGGATAGAACCAAAATCAAGCTAAACATGGAAAGTAGCTTGGTGATGACTGCAAAGGTTAATGTTGACGCAAAAAAGCAATCGGGAGGAATAAAAATAAACAGCAAGCATTTAAATAATTTGCCCTCGGCAGGTGGTGATGCGCTCGACATCATAAAATCGCAGCCCGGCGTTAGTAGCAACAACGAATTAAGCAGTCAGTACTCTGTTCGCGGAGGAAATTTCGATGAAAATTTAATATATGTAAACGGCATTGAAATTTTTAGACCTATGCTGGTGCGTGCTGGCGAACAAGAAGGCTTAAGCTTTGTGAATGCCGATATGGTTGACAACATAAACTTTTATGCTGGCGGATTTGAAGCGCGCTATGGCGATAAAATGTCGAGTGTTCTAGATATCACATACAAGCGTCCCGATTCAGCTGCTAGCTCTTTAAACCTAAGCTTTTTAGGCTTTAGGGCACATACTGAAGGAAAACTAAACAAAAAAGGAACTTATCTCCTGGGGTTCCGCCAGAAATCTAACGCTTATCTTTTAAACACCAGCGACACCAAAGGAACTTACAAACCAAACTTCATCGATTTTCAAAGCTATATCACTTATCCTTTAAGCGAAAAATGGGATATTTCATTTTTAGGCAATGCGGCACGCAATCAATATATATCTATACCAGAAAACAGAACAACACGCTTTGGAGGGATTAACAATGCTTTTGAAATGAAGGTGTATTTTAACGGACAAGAGAACGATATTTTTGAAAGTTATTTTGGTGCTGTATCGGCAGAATACAACCCCAATCATCGCCTCAAATCTCGTTTTACCATTTCTGCTTTCAACTCATACGAGCAAGTGGCCTTTGATATTGAAGGACAATATGCACTTAATCAACTGGAGACCGATTTAGGTAGTACCGACTTTGGTAAAGTGGCATTTAATTTAGGCACTGGCGCATTTTTAAATCATACTAGAAGTCAGCTAAACTCATCCATTATCAATCTCGAAAATTTCAACGAATACAAAATGAGCAATGGTTCTTTTCTGTTTGGATTGAAATACCAAATAGAAATGGTAAATGCATCATACAAAGAATGGCAATACCTTGATTCTGCAGGTTACTCGCTGCCTAAGAGCACAGATGAAATTGTTCTTCCTGTTTTGATTCAAGCCAAAAACACATTACAAACCAATAGATACAGCGCGTTTTTACAGCGTAATTGGACACTCCTAGAAAACAAAAAAACAGGTAGAGACCTTTCTATTTTTGCTGGTATTAGAGCTAACTACTGGGATTACAACAAACAAGTAGTGGTGAGTCCGCGTGTGAGTATATCCTTCATCCCCTCCAACAAAATCAACGATTCTTTGCGCTTTTCTTACCGCGCCTATGTAGGTGTTTACCAGCAACCACCGCTATACAAAGAACTAAGAAACTTAGAATTTGAGCTGCAAAGCGGAGTGATGGCACAAACTTCTATTCAATATGGTGCTGCTATGAACATGATGTTTTACATGTGGAACCGACCGTTTAAGTTGACCACCGAAGCCTATTTTAAAGACCTCTACAACCTTATTCCATACAACGTAGATCAAGTGCAAATCAACTACTTTGGAAAGAACGATGCACGCGGTTATGCAAGAGGTATCGAAGGAAGGTTAAATGGTGAGTTTGTAAAAGGATTAGAATCTTGGTTAAGTGTAACTTATATGACCTCAAAAGAAAACCTAAACAGCGATTTTTACTATAGAAAGTTCAATGCAAATGGAGAAGAAATCAATGGCGGATTTGCTACTAGTAAGTTGATTGCCGATAGCGTTTTAGTAAATCCTGGTTATATCCACCGACCAACCGACCAACGCGTAAACATAAGTCTATTTTTTCAAGATGAAATGCCCCGATTTCCCGCTTTTAAATTGCACTTAAATTTAACTTATGGAACAGGATATCCTTTCGGACAAATGAATTCGGCTCAGTATCGAAATGGATTTAGAATTCCCGACTACAAAAGAGTTGATATTGGTTTCTCGTATGAGTTAATACAGGACAAAATGATTCGAAGAGGTAAAAAACTGAAAGCAATCAAACCCACCAGCCTACTTCGATTTTGCGACAACCTTATGTTTAGGCTAGAAGTATTCAACCTTTTAGATATTCAGAATACTGTTAGTTATCTATGGATTAAAGATGTTTCGAATTCGCAGTACGCGGTGCCCAATCACTTAACCGGAAGATTACTAAATTTTAGGGTGCTTGCTAAATTCTAAACTAACTTACCCAATCTATTCCTTTTACTAGTAAATCAAGTGTTTCTTTCTCTTTCGAGTCTTCGCCAAATTGAGGATCGTAAGGCCACGAAGCCATTTTAGGCAAACTCATCAATATCGATTCTATTCTGCCGTTGGTATCCAAACCAAACTTAGTCCCTTTATCGTACACCAAATTGAATTCTACATATCTACCCCGACGAATCAACTGCCAATTTTTATGGGCATCGGTAAAAGACTTTTCTTTATTAATGTTCATCAAATTGGTGTAAGTGGGCGCAAAAGTATTGCCCACTGCTTTCACAAACTCAAATCTATCTTGCATGCTGCATTTATCGCTAGTTTTTAATCTATCGAAAAAGATGCCGCCTACTCCCCTGGTTTCATTTCTGTGCTTGATAAAGAAATAATCATCGGCCCATTTTTTAAAATCGGGATACAACTCTGCACCAAATTTATCGCAAGTGTTTTTCAATTGCTGATGAAAGAATTTAGCTTGTTCTTTATTCACGTAATGAGGCGTTAAATCAATTCCTCCTCCAAACCATTGCTCTTCTACCTTACCATCAATAGATGTTTCGAAATAGCGCACATTCATATGAATGATGGGAACCAAAGGATTATTGGGATGAATCACTATAGAAACACCTGTTGCGAAAAAATGATTTGATTTTACACCTAAAGCTTTCGAGATATTTTCGGGCAATTCACCTTCTACTGCAGAGAAATTCACTCCCCCTTTTTCAATCACAGTGCCTTCTTGAAGCACCATACTTCGTCCGCCACCGCCACCATCGCGCTCCCAAATATGGGGAACAAACTTACCCGTTCCATCTTCTTTTTCTAAAGCAGCACAAATGTTTTCTTGTAAACTTTTAAAGAAAATTTGGGTCTCTAACTTAAAGTTTGGGCTACTCATTGATCCACACCAATTGGTAATTTTTAAACTCCATCATACCTACAGCTGTGTTTTCAAATCCACTAAGTGCCGACTTCTTCACGAACATGTAATCTTGCATCATACCTCTATATTTCTGATTCAAAAATGAACTATCATCTAGAGATGTATTATTATTTAAGGCTTTCAAGAAAATAGCTGTTAAATCAAATCCTAAAAATGCATATTGAGATGGTTCTGTTTTAAAACGATGCACATAAGCATAAATCATATTGTCTATATAAGGAGAATCGTATCGACTTAAATACATAGAAGGAATATGCACCTTCAACTCCTGAAAATGTGTAACATCAACACTTGCATATTCTTGCCATCCTTCCATTCCATAAACCGCAAATTGATAATCTTTGGTGTGTTTCGACATGCTATTTAAAAACTTAGTAATGAAGCTTTCATTATCTGATGGATAAATCACCACATTGATTTGCTCTTTCGATAACTTCGCTAAAAAAGCTTCCACAGATAAGGTTAATTTACCTGGTTCGAAATACAACTTGGTCACCGTTACCATTTCACCCGCAAACTTAGCTTCAATGAAATCGGCATTTCTTCTGCTTTCTTCTCTATCACCTATAACAATGAAATGAGCTCCTTTGTAGTTCTGTAACGCATGTTTTGTAATGGCTTCTAAATAACTGTTTTTAGCAGGAACTATTTTTACCGAATTGGCAAACTCATTTACGATATCTGCATTTTTAGAGAATGGAGATATTAAATAAATGTTTTTCTTTTTAAGGTACTCTGAGGCAATTTTGAAACACTCGATATTTGCCGGACCAATAATTAAATTCAATTTCGATACTTCATCACGTTCGATAATTTGCTTCAATACATTGGTATCACCTCTATCATCATAAACAAAAACATCAATGTGGTATCCCATTTTTTTTAAGCTATCTAGCGCAATCAAACTACCTTCATAAAAATCTAAAAAAACTTGAGTTGCCATAGGGATTTGTAAGTCTTGGTACTCATTTTTTCTAGCACGCACAGTATCTAAAAGATGCAGTTGAAAAGGTAAAATGAAGCCAACGCTTAGATGTCTGCCATTAGGCAATGGGCACTTTTCTTTTGGCAATTGGGGAGCAAAAGTATCTTGTTCATTTTTGATGATTTCATCTAAATTTCTCAATCCTTCATCCACCCTCTCCTCTCTTTTTTCTTTCTTTTCTTCCTTAGGCGCAACAGGAATAAAAACATAGGTATCGGTTTTTAAGCCTTCAGCCAAGCCGCCATTAGCTGCTTTAATTGCCTCTTGCGGAACTTTGTACTTTTTACTTAAGCTATACAAAGTAAGTTTTGGCGTAACTTTAACCGAATAATATTCCTTACCCTCTTTTACTACAAGGCTATCTTTTTGCGCTGTGCATGACGACAAGGTGCTTACAAAAAGCACCAACATCATTATCATTTTTTTTATTCCCATTCTATTGTTGCTGGTGGTTTTGAACTAATATCGTAAACAACTCTGTTAACGCCTTTCACTCTATTGATAATGGTATTCGATACTTCTGCTAAAAACTCATAAGGCAAATGTACCCAGTCGGCAGTCATTCCATCTGTTGATGACACCGCTCTTAAAGCCACTGCGTTTTCGTAAGTGCGCTCATCGCCCATTACGCCAACACTTTGTACTGGCAAGAAAATCGCGCCCGCCTGCCATACTGAATCGTATAATCCTTTTTCTTTCAATAGATTGATGTATATAGCATCTACTTCTTGCAAAGTGCGTACCTTTTCTTCGGTGATTTCTCCTAATACACGAATGGCTAAACCTGGTCCGGGAAAAGGATGACGTCCCAACAACTCAGCGCTCAATCCCATTGTCTTGCCTACTCTACGAACTTCATCTTTAAACAAAGAACGAAGTGGCTCAACAATTTTTAATTTCATATAGTCGGGCAAACCACCCACATTATGGTGAGATTTAATGGTTGCACTCGGACCTTTAACAGACACCGACTCGATAACATCTGGATAGATGGTGCCTTGCGCCAACCATTTTACATCTTGTATCAGATGAGATTCTTCATCGAAAACTTCAATGAAAACTCTTCCAATTGTTTTTCTTTTGGTTTCAGGATCGCTAACGCCATTCAATTGCCCCAAGAATTTCTTACTAGAATCAACTCCTTTCACATTCAGGCCTAAATGCTTGTATTGTTCTAAAACCTGACCGAACTCATCTTTACGCAACAAGCCATTATCGATAAAAATGCAATAAAGATTTTTACCTATAGCTTTGTGCAACAGCACTGCAGCAACAGTTGAATCTACTCCTCCCGACAAGCCTAACACCACTTTATCATCACCCAATTTAGCTTTCAGCTCGGCCACAGTAGTTTCAACAAACGAATCTGGAGTCCAAGCTTGTGAGCATCCACAAATATTCACCACATAATTTTTTAATAAAGTCGTACCTTCTAAAGAATGGTAAACCTCTGGATGAAACTGAATACAGTATGTTTCTTCTCCCTTAATATGATAAGCTGCAACTGCAACATCTTTAGTTGAAGCGATGATTTCAAAATTATCGGCCAACTGAGTAACCGTATCTCCATGCGACATCCACACCTGAGAACCAACACTCATTCCTTTCAACAAAGGATTAGCACTTTCAATTTTCTCTAGGTTAGCACGACCGTATTCACGATGAGCAGATTTACCCACTAGTCCACCTCCTTGCTTAGCCAGGTATTGAGCTCCGTAGCAAACGCCCAGCAAAGGTAGCTTACCTTTAAAAGTTGATGTATCAATTTGAGGAGCGTCGGTATCGTTCACCGAAAAGGGACTCCCCGATATAATCACCCCTTTTACATTCTCGGTGATAGCCGGGAAATGGTTGTAGGGATGTATTTCACAATATACATTTAATTCACGTACTCTTCTAGCAATCAACTGAGTGTACTGAGAACCACAATCTAAAATAAGTATCATTTCTTGCATGAAGCAAAGATACTATTAATGCTTAATTGGCAGAGGCATAGAGAATATTTTTTGAATATTTTTTGAACAATTGAATTTGAGAAAAGATATTACTCCGATTCTTCAAATACAGAAGTTTAACTAAAAACAGATGTTCTTTATTATTGTTTTGTCAATTTTCACACATCAATGACAATATAACCCTTTCCAATACTTAATTTAGCATCAAAATTTTTAAGCCATGCAAATCCGTCCGCGCCGCAGAAGAGTTTCTTCTGGAATTAGAGAATTAAGTAAAGAAACTTATTTAGATGTATCGAACTTGGTGTATCCACTTTTCTTGATGGATGGCGCTAATATCAAAGATGAGATTCATTCACTGCCGGGCAACTTTAGAATGTCGTTAGAAAACATCATCAAAGAAATTGACTCATGTATGAAACTGGGATTAAAGGCTTTCATCCTATTCCCCAGCGTTGATGAAAAACACAAAAACAAAACAGCTACCTACAGTTATAGCTCTAAAAATTTCTACCTGCGCGCTATTAAAGAAATTAAAAAAAGATTCCCCGAATGTGTATTGATTAGTGATGTGGCTATGGATCCCTATAGTAGCGACGGTCACGATGGCTTGGTTCAAAACGACCAAATTGTAAACGACGATACCTTACCTATTTTATCGAAAATGGCTTTGGCTCAGGCTGAGGCGGGAATTGATTTGATTGGTCCGAGCGACATGATGGACGGCAGAATTGGCTACTTGCGTGATGAACTCGACAACAACGGTTTCGAGAACACAGGCATCATGGCTTACACAGCTAAATATGCAAGTGCCTTTTACGGTCCGTTTAGAGATGCTTTAAATTCTGCGCCTAAAAAAGGAGATAAAAAAACTTACCAAATGGATTTTCGCAATACGCGCGAAGCCTTGTTGGAAGCCGAATTAGACTATAATGAAGGTGCCGATTTCTTAATGGTGAAACCTGCACTGCATTATATGGATGTGATAAAATCTTTGAAAGACAGCTTTAATATTCCAATTGCAGCTTATCATGTAAGTGGCGAATGTGCTATGTTAAGTGCAGCTTGCAAAAATGGTTGGCTCGATTTCAATAAAGCGATGCCCGAAACGTTATTTAGCTTGCGTAGAGCAGGTGCCGATATCATACTTACCTACTTTGCCAAGGATTATGCGAAAATGGCTAGCAAATTGTAGTACCAAAAGAATGAAGAATTTTTTATTGATTTTACTTTTTCCTGTTGTAACATTCGCCCAAGCCGGCAATGACATGTTTTTCAATAAAATTTTCAAAAAAGAAATACATACAGTACAGCTTCATCCTAAAGATTTCGACTTGTCCGCTCCCATCATTTCATTAAATTCTGGCGAACAACTTCATTTAAGTTTCGATGATTTTAGCGCCAACATCAATAACTATTCTTATACTTTGATTCATTGCACTCACGACTGGAAAACATCTACTATTTGGACTACAGAGTACATCAAAGGATATTCAGAATACAGTTTTTCATCTTACGAATACTCCTTTAACACCAAACAAAAATACATCCATTATTCTGAATCTTTTCCGCACGAAAACATGCAAATCACCAAATCGGGAAACTACATTGTTAAAGTATTTCAAGATGGAAATCCCGACAATACAGTACTCACTTACCGTTTTATGGTGGTAGAAGCAAAACTGGGAATCAACTTAGATGAGCATTACTCATCAATTCCAGGCGAACAATACTACAAGCATGAAGTTGATTTCACCATCGCCCCTCAACAATTAAACATCACCGATCCTTTTTCTGAAATAAAAGTTGTGCTTCTACAAAACTACAACTGGAATACCGCCATTAAAGATTTGAAACCTCAATTTATTACCAATGATTTGCTCACCTATAATTATAGCGACATAAATAGTTTCTTCGCTGGAAATGAATTTAGATATTTCGACATTCGCTCCTTGCGCTTTCAATCAGAGAGAATTGAGAATTATGTTTTAGAAGACAATTTAACGCACACTTACTTAAAACCCGATGACAAGAGAAATTTCTTGCAATATAGATTGTATGTTGATTTAGATGGAATGCGCACCATAGATGTTCAAGAAGGAAACAATGATTTAATAGAAGCCGACTACTCTCCTGTTCATTTCAATTTGAATTCAAAAGATTCTTTGCTTGGTTCTGAGGTTTACATTTATGGCGCACTCACCAACTGGCAATATTTGCCCGAAGCCAAAATGAAATACAATTGGGAAAAACATCGTTTTGAAAATACTATGTTACTTAAACAAGGCTATTACAACTACAACTATGTTTTGCTTAAAAATGGCAAACCCGACGAAGGTTATTTTGAAGGAAATTTCTTCCAAACAGAAAATGTTTATCAGGCGCTAGTGTACTACAAAAGCGTAATTGGCGATTATTGGCAATTAGTTGGAACCTCTTTGGTTAAAAGTACGTTAAGGTAGCATCTACTATGGTAAGTCAAATCACAGAAAATATAGAAATAACAGTGGAATCAATCTATAAAGATCGACACTCCATGCCCCGAGAAGGTATCTTTGTTTACGGATACCGAATCACTATTAAAAATTTAGGACAATACAGAGTGCAGTTGCTTAGTCGCGAATGGCACATCATCGATTCTGTTGGTGAAGAGCTGGTGGTTGAAGGCGACGGCGTTGTTGGACAACAGCCAATCATTGACCCCGGAAACTCATACACCTACGAATCGGGAACAGATTTAAAAACAGGGATAGGCACCATGGAAGGACATTACAACATGGTGAACCTAGATACTCTTGATGAATTTGAAGTGATAATTCCTAAGTTTGAATTGTTGGCGAAATTTGTTTTGAATTGATAATATAAAATCATGCTGTAGGGGCGAGCTGAGCTCGCCCTTTTTTATTTCACAAAACCATTGGGCGAACACAGTTCGCCCCTACCAAATAAATTCTTACTTTTAAATAATCATTGAACCGTAAGAATTATGCACTTCCCCATTCCTCATAACGAACCTACCCTATCCTTCGCTCCAGGCAGCAAAGAAAGAGAATTACTTCAAAAAGAAATTGCCAATTTAAGGAGTCAGCAAATTGACATTCCTCTTTACATTGGCGACAAAGAAATTTTTAGCGATAAGAAGATTAGCGTTCAACCTCCCCATGATATTCACCATCAATTGGGAACTTTTAGCATGGGCAATAAACAGCACGTGCAACAAGCTATTGATGCGGCCCTAGCTGCTAGAAGTTCATGGAGTTCTACTCCTTGGCAAGAAAGAGCAAAAATATTTTTAAAAGCAGCCGATTTAATTTCCAATAAATACCGCTACAAAATACTGGCGAGTACGATGTTGTGTCAGAGCAAAAATGCTTATCAAGCAGAGATTGATGCCGCTTGCGAATTGGCCGATTTTCTTCGTTTCAACGTTACTTTCATGGAGAAAATTTATGCCGATCAACCAAGTTCTACTTCTGAAATATCAAACAGTGTTGAATATCGTGCACTAGAAGGATTCGTATTTGCCATCACTCCGTTTAACTTCACTGCCATTGCCGGAAATCTTTTTGCAGCACCTGCTTTAATGGGAAATACAGTAGTTTGGAAACCCAATGAAGCTCAAGCCTATTCGGCTTATTTCACCATGGAAATATTTAAAGAAGCAGGCTTGCCTGCAGGTGTGGTGAATATGGTAATAGCCGACGGTCCGGAAACAGGTGACATCGTTTTCAATCACAAAGATTTTGCTGGCTTACATTTCACAGGTTCCACCAAAGTATTTAAATCGCTATGGAAAACCATTGGAGGAAATATAGATAAGTATAAAAGTTACCCAAGAATTGTGGGCGAAACAGGCGGTAAAGATTTCGTTTTAGCGCACCCATCGGCAGATGTGAAAGTTATTTCAACTGCCTTATCTCGCGGTGCATTTGAATATCAGGGACAAAAATGTTCGGCAGCTTCACGCGCCTACATTCCGCAATCGTTGTGGCCTCAAGTTAAAGATCTATTATTAAACGATGTGAAATCTTTCAAGATTGGTGGTACAGAAAACTTCGAGAATTTTGTGAATGCCGTAATTGATAAAAAAGCTTTCGACAGAATTGTATCTTATATTGAATACATCAAAACCTCTCCAGATGCCGAAATTTTAATAGGTGGCGGCTACGATTCAAGCAAAGGATATTTCATAGAACCAACTGTTGTGCTTACCAAAAACGCACAATACATAACGATGTGCGAAGAAATATTCGGCCCGGTTTTAACGATTTATATATACAATGACGCCGACTTTGACGCGACACTAAAACTTATCGATAGCACCAGCGAATACGCATTAACTGGCGCAATTATATCTCAAGATAAAGCAGCAATAGCGCACACTTTAAAAGTTTTAGAACACGCTGCTGGTAATATTTACATTAACGACAAACCTACAGGTGCAGTGGTAAACCAACAGCCTTTTGGTGGCGGACGAGCATCTGGAACAAACGATAAAGCCGGTTCTTATATTAATCTACTTCGCTGGGTGAGTCCGAGAACTATCAAAGAAAATTTAAATCCACCAACAGATTATAGATATCCTTTTATGGATAAATAGAAAGTGTAGGACGATAGTTCCTTCGGGTTACCTCAGAAGGACATTACTGATCCTGTGTTTTAAAACCTATATACACAAAGTGCTTCAGGGAATGCGTCACTAACTGTCCTCCCGAGGTACCCCATTAGTGTTCGGAACCCTAGGTGTCCTTTACCCAGTGCGTCTTTGCGAAAATTTTGTACCCAAAATTAAAGCAATCTCATGGTGAAAATTTTAGTTTGTGTATTTGGTTTTACTGTAAAAAGAAGATTATTG
>CAMBXP010000001.1 GCA_945871895.1 Chryseobacterium gleum | reverse complement strand
TGTGAATGGCACAGCTTGGGCTGCTGGTCCATGGTGGGGAAATTACATTTTATCTCTTCAACCATCGGGAAATACAGATAAACCTCAAATGGCTACCCTCACCAACTTTTTAACGATTCCCATCAACAATTGTGGGACTTTATGCAATGGCTCTCAACCCAACTTGGGCAACGACCAAACCATTTGCGGAGGTTCTACTACTTTAAATTCTAACGTATCTGCAGGTAATGGAATCTCTTTCGCTTGGTACAAAAACAACACAGTAATAAACAATGCCGCAAGTTCTACTTACGCTGCAGCTTCTTCAGGAACTTATAAAGTAGTAGTAACAACTAATGGTTGTGATAAATCAGATGAACTTATTCTTACTGTAAACTCAGGCTTAAACACCGTGGGCGATACCATTTGCTCGCCAGGTGAAATAGCCACTTTAAAAGTAACAACGCCAGGCGGGCCCTACACATGGTACGAAGCAGCTACAGGCGGCAGCGCTCTATACACAGGCAGCACCTATAGCATAGCGGTAAACAGCACAAAAGATTATTTTGTAGAAGGTGGTGCTGCTGTACGAACATCCATCGGACCAAAAGCTCCATTAAACAACCCTTCCACTTCTAATTTAGGATGGTACTTTAATTACGCAACTACTACTGCCGATTCACTAAGATTAGATTTAGACGTAGCTGCCACCATAGACTCTATTGATATTTACAGCGATTACGCCGCTAACGATAAAACTTTAAAATTTACTGTTTACAATAGTGCGGGTGCTCAGGTTGGACAAACCATTTACACCATTCCCATGGGTAGTCAGTACATACTTAGAATACCTATTGGCATTTCTTTAAACGCAGGAACAGGCTATAAACTCACCTTGGCTGGCACGCAACACAAATTGTGGTACGATGGATCTGATGCACCCTATCCTTATATAGTAACCGGTATTGGAACCATTAAGTGGGGCTTGGCTTCATGGGGTGCCGACGGTATGCTATACCCAAGCATGTACAATATCATTTTAAGCACCAGCGCAAATGCTGGCGGTTGTGGAAGAGCATTGGTAAAAGCGTTCATGGATGTATGCACCGAGAGCAAAGAAATTACATCTATCAACACCTCAGTATTTCCAAATCCGAGCAGTGAAAATTTCACCTTACAATTAAACAATTTAAATGAAGTGCGAAGCATAGCTGTTTATGATTTATCAGGTAAAAAAGTAGAAGATGTAGCTGCTAGCTCGGGAAAAATAATCTTCGGCTCAGATTTAACCAGCGGAATCTACATTCTATCAGTGAAAACAGCACAAGAGCAAATCAACTGTAAAGTAATAAAATACTGATATGTACGTATTTGGTCAGTGGGCTGAGGCAGTGTTTTGTAGGGCCAATAAATACGACAAGAACCACGTTGTAAATTATCTTTGATGCACATAGTTCTTTCCTCTCAAATAGTAGTTAATAGTAAGTAGTTAAAGGCCTCCCTTCCCCAGGGAGGCTTTTATTTTGTATACCATCTAAAACGAATACTTATTTTTACTTAACCTCTTCACATTTTCCTCATGCTGTGGATACATTTCCATCAGCTGCGTAGTGGTAAACAATTCGAAATCTTTAAAATCGAAACCCGGACTCACCATGCAACCCACCAATGAATAATCGCCAAGAGGTTCAGACCCAAAAATACTACCCGCAGGAATGATTAATTGAAGTGTTTCGCCTTTATCTGGATTAGGACCAACCAAGTGTTCAGTGAGTTTGCCTTCTTTATCTATTACCGTAACTTTTAAAGCATCTCCTTGATGATAATACCACAGCTCATCGGCAGTGAGTCGGTGCAAGTGAGAAACATTTCCTTGCTTCAATAAAAAATAAATACTTGTGGCAATATTGCGCTCACCGTGCATAAGAGCAGCGCGATAAATCTCTTTAAAATAACCTCCTTCTGGATGGCTGATAAGCTGTAAATGATTTATCCAAAAATTGGCTGATTTCATTACTATTTTTTCTTTTCGAATACCAAGTGTTTCTTGTTGAAATCGGCAGCTGCATTGATCACTTTTCTAAACAATTCATAATCGGCTTTAGGTACTCTTATTTCATTGTAAAATTCATGAACAGTGATAATATAAGTATTGCCTTCTTGCACATAAGAACTTTTAAATTGCATAGTCCTTGTAGCATTGCGCTCCACAAAAACGTCCATTACCACATCGTTGATATTGGTCACTACATAACCTTCTGGCACCACCACACGCAAGGTTCTGATATAGCCGTGATTGTTGTCGTTTTCGATGTCGGTCATTCGTTGCTTATCCTCGTACATTTCTGCTTGCGGACCAATTGCTTTACCCACATCGAAAGAATAGTTTAAGCCCGCCTTTTCTACCAATGCGGCCGAATGAATTTTACCATTAAGCACGAACACTTTTTTCAAAATATCGCCACCTTCATTTACTTCACCAAATGCAAATTCTTTCACCTCAGCATCATCGGCATAATCATTTAGCAATGACTTAGCAATCTCTTCCTTTCTTTCATCTGAATAATGTTTGAAACCAGCCAAAAACCAAACTGCTTCATAACCTGTTTTATCTAAACGAATATCTAAGTTGGCTCCAACAAATGCTTCGTCGAAAGTGATCGTAGCATCAATGTTAGAATAGGTAACAGAATCAGCAGGCCCATCAATGTAGCCAACCTCTGCTTGCGGAGAAGTTACATCACCTAGGCTTATGAATCTGATGAAGAGTCCGCTATTATAACATGAATTTTCAGGAATTAAGCCATATCTGTAAGCCACCTCTGTAGGCGACAAATACTTCTTGTATTTTGGGAAATAAAACAGGAATTCTTGTAAATAGCCCCACGATTGAAAATCACCATCAAAATGCTTATTGCTTCTATCACTAGTCACCACCAATTGATGTTCAATAAGAGCTTGGTCTAAAGCAAAGGCAAACATTCTACAAAAAACCCAAGGTTGCTGAACTGCCTTGCTGGCAATAACATCATTCACCAAAATTTTACCAGAACTTCTGTCTAAAGTGAATGATTTAATATGCTCTTCAATTTTTCTAATTTTATCTTCTTCATTTAAGCCATCTAAAGCCAATGATTTCAACATTTTTTGTACTGCTTTAACCTCAGCCTTGTACTTTTTATCATCTCCATTTTCATAGAAATAATGGTAATAATCTTTAGCAAAATCATCGAAGGTGTTAACTTCACCACTATTGTTCTCTTTGTTTTTGCTGAACTTATACTCCATTCTTTTGTAAGCTGCATTGCCATAAGAAAAAATTTCGTCGTCGATAGAAGCACTCGCTAATACCTCCACCGTGTGACGATTTTTACCAGAAAGAGTAGTGTCTATTTTTGCTTCGGGTAAACCATTGTATGATTTCGTTAAGAAAAGCCAAGACTTATCGTAAATCAACTCGAAATGAGCATTTCTTACGGGATAGGCGTTGGCCAACGTGTAGTCATCGCAATTAAAATCGTTGATGGGCGCTTTAATGGTGTACATGTATTCAATTTCACTTCCCTTCTCTACACCTTCTAATGCGAAGATGGTAAACGGACCAGCATTTTCATAGTTCTCCACCTGCTTTATATTGTCGTTATTGAATACCGTAACTTTGCCTTCTTTAGAGATTGAACGCGCTTTAAGTCCAATCACTTCTTGGCCGCGCGCCGTGCTTATATAAACTTTATTACTAGCATCAACTGCCTCGTCATTGTTCAGTTTCTTCTTTTTGTGAAAGGTAGAAACCTCAAAGAAAATTCCGCTGAAATACAAATATTCTTTAACCAAGAAATCTTTGGAAATCACCAATGGTGCTTTGGCTTCTTCTTCTGTAATTACTGTTGGTGTAGGCTTTTCCTCCCAATCGTAATTCTTCATTTCAAAAGTAAAATCGCTTAATGCATCAGTTTGGGCAAAAAGCGCAAATACAGAAAATGTGAATGCTAAAGTGCTTGCTAATTTTCTCATCTTATTTTTTAATTGGTTTTGTAATTTTCTGAAGCACTACTACTTCGCTATATGCCTTGTTTAATTCTTTAATCATGGCGTTGAAATCAACAAACTTATCTTCCTTCAACAGTAAATAATTGATGTATGAATTTTTTACCATCACCACTTGCTCAGCTTTTTTTTCATAGGCGATAGTAAAGCCAAATAAATCATTTTTGAATGATGCGTTTGCTGGCAAATAATTCACCTCATAACCTTTAGGAATAAGTAACAAATTGCTTTCACGCTCCTCATATTTATAGTCGTTATCAATGGGAATTCCTTTTCTTTTCTTAACATCTATATTGGCGCTACGAAAATCTTTTTCGAGATTAAGGTTCACAAAAATTTGTTCTCCAGCTACCTTCACATAATCGGGCAACTTAAAATCGTAATTGATAAATAAATTTGAATCGCGGTTGTCTAAACCAAAAAATGTTACCGATTTAAAATCTATTTTATTGTTTCCCTTATCCAACATTGCCTTGGTTTTTTCTTTGCGCTTTTCGAGAGTTTCATTCAACAAACGATTTACAAAATAAATCTTATCGTAACCGCGAGATTCAATAAAACCCTTACCAAACAAGACATCTCCTTCCAGAGTAAGAATTAATGAATCGTTACGTAAATTTTTCTCTTTGTCAATTACAGGCACGGCCAACACTTTAAATTTTCCTCTTCCATTGCTTATCAAAGCTTCTTTGCCTTGAATAAACGAAGTGGGCATGCCAAATGGAGTGTAGTACCCCGTTGCATCTAAAAATACAATTTCGCCATTATCACGCTCGTAGGCAGAAATCATGTGATTGTCTACTAAGGGTGTAGGCACTTGCTCGTAAGTATAGGGAATATCCCTACTGCCTATCCATGTTAAATGCGATTTCAAACCCGCATACCTCAGCATTTCGGTAATGATACTGGCCATGTCTTTGCAGTCGCCGTAGCGTTTCTGACAAACCATATGTGCTTCTCTTGGAACGAATCCCCCCATGCCATCTTCAAAAGCGACATATTTCACATTGCTTTGCACCCAATTGAAAATTTTGCGCGCTTTTTCATCGTTGTTTGGTGCATCTTTCACAATAGAATCCGTGAGGTTTTTCAATTCGCTATTGTCTACTGTATTTACATCTTCCACAAAAGTGTAATACCAATCGTAAAGTCCGGTAACATCAGGCAACACTTTTTCTACTTCACCATTCTTATGTTTTATTTCGGCAATGCGCACAATAACATGTGGTGCATAATAGCTTAAGCTTGGTGCATTATTAAAGTAATCGTAGGCGGCTATGTTTTTGGCAGTCCAAGTGTAAGTTGTTACTCCCTTTTTCTGCTGAGTGGTCATTTCAATATTGTACTTCTCGGTATTCATTAGAGTATACTCTAATTTAACGCTAGACGGAAAAGATACCGAGAACTCAGAATGCTGAATAGGCACATACGTGTTGAAATAAAACAAGCCTAAAAAGTGAGGATCATTGTACACTTCACGATATTCTAAATGGGCAGCACCATCTTTTTTGGCGTTTGGAAAAACAAAAGACTTTTCCTTGCCGCTATCGAAAAAAATACCTGCAGAAATAGTGTTTTTTTCTTCGATTTTATACACCAATTCCTTGACTGGTTTGCCTTTTTTGGCGGTGGGCACTAAGGTATAGGCATTGATGTTTTCTATGCCCGTGAAATAAGAAAAGTATATAGAACGATTCGCGTATGAATGCGCATTGTCTTTCAAAAACCACATTTCCGATTGGTGATCGCAGTGCACCACAGGTTTATCTTTCACCACACTAATCACCATATTCTCTTTCAAAATACTGTACACAGCATTCTCATCTTTGTATTTGGCACGCAAACTATCTGTATTTGTTTGCTGAGCAAAAAGAGAAGAAGTGCACAACAATAACAATCCCCAAACTCTATTCATTCTGTAAAATTTTATTAAAAATAAGGAATATTGCGCTTTATGAAAGAGCTATAACAATATTTAATTTAGACTTCAATTAATGTGCCCTAAAAACTCTTTTACTGTTGTTTTTATTTCTTCAGATGAATTAAATCTTCCCAAGGAAATTCTAAACGAAGATTGTATCTGCGCATCTGTTAAGCCCATCGCTTTCAACACATGAGATAACTTAGCATCGGCAGAATTACAGGCAGAACCCAAAGAGTAAGCTAAGCCATCGGTTTTTCGCATCAATTCTGCTGCTCTTATTTTATCGAAACGACCATTTAATGTATTTGGTAAAGTGGGCATATCTCCCACATTTTGAATAAAACCCAATTGCTGTAAGCCTGCTAAAAGTTCTAATTTTAAAGGCAAAATTCTATTGATTTCTTCCAAACTAATTAAAGTACAAGCCTTACCAAAACCAACGATGGCAGGCACATTAGGAGTGCCTGTATGCAAAAATTGAGGCAACTTAATACGTGGTGATTTTCGGCGGGTGTACAGGGCGCCTGCGCCTTTCGGCCCGTATATTTTATGCGCCGATAAAGGCATAATGTCGATACCTAAATCATTTACATTCAAAGGTATTTTACCCAGCGCCTGCACTGCATCACAAAAGAAAACCGAGTTTTTGCGATGCACTATGGCGGCAATAGATTTCACATCTTGTATCACTCCGGTTTCATTGTTGGCCAGCATTACAGAAACCATGGCAGTATTCTCTGTCATGCTATTTTCCAATTGCTTTAAGTCGATTAATCCATTGTTATCAACGCTTAAATAAGTCACCTCAGCTCCTTCTTTTTCTATAAATCTGTGGGCATCTAACACTGCCTTGTGCTCGGTAACTGCTGTAATGAAATGATTTTTATGTCCTTTAAACAATTGATAAACACCAACAATTGCCTGATTAATAGCGTCTGTTGCGCCACTGGTGAAGGTGATTTCGCCTTCTTCGGCACCAACCGTTTCAGCTACTTGTTTTCTTGCTGTTTCAAGTGCATCCTTCGCCACCCAACCATAACGATGGGTAGAACTAGAGGCATTGCCAAATTCATGGGTAAAATAAGGAAGCATGGCTTGCAACACACGCTCATCTAGTGGTGTAGTAGCATTGTTGTCTATATAGATGCCATTTCGTTTCATTAAGAAACCACTACCACGTGATACTTTTTCTTGCCATTTTGCAACAAAATATATTTACCATTGAGTAAATCGCTGGTATTTACACTCTTACTTTCATCCACTTTCGATTTGTTTACCGCAATCGCATTGCCTTGTATACTTCTTCTTGCTTCACCCTTAGAGGCGCACAAAGTGGTAGTTTCACTCAAAAAGTCAACAATATTGATACCCGCAGCCAATTTATCTTTCGCCAATTCACTTTTAGAAACATCGGCAAAAACAGCCAAGAAATCTTCTTCACTTAACGATTGCAAAGTTTCTAAAGTCCCTTTACCGAAAAGGATATCAGACGCAGCTATAGCGTTGTTGTAATCGGCTTCAGAATGCACTGTAATCGTTACCGCTTTCGCCAATGCTTTTTGCAAAGCACGTTGGCCAGGCTCTTTAGCATGTTCTTCGGCCAAAGCATCTATCTCTTCCTTTGTTTGAGTAGTAAATATCTTAATGTAGCGCAAAGCATCTTCATCACTCACGTTTAACCAAAATTGGTAAAACTGGTAGGGTGAAGTTTTTTTGGCGTCCAACCAAATATTTCCGCCTTCCGATTTACCGAATTTAGTACCATCACTCTTGGTAATTAATTTACCGGTTAAGGCGAAGGCTTCTCTGTCGCTTTTTCTACGAACAAGCTCTGTACCTGTAGTAATATTGCCCCATTGGTCGCTACCACCCATTTGCAATTTGCAATTGTATTTTTCATTGAGGTAGTAAAAATCATAACCTTGTATCAACTGGTAAGAAAACTCAGTGAAAGATATTCCACCTTCCAATCTATTCTTCACAGAATCTTTAGCCATCATGTAACTTACAGTGATGTGTTTACCTACATCGCGCAAGAAATCGAGCAAAGAAAAATCTTTAAACCAATCGTAATTGTTCACTATTTGGGCAGAATTTGCTCCGCCATTGAAATCTAAAAATTTCTCTAGTTGCTTTTTGATACAATCTTGATTGTGCTTTAAGGTAGCTTCATCCAAGAATTTTCTTTCTGCACTTTTCCCCGATGGATCCCCCACCATTCCTGTAGCGCCACCAACTAAAGCCACAGGTTTGTGGCCGCAATTTTGAAAATGCTTCAACAACATAATAGCCGCTAAATTTCCAACGTGTAAGGAATCAGCAGTAGGATCGAAACCCACATAAGCAGTAGTCATTTCCTTTTGCAATTGTTCTTCGGTGCCGGGAATCATGTCTTGCAAAATCCCTCTCCATTTTAATTCTTCAATGAAATTCATGCTATCAATTTTAAGAGGCACAAAGATATAAGAAAAGACGTAGGGGCGAACTGTGTTCGCCCGCAATAATTTTATTTACTAAAATGGGCGAGCACAGCTCGCCCCTACGGAAGTATTGCCTATTTTATTATCTTAGCCAAATGAACTTCATTACAGGCGGTACTGGACTTTTGGGAGCACATCTTTTGTACCATTTGGTGAGCAAAGGAGAACCAGTACGTGCTTTAAAAAGAAAAGGAAGTACATTAAAAACTGCACAAGATATTTTTGAATTTTATTCTGCCGACAAAACCTTGTTTTCCAAGGTAGAATGGGTAGATGGCGATGTGTTGGATATACCCTCTTTACAAGAAGCAATGCAGGATTGCGACTATGTTTACCACTGCGCTGCAACAGTTTCTTTTGCACAAAGAGACAAAGAACAAATGTTTAAAATCAATATTGAAGGCACACACAATGTGGTAAATATGGCCTTGAAATTAAAAATCAAAAAGCTGTGTCATGTTAGCTCCACCGCTGCTTTGGGCGATTCTGTAGAAGATGGAAAAATTACTGAAGAGAAATTGTGGGAAGATAAAGAAGGACGATCGAATTACGCTTTTAGCAAGAAATTTTCTGAAATGGAAGTTTGGCGTGGCATAGAGGAAGGCTTGAATGCCGTGATTGTAAATCCATCGGTGATTATCGGTCCGGGCAACGAAGAAAAATCAAGCGCTTCTCTTTTCAATAAAGTAAAAAAAGGATTGAAATTTTATACCCACGGAGTGAACGGATTTGTAGATGCGCGAGATGTGGCAGAAATCATGGTTCGACTGATGAAAAGCGATATCCACAGCGAACGCTTCTTGACCACTAGCGAAAATATTTCCTTTAAAGAACTGTTTGATACTATTGCCCTAAACCTTAAACTACCAGCCCCTACGCACGAAGCCAAACGATGGATGGCCGAAATCATTTGGCGAGTTGATGCTCTTAGATGTTTCTTATTTAGAGCGCAACCCTTCATCACCAAAGAGAACGCGCAATCGGCTTATAGAAAAGCGTATTATTCTAATGAAAAGGCAAGAGAAAGATTGGGGTTTGAGTATAGGAGTGTTAGAAGGAGTGTTGAGGATGCGGCGGCTTTCTATTTATAATTATTTCGTAATTGTATCATTGGCATTGAGCAGCGCCTGCTCTTCACTCAAAATCTCCAACACCTTATTATATACCCTATCAAATTTATCGGGATGGGCAGAATAATAAACCAATGTTGAATCGAATTTAGCTTTGTCGAGATTATATTTTTTAAGCACGCCTAAATTCTGACTGTACTTATTTGCCGCAATTCTATTATCGGGAAAAGCTTGAAATTTTGCCCCGCCATCCATAATATGCATATCGGCTAAAACTTTGGCAAATGTTAGGGAGTCGATAACATTTGCTGGAATAATTTCACTTGTGGCATCACTATTGGTTGTGCAAGAGAAGATATAAACCGGCAGTAGAAGAGCTAAAAAAAATCTCATAATTCAGTGTGATAATTTATAATATGCGCCAAATTTTTCATTTTCGCATTCTAAATTAGAAAATTACACGATAGAAGGTTGATTAAAATTTTAATATCTTCACAGCGAAAATAAATTAACATATGAAAAAGGCCTTATTAATTTCAATGCTTGTTGCTTTTACAGCAGCGTTTAACAATACTAGCTATGCGCAATGTACTAAAGGAAACTGCTTCACAGGATCGGGAGTATTTAAATTTGCAAATGGAGATCAATATGACGGACAATGGTTAAACGGCAAACCTCACGGGCCAGGTACATACATTTTTGTTAGCGGAGACAAATACATTGGATCTTTCTTTCAAGGCAAAAGAAGTGGTTTTGGAACTTATATTTGGATAAAAGGCGGCAAATACGCTGGAAACTGGAAAGACGATAAAAGAGATGGATATGGTAAATTCTATTGGTTAGGAACAGCTCAATACTCTGGAACATGGGCTGCCGATCAAATTGTAACCATGGATGTAAATACTACCACAGATACACAAGCTAAACCTGTTGAAGGCAATTAATATTATCTAGAGTAAGTCAGCGCACTGCCTTTGGCTCCGTTAACCACGGAGCCATTTTTGTATACTACCTTTCCATTTACCCAAGTAGTAAGAACTTTTGAACTGAAGGTGTAGCCTTCAAACGGACTCCATCCGCAATGGTACAACAAGTTCGATTTGTTCACCGTCCAGGCATCATTCAAATCAACCATCACCAAGTCGGCAAAATATCCTTTTCTAATAAATCCTCTTTTTTCTACTTGCAAACAAAGAGCGGGTGCATGAGAAATTTTCTCCACTGCTCTTTCTAAGGTGATTTTACCTTGCTTCACAAACTCCAACATGGCCACTAAGGAATGTTGCACAAGCGGCCCGCCCGACGGAGCCTTTATATATTTACCTTCTTTCTCTTCAATGGTATGAGGGGCATGGTCGGTAGCAATAATATCAATATTGTTTTCTAAAACACCCTTCCACACAGCATCTCTGTCTTTAGCCGTTTTCACTGCCGGATTCCATTTGATCCATCTGCCTTTTTCTTCGTAATCGGCATCGCTAAACCACAAGTGATGAATGCAGGCTTCGGCTGTAATTCTTTTCTTTTCCAAAGGAACATCATTGGCAAACAAAGCCACTTCTGATGCTGATGAAATATGCAAAATATGTAAACGAGTATCGTGCTTTTTAGCCAGCTGCACCGCCATTGATGACGATTTGTAACAAGCCTCTTCATTGCGAATTAAGGGATGCGCAGAAAAAGGAATTTCTTCTCCGTATTTAGCTTTATAAGTCTCTAAATTGTTTTTGATGGTTTGCTCATCTTCGCAATGCGTAGCAATAAGTACTTTCGACTTCTTAAAAATCTCACACAATACATGCGTATCGTCTACCAGCATATCGCCTGTTGAAGAGCCCATGAATATTTTAATTCCCGCAGTGTGCCTTACATCAACAGCCAATAATTCATCAATATTATGGTTGGTAGCACCCATAAAAAAAGAATAATTCACAGCGCTACTTTCTGCAGCAATAGCAAACTTCTTCTCTAATTCTTGGGCGGTGGTAGTTTGCGGATTGGTGTTGGGCATCTCCATAAAAGAGGTCACTCCACCCGCTGCAGCTGCTTTTGATTCTGATGCTATATTTCCTTTGTGTGTTAAACCGGGCTCACGAAAATGAACTTGGTCGTCTATCAATCCTGGTAAAATATACTTTCCTTCAGCAGAAATTACTTCAATATTCTGGTCTTTAAAATCGGCGCTGTTCTCAAAAATTTCTTTTATTTTTCCGTCTTCAATCAGAATGTCGGCTTTAAAAATTCGGCCTTCATTCACCAGAGTTCCGCCCTTAATTAGTGATTGCATTTGCTTGCTTGTATTTGGTAAACCATGATTTTACTTTCATTAAAAATACACCCACGAAAGCTTCTTTTATAATACCCTTACTCATTTTAGAAGCACCAGCTGTTCTATCTTGAAAGATGATAGGCACCTCAACGATTTTGAATCCGTGCTTCCAGGTTCTAAATTTCATTTCTATTTGAAAACCATAACCAATCAGTTTAATCGCATTGAAATCGATGGTTTCTAAAACTCTTCTTTTGTAGCATTTAAATCCGGCAGTGGTATCGCGAATAGTCATTCCTGTCATCATTCTTACATACATAGAACCATAGTAAGAGGTAAGTACTCTCGACATGGGCCAGTTCACTACATTTACACCATTGCAATATCTTGAACCAATAGCTAAATCGGCACCATCTAAACAAGCTTGTCTCAAACGCAATAAATCATCGGGATTGTGAGAAAAATCGGCATCAATTTCAAAAATCAACTCGTATTTGTTTTCTATCGCCCATTGGAATCCGAGGATATATGCTGTACCCAAACCTTGTTTGCCTGTTCTTTCTTTCAAAAACAAGCGACCATCAAACTCTTTCTGCAAATTTTTAACGATTTGCGCCGTTCCATCGGGCGAACCATCATCCACTATTAACATATGAAATGCTTCGGGGTAAGAAAGCACCTTGCGAATTATCGCTTCTATGTTTTCTCTTTCGTTGTAAGTGGGTATTATCGCTAATGATTCGGGCATAATATATTTTTGAATCGGTTAAGTTAGTGGTTTTTAAGAAATTTTTGAAGAACATCGTTAAATTCATGCGGTCGCTCGGCGTGCACCCAGTGGCCGGCATTAGTAATTGTTTCCATTTTCACCAATGGGAAATGCTGCATGATACCCTCAATATCTTCATCTAAAACATAGTGAGAGTTTCCGCCACGTATAAATAAAGTAGGATTCAAAAATTCTGCTTCTTCGGGCAAGGCCTCTCCTATATTTTCTATTTCAGTACTTAAATCTTTAAGATTGAATTTCCATTGAAATGCGTCTCCCTCTCTTTTTAGATTTTTCATTAGCCATTGCACCACACCATTATCGTTAAGCTTTTGCATCAAATGCGCTTCTACTTCTTGTCGGCTTGTAACAAGAGATAAATCAATAGAATTTAAAGCTCCTAAGACCTCTTGATGATGTGGAGGATAATACTTCACACCAATATCAATCACCACCAATTGAGCTACCAATATTGGGTTAAGCGCAGCAAAAAACATTGCTGTTTTTCCTCCCATGGAGTGGCCGATGACACTGGCATTCGTAATATTATGTTGCTGAAAAAAATCTTTTAAATCTTCGCTCATCAGGGCATAGCTATGTTTTGATGTATGCTCACTTTTACCATGATTGCGCAAATCAATCAAATACACTTTAAAACCACAAGATAAATCTTTGGCCACACTTTGCCAATTGTCTAAAGAGCCTAAAAATCCGTGTAAAATAATTACAGGTTCTCCTTCACCAAACACTTTAAAATTAAGCTCCATGGCGCAACTGACGTAAATAAAGTTGAATAGTATTCTCTAATCCGAAATACAAAGCATCGGCGATTAGGGCATGACCGATAGACACTTCATCCAAGCCCTCCACTTCCTCTGCAAAATATTTCAAGTTTTGCAAGTTTAGGTCGTGGCCGGCATTTAAACCCAAACTACATTCCCTCGCCTTTAAAGCCGCTCTTTTATAAGGAGCAACGGCCTCTTCTTTATTTTTAACATATTCAGTTGCGTAACCCTCAGTATACAACTCTATTCTATCAGCTCCGGTTTTCGCCGCCCACTCTATTTGATTGAGTTCTGTCTCCATAAAAACAGAAGTGCGAATTCCTTGTTTTTTAAACTCTGCAACCACCTCACTTAAAAAATCGAAATTCTTTTTGGCATCCCATCCAGCATTCGATGTCAATGCGCCAGGAGGATCGGGCACTAAAGTTACTTGTTCTGGCCTCACCTCCAACACCATCTTCATGAAATCGGTAGATGGATAACCCTCTATATTGAACTCGGTACTTACAATTTTCTTTAAATCGTAAACATCGGCATATCTTATATGACGTTCATCTGGTCGAGGGTGCACCGTTATGCCCTGCGCCCCAAATCGCTCGGCATCTTTCGCTACCTGCGCAACGTTAGGCACATCTCCGCCGCGCGAATTTCGCAAAGTGGCTATTTTGTTAATGTTTACGCTTAATCTTACCATAGCTTTTTTATTAGTGGTGCACAAAAGTAAAAAATACTACCTTTGCCCGAGTACTTAAATTCGTTTATTCCGTGTTAGCACAAGATTTAATCACCTACGACCTTCCTTTCTTGAAACCTCAAGACACAGGAGATACTGCTCTTTCTATGATGGATGAATTCCGAATTTCTCACGTTGCTATTGTAAAAGACGAAGAGTACTGCGGACTCCTATCCGACAAAGATATCTACGATTTCTTTGAAGATACTTCAGAGGAAATAAAAAATAAAAAGATTTCTTTAATGCGTCCTTTTGTGCGCGTTCACGACCATATCTTTGAAGTGATTAAAATAATGGGGGAAGCTAGAATATCAGTGATTCCTGTATTAGACGATAAAAATGTTTACTGCGGCTCTATCCTTTCTATGGATTTGGCTTATAGCTTCTCTAAATTCACTGCCTCTAATGAACCAGGCGGAGTAATCGTTTTAGAGGTAAACATCAATGATTATTCACTTTCTCATATCGCTCAAATTGTTGAATCAGACAACGCTAAAATTTTAAATTGTGCGACTTCAACTCCAGCAGATTCTATGAAATTGGAAGTGGTACTTAAAATAAATATCATCGATTTATCGCGCATCATTCAAACTTTTACGCGTTTCAACTACACCATTAAAGCTAGCTATCATCAAAGCACATTTGATGAAGATTTACAACGTCGATTCGATTTGTTCATGAACTATTTGAACATGTAAAATGCGCAATGTAGTAGTTCTTATTCTTTTGCTGAGTTGCATTGTCGCGAAAGGACAAGATTCTACCTTCATTGTAAATCTTATTGAGATTGAGGGTAACAAAATCACCAAAAACTATATCATTGAAAAAGAAATAACTTTTCATCAAGGTAATGTTGTTTCCTTGAACGATTTCAGCGAGAAAGCCTTACGCTCGCAGCAAAACCTTATCAATACTTCCCTATTCAATTTTGTTTTTATTGAACCTACCTACGATGGTAAATTAATCAACATAAAAATTAAAGTAAAAGAACGCTGGTACACTTGGCCTCAACCCATATTGGTGGGCGAAGATAGAAACACCTTCGACTGGCTGCAATACCGCAATTTTGATAGGTTTAGCTACGGTTTGTATCTTAATCAGTACAATTTTAGGGGCCGACAAGAAACTATCCAGTTGAAATTGAAGTTTGGTTACTCGCAAGAGATTGGCTTGCTCTACAAAATACCGTATTTGGTGAAAACGAAAAATCACGGACTCAACTTATCATTTTTAAGTGTGCGCCGCCACGAAATCTATTACAAAAGCGTGAACGACAAAATTGTTTACCACAAAGATGCCAATGAAATTATGCGCGAGGAATTCAATACTTATGCAGAGTATGTATTTCGCCATAAACTTTACCAACAACACTTTTTTCGCTTGCAATACGACTTTGTGAAAGTTGCCGATACCATTGTTTCGACGAATGAAAACCCTAATTACTTGCTCAACGGTCAAAATCAAAGTTCGTATTTAACACTTAGATATTTGTACAGAGTAGATAAAAGAGATTCTAAAAACTACCCACTTAAGGGGCACGATTTGGAGTTTACTGCCGATAAGTACGGACTAGATTTTTCAAAAAACAAAATCAATACCATGCTTTTTTCGGTGCTGGCTGAAAAATTCGGAAAGATAAAGGGCAGTTTCTACTACGGCTTAGGATTGAAAGCGAGAGCATATACGCATGACAAGGTGCCCTTCTACATTGCGAAAGGCTTTGGCTTTAACAATGATTTTGTGCGCAGCTACGAACCCAATATGATTAGTGGTACTAATTTCGTGGTATTTAAATCGAATGTTAAATGGCAATTGTACAAACCTAGAGTTTACAAAATCAAACATTTGCCTTTCGAGAAATTCAACACCTTCCATCATGCCTTCTATCTAAATCTCTTTGCCGATGCGGGATATATTAAAGATAGGGTTTATACAGCCAGCAATGCGTTGAGCAATACTTTACTAATAGGTTATGGCGTGGGACTCGACTTCGTTACTTACTACGACAAAGTATTGAGAATAGAATTTTCTGCCAATAGAAAAGGACAATCGGGTATTTATCTTAGCTTTATAGCTCCAATATAAAAGATACACTATGAAACTCGCCATCTTTGGAAAAGAATACAATGAAGCCAAAAAAGAAATTTTTGAAAATTTCTTCCGCTTTGTTCAACAGCACCAAGAAATTGAGTTTGTAGTATATGCGCCTTATTTAGAAAAAATAAAAGACAAATTGAGTGGCATTGACAATGCCAAAACTTTTATAGAGCATAAGGAATTGCAAGGAGTTGATTTCGTTTGCTCATTGGGTGGCGATGGAACTATTCTAGAATCATTATTGCTGATCAAAAATTTAGAAATCCCTGTGATTGGAATCAATACTGGTAGATTGGGATTCTTGGCGAGCATCGCTTCTAGCGACACCATCAATTCGATCGAAAGCTTGCTTAGCAAAGAGTTTTACATGGATCAGCGTACCATGCTTAAGCTAGTAACCAAAGAAAATCTATTTGGCGAAACCAACTTCGCACTCAATGAATTGACCATTCATAAAAAAGATTCTTCATCTATGATTATCGTACACGCTTACATCAATGATGAATACTTTACATCCTATTGGGCCGATGGCCTCATCGTTTCTACCCCAACGGGTTCAACAGGCTATTCCTTAAGCTGCAACGGTCCCATCGTAATGCCCAACTCAGGGGTGTTTATTATTACTCCTATCGCACCGCACAACTTAAATGTTCGGCCCTTGATTATACCCGACAGCAAAAAAATAAAGCTGGTGATGGAAGGCAGAGGCAATGAATTTATGGTCTCCCTAGATTCAAGAAATACCTCGGTGAATGAAAAAACAGAACTGATTATTGAAAAAGAAGAATTTAAGGCCCATATCGTAAGAATTCAAGGTCAGTCATTCGCCAGCACCCTCAGAAACAAGCTATATTGGGGCCACGATATCCGAAATTAATTTTAGTTTCTTTAATTGCATATTTTATTTATATTTGCATCTAGTGAAAATAAATCTAATGAAATATTGCATCGCTTTCTTAGGACTAATGCTAATTACAGCAAGTTCTCACGCTCAATCCTATTCTGCTTGGAAACGATTAAGAGCCGAAATTACATTTGGCGCAGGAACAACCAACTTCTTGGGGGACCTTGGGGGTGCCGATCAGATTGGTACAGATTACTACAAAGACTTTGAAACGAATATGACGCGTCCAACTGCATTTTTAGGCGGACGATACAAGCTACACCCAAGACACGCTGTAATGGTTGGTTTTCAATGGGGAATGCTGTCTGGAGATGATAGAACAACTGCTTGGGCATATAGAATGGACAGACAGTTTCAATTCAGATCAAATGTATTTGAGTTGGGCGCTAGATATGAGTTCTATTTTGTAAAAGAAAAAGCTGGTCATATTTATAAATTAAAAAAAATTAGAGGTCTTAAAAATGCAGGTATCTACCCGTATTTGTTTATTGGCGCTGCTGCTTTTTACCACAACCCACAAGGTAAAGATGAAAGTGGGAACTGGCACAATATCCGTCCATTAAACACCGAAGGTCAGGAAATCATTGCAACTCGAAAACCTTTTAGTCCGGTAAGTTTAGCTATTCCTTACGGTTTTGGTTTTAGAAAAGCCTTTGCTGGAAGTAAAAGATGGATGTTTGGTCTTGAATACGGGCAAAGAAAAACTTTTACCGATTATATGGATGGCGTTAGCACCACTTATTTCGATAACGCAACTATAGAAGCTTATAAAGGGGCTCCAGCAGCATATTTAGCAGATCCGAATAAAGGCACCAATGAAAACTATGTTGCCGGACAACAACGAGGAGACCCCACCGACAAAGACAGCTATGGCTTCTTAACCATAACCGTAAGCTACAAGCTTAAAACCGGTAGAGATGGTAGGGTTCGTTTCTAATTGCTAAAAGGCAATTTGATTAATCACTCTGCGTTCATAAGCAATAATCTAGTATAATGAATCTTATTCGAAAATTATTAGCTTCATTTTCTCTTACTTTTATTAGCTTCTCGAGTGTAGCAAACACCAACATAAATCCTTATTCAGAAATAGGATTATTTGGGGGCGTAGGATACTACATAGGGGAATTAAATCGCTATCATTTCCCTATCCAACTGATGCAACCCGCAGGAGGTATATTTTACAGATATGCCCTCAATAGTCACTATTCCCTTCGCGCATTCATCAATTACAACGAAATAAAAGGATACGATGCTTATTCATCAAACACATTCGAAAAACAAAGAAATTTGTCATTTACATCGCCCATATTTGAGGTAGGCGGACAATTGGAATTCAATTTCTATGAATTTGCATTGATGAAAAGTATAAAAAGAAAAATAACTCCTTTTGTATTTGGCGGACTCAACTACTTTTATTTCAATCCGCAAGCCAATAGTGGTGGAACATTCATAAATCTTGAGCCCTTGCAAACAGAAGGAATAGATTATTCTTTGCACCAAATAGCGATACCTGTTGGTTTGGGACTCAAAATGAAATGGGGCCGATTGGGCTTTAGCGCTGAATGGGGCATTAGAAAAACCTTCACTGATTATATAGACGATATAAGCACCAACTACCCTAACCCAGGAGAAATTTCTACAGAGGCCGAAAACATGTCGAATAAAACCGGAATTCCTCTTCAAAAAATAGCGGGCAAACAACGTGGCGACTCCACAAGAAAAGACCTCTATGTTTTCACTGGTTTCACCATCTCTTACAAACTAAGCAAAGAAGAGATTTGTCGGGTTTTTTAAAACACGCAAAAAAGCATTAATTTATTAAGCTTTGAGAAAAAAAAACTACATTTACACCTCTTTAAAAAGCCTGAGAATTAATGTCTTTGCTAGAAAAAATTGATAAAAATAACGTACCTAAACATGTAGCCATCATAATGGATGGAAATGGACGTTGGGCTAAGAAACAAGGAATGATGCGCGTATTTGGCCATAAAAATGGCGTTAAAGCGGTGCGCGCTTCACTAGAAGCTGCTGTAAAAAGTGGAGTTGAAAACCTAACACTTTACGCTTTTTCCACAGAAAACTGGAGCCGACCGCAAGCAGAAGTAAATGCGCTAATGGAATTACTAGTGGATACCATAAATAGTGAGACCAAAACACTAAACGAAAACAATATCCGTTTGCACGCCATCGGAAACATTGAATCTCTTCCTAAAAAGTGCCAGAATAAATTGCAAGAAGCCATCGACAATACCAGTAAAAACTCTAAACTCAATTTGATCTTGGCATTAAGTTACAGCTCTAAATTTGAGATTACCGAGGCTATCAAGCAAATTGCAAAAGATGCCGTTGCTGGTAAAATTTCGGCAGATAAAATCACTGAGGGTACCCTAAGCACCTATTTAAGTACCAAACATTTTCCCGATCCAGAGTTGATGATTCGCACCAGTGGTGAGCAAAGAATTAGCAACTTCTTGCTATGGCAATTGGCTTATGCAGAATTGTATTTTACCGAAACACTGTGGCCCGATTTCAGAGAAGAAGATTTCTTTAAAGCCATCATAAGCTACCAACATCGCGAGCGCCGCTTTGGTATGACCAGCGAACAAATTACTTCATAACATGAAATACCTCCAGCTTCTTATCTTTTTCCTTTTTTCTATTTCTGTAGCAGCACAACTTGATGTTCCGTCTATTCTTGCTCCACGCGAATACACCATTGACAACATAAGAGTAGAAGGTAACGCAACTTCAGAAGAATATACCATCATATCTTGGTCGGGATTGGAAAGAGGCGGCAAATTTCGCTGGCCAGGTGAGCAAGCTGCCAACGCCATCAAAAAGATTTGGGCACAAGGAATGTTTGATGATGTTCAAATAAAATATGCCGATTTAAATGAAGAGAAAATAACACTAATTATCGTTGTAAAAGAGCGCCCTCGATTGAATAAATATAGTATAGTTGGCGTAAGCAAAAACCACAAAAAAGAAATTCGCGAAAAAATAAGTATTCAGAAAGATAAGCCCATTACCAAGAACCTTCTCAACTTCACCGAAAACACCATTAAAAAATATTACGAAGAAAAAGGAAGAGCCAACTGCACCGTGAAAATGGAAGAGAGTGCCGACTCTATAGACAGCAAGCGCGTAAACCTTAAAATCATCATCGACAAAGGGAAAAAAGTACGTATTCAAGACATCAAATTCTATGGCAATTATGCCCTTAGCGAAAGAAAATTGCGCAAATTAATGAAAGAAACCAAGCGCTACCGATGGTGGAATGTGTTTAAAGACGGTGCTTTCAATGAAAAAGATTACAATAATGATTTGGCTGCTATAGTGAATGCCTACAACGAAAAAGGATTTAGAGATGCACGAATAGTCGCAGATAGCGTTTCAAAATTAAAGGACAACAGAAAATTGATTGGTATTCGTGTAGATGAAGGCGATAAATTCTATTTCCGCCACATTAGTTGGGTAGGAAACACCAAATACAGCGCCGAAGAGCTCAACCGAATTTTAAACATCAATCGTGGTGATGTTTATAATATGCAGACTTTGAATGCGCGTTTGATGATGGATGCTAACGGACAAGATGTAAGTTCTCTTTACTTGGATGATGGCTACCTTTTCTTCAACGTAAACCCAAAAGAAATTAAAATTGAAGGCGATAGTATCGACATTGAAATTCGCATTTACGAAGGAAAACAAGCGCGTATCAATCGCGTTACTTTGATAGGAAATACCAAAACCAGCGACTATGTGGTAATGCGCGAAATTAGAACCAAGCCAGGAGATTTATTTCGTCGTTCTGATATCATTCGTTCTCAGCGTGAGTTAGCACAATTGAAATATTTCAACCCCGAAAAAATGTCGGTGAATCCTAAGCCCAATGCAGCCGATGGAACAGTTGATATCGAATATATTGTTGAAGAACAACCTTCCGATCAAGTAGAACTGTCCGCTGGTTATGGTGGCGGCAGACTAGTAGGTACTTTAGGTTTATCGTTCAACAATTTCTCTACAAAAAGAATGTTGGATAGAAAATCTTGGACTCCCCTACCTTCTGGTGACGGACAAACATTTAGTATTCGTGCGCAATCAACAGGTTTGCAGTACCAAAGCTACAACGCTTCATTCATAGAACCCTGGTTGGGTGGTAAAAAACCAAATTCTTTAAGCTTGTCTTTTTCGCATTCACGCTTAGCCAATCTAAGTAGCAACACTATTAATGGTGAAATAACAGGTTTTTACCACTCCACTACTGGTTCCGCTGGTTATGGCATGCGCTTAAAATGGCCAGATGACTTCTTCAACCTTAACTTAATTGGAACTTACCAACATTATAATATTTCAAATTATAATTTTGGTTCATCACAAATTCCCGACGGGCAGTACAATGCTTACTTCGGAAGGTTAATACTATCTAGAAACTCCATAGATCAGCCTATTTATCCAAGAAGCGGCTCTAATGTTACGTTAACCTTGCAAGGAACTTTGCCTTACAGCAATTTTATGACTGCCGATCAAATATCAAAAAGCAACTTAATTGAGTACTACAAAATGAAAGTTCAAGCCGAGTGGTACAATAAAGTATTTGGCAATTTGGTATTGTACACCAAAGTGAATTTTGGGGTTTTGGGAAGGTACAACAGCGCAGCTGATTATACTTTATTCGAAAGATTTTATTTAGGTGGCAGTCCGATGACCTTTTCTATCGATGGTCGAGAAATTATTGCATTAAGAGGCTATACCGACGATCATGGATCTAATGGCGTAACGCCAAGTAATGGAGCCGTAGCTGCAGCTAAATACACTATGGAATTGCGTTACCCTGTTTCGTTAAATCCAAGCGCTACGATTTACGGTTTGGCATTTATGGAGGCCGGTCGAGGATGGAGCGAAGTACGAAAATTGAGTCCGTTTGAAGCCCGTAAGACAGCTGGCGTTGGTGTTAGAGTGTTCATGCCAATGTTTGGCTTACTTGGCTTTGATATAGGTTACGGCTTCGATAATTTACCAAATCCGAAATGGCAACCTACTTTTATGCTAGGCGCGAGTATGAGTGGTTGGTAGTTGGAACAGCATTTGCAAAGACATGAATAATTCTGCATTTAAATTTATAAATTCGTAATTCAATACATGAGAAGTTTATTCATCATACTCTTTTTAAGCAGCAGCTTAATCCTTGCAGCGCAAAGCGCGCAGAAGGTTGGTTGTATTGATAGCAAATACATTTTCAGCAAAATACCCGATTACACTACGGCAGAAACCTCTTTAAAACAAATGGCCACCGATTGGCAGAAAGAAATTGAAGCCAAAAAAAACAGCATCGACCAGCAGTACAAAAACTACGAAGCCGATAAAATCCTTTTGTCGGCAGAAATGAAAGTGAAAAAAGAGCAAGATATTGCCAAAGCCGAGCAAGAATTGAAAGAAATGCAAAACAAATATTTCGGCAAGGAAGGCGAGCTTTTTAAACAAAGAGAAAAATTGGTAAAACCCATTCAAGACAAAGTTTACAAAGCCATTAAAGATTATGCCGACAGCAAAGGATACGCTGTAATCATCGACAAAGCAGGAGAAGTTTCTGTGCTTTATGTAAATGCTAAAAATGAAATTAGCAACGACATTTTAAAACAACTAGGATATTCTAATTAATCAATAAATCTAACCATGAAAAATTCAAAAACCCTTTTAATTCTTGCATTTGTGACTGTGATGAGTGCTGCTTCTTTTGCACAGAAAATGAAATTCGGCTACGTAAATACCAACGATATTTTCTTAACCATGCCAGAAAGAGATACAGTAGAAATGCGTATTAGAGAAGATGAAGAATACTTTAGAACAACATTAGAAAAAATGAAAACTGAATACATGACAGCGGCTCAAGCTTTGGAAACTAAGAAAGCTACTTTGAGTCCGAGTCAACTTGAAATGGAAGCAGGTATGTTGCAATCAAAAGAACAAGAGTTTGCTCAATTCTCTCAAGCAGCAGATGCTAAATTACAAGAAGAGCAAGTTACATTGTTTGAGCCTTTGCAAAAGAAAGTAAAAGCAGCAATAGAGAAAGTAGCAAAAGCGAATTTATACACTTACGTAGTTGATTCTAGCACTTTATTGTATGTAGATACTACAAGTGGAACTGACATTACCGAATTAGTTAAAAAAGAATTGGGCATTGTTATTAAAACTGCAACTGCACCAAAAGCAAAATAATTTAAATCAGTCCCGCAGAAATTCGGGACTTTTTTATGTCAAAACCAGAACAAGCCATAGGAATTTTTGATTCGGGCATTGGCGGACTCACCGTAGCTTCTGCCATACAAAAGCTATTGCCCAATGAGAAGTTGATTTACTTTGGCGATACGGCACACGTTCCTTACGGAGATAAATCGGCAAGTGCTATTCAGTTTTATTCTGAGAAAATTTCCGATTTCTTGCTATCGAAAAAATGTAAAATTATCGTAATCGCTTGCAATACTGCCTCGGCAGCAGCGCGCAAATCAACCGCAGAACACGTTCAAAACATTGCTGTAATCAACGTAATCGACCCGGTGGTAGATTATGTTACTTCACACTTCAATAAGTCAACCATAGGCTTAATTGGCACCAAAGGAACCATCAACTCACGTGTGTATCCAAAATCAATCGCCAAAGCCAATTCAAAAATCACAACCAACTCATTGGCTACTCCATTGTTGGCGCCAATGATTGAAGAAGGATTTTTCAATAACAACATTAGCAAAACCATTATCTCTGCTTACCTCGATAAAAGCTCACTCAAAAATATCGACGCATTAATTTTAGGCTGCACCCACTACCCGCTAATTCAAAAAGAGATTGAGGCAGTTTACAAAAAGAAAAAGCAAAAAGTTAAAATTCTCAATAGCGCCGATATCGTTGCCAACGCAGTAAAAGATTCTCTAAAAGAACAAAAACTGCTTTCTAAAAAATCCAACCCGAAACATGAATTCTACGTTTCCGATTACACGCAATCTTTCGAAGAATCAACTAAGATATTTTTTAGTGGAAAAGTGAAGCTGAAGGAGGTGGATTTGTGGCGGTAAGTAGATTTCCGAATTTCACACATCAAATACCCAGTTCGTCATTGCGAAGATCTGTCGGCTGACGGATGAAGCAAACTTATCATAAATAATTTTATCTTTTACCGTTGGTTAAAACCAAACGGCAATTGATTTGAAGAATATTCTATAAAATGAGATTGCTTCCCTCAACTCTGCTAAGTTTAGCGTTAGCGTAACTTTGCTGAATCTTTTCTTGAAGCTTTCAGCTTTTTTTCCTCAACTCCTCAACTCTGCTAAGTTTAGCGTTAGCGTAACTTTGCTGAATCTTTTCTTGAAGCTTTCAGCTTCTTTTCCCAAATAAGAATTGAATACTATGATGAGATTGCTTCATCCGTCAGCTGACGGATTTTCGCAATGACTTACTGTGTTTATTTAAACCACCCACTATACTTCACATAATTATTCGCGATTCTATTAATTTCTCCTTCTTGCAAACGCTCATCAATTTTCTTGATGAACTTAGCGGGAACGCCTGCGAAGATAGAACCAGGCTCAACAATAGTACCTGCTGTAACCACTGCCCCGGCGGCGATGATAGAGTTTTCGCCGATAATGCAATTGTCCATTACGATGGCGCCCATGCCAATTAAAACATTGTCTTTTACCGTGCAGCCGTGCACTATAGCGTGGTGACCTATGGATACATTATTACCAATATTGGTGGGACATTTTTGATAAGTTGCGTGAATACAAGCTCCATCTTGAACATTAACTTTATTACCCATTTTGATGTAATGCACGTCTCCACGCACCACAGCATTGAACCAAAAACTGCATTGATCTCCACACACTACATCGCCTACTATTGTTGCGTTTTCTGCGATATAACAATCGTTACCAAACTGAGGAGATTTTCCTTCTACTGCTTTAATTAAGGCCATAATTTTTTGTATAGGCACAATGATAAATTAAAATATTGGGAAGAGCAATATTCGGCTTTTCAAGCAAAGTTTTTCCAGCGTTGCATCACTAACTTCTCCCTCTGAGAGAAGAGGGGTGCGATGTGGATTGCGCGCTGCAGGGAGATGGATAGTTATAACAAATAAAGCGTAATGAAAAAAAAATTCCATCTCCCTCCCACTCACAGGCATTTACACACCCCTCTTCTCTAAGAGGGAGAAGTTAGCGATGCATTAGTGAAAAGAGAAAGTTATTTCTTTATCAATCGTTGCGTTAAAATTGTTTTATTGTTTACGTTCAAAACCAAAACGTACATGGCAGATGCCAATGACGAAAGATCCAGCTGAACAGTTTTCTGTGTGAAATCGCTGTATTTTTCCATTAATTTACCTTGAATATCATACAAGTAAATTTCAGCACCTTCTAAAGTTCCTACATTTATCCACACCGACTCTTCGAAAATTGTTGGCGAAACCGAAAAATCGAATAACTCGGGCGCTACATCCACCACTTCAGAAATATCGGGCACAGTGCAATTCAATGGTAAATCGCCATAGACATGAACTGCAACAGCAAAATCTTTAATTAAAATTTTACCTCCAGTACTATTTTGAATACGGTGCACAAAAACATAAGTGCCATTCTTTCCATCGCCTACTGCGGTGGCCCAGTCGATAGTATCTTTCGCAGTCGTAGCTCCTACCAACTGTTTTTGAGAAACACCGCCAAAAGTACTATTCCAAAAAGTGTAACTTAAATTGCTAGCAGAAGGATAATCAATTTCAGCTGGATAATGCAAAGCATCTCCTTCATTTAAATGATGAACATCTAAGCCCGTAAACACAGGATTTACTACAAAATTAGCTCCTGCTTTTACCAAGAAATCACTTGAAGTAATACCTATTTTCTTGCCTGCACGGAACTCATGAACCAAAATACAAAAACTGTAATCGCCGGTGAATGGAACGGTCCAAGTTAGTGTGCCTGTTAGAGCATTGATAGTTGCTCCCGACGGCACAAAATAATTGTTTGCTCGTATTCCATTTGCGCCCCTGCTCTCCCCCAACTCAAAAACCAAACTATCACCATCGGGGTCGAAAGCTCCTACATTGGCCGAATATTCTAAATTCTTGTTGGCGTAAAAAATGGGGTCGAGCTGGTACTGTACCGAATTGTTTGCACAAATGTTAGGGTCGCTATACACAGGCACAATGGCATCAACATAAAGCTTGGTTGTTGCCGATTGGCCGCCAGCTATATTTAGAATACTTGCATGGCGGTAACTCTCTGAAACGTACATTTTAAAGTTTCCATCAGAAGTATATTGGTGTGTGCCCACAAAAACACTTTTTCGAATATCGGGATTGATCAGCACACCATTTCCAGAACCATTAATTCTACTCACTAAAGATGAAGTATTATCACCCCAGAATAAGGTTATTGCATCTTTATCGCTGGCGGGATGATCTTCATCTTGAAAGGCAGTAATCGTCACCTCAAAAGTCCTATTGCCCAAAGATTTATAGGAAATAGTAGCGCCTAAGTAATGGTCGGCCATTAAAGAAAAGGCAAAAGTAAAAAGGCAAAAGACAAAAAGTAGATACTTCACAATAATGATTTAAATGGCCTCACCCCAGCCCTCTCCTTTGGAGAGGGCTGGGGTGAGGCCAAACATATTTCCTACCAAAAATATTGTATTTACTTTGAATAAAATATCTAAACTTGAATCATGAAGAAAATATACCACTTAAAGACTTGTTCTACTTGCGTTAAAATCATCAACGAAGTGAATCCTTCTGAGGAAGTAGAATTGCAAGATATTAAAACAGAAAAAATTACACCCGAACAATTGGATTTCATGGCGAAATTGGCTGGTTCTTATGAGGCCTTGTTCAGCAGAAAATCGATGAAATATAGGGCTTTGGGTTTGGCCGATAAAAAACTAACAGAAAAAGATTATCGAAAATTAATTTTAGAAGAATATACCTTCTTGCGCCGACCGGTGAGCGTTATCGATAATGAAATTTTTATTGGCAATGCCCAAGCGGTAACCGAAGCGGTGAAAAGCAAGTTGAAGAAGTAATGTCGAAAAAACTGCTCGCACATCTTGTTCTCATCATGGTCACTTTGGTGTATGGCTCCAACTACGTCATCATCAAATTTGTATCGCCCCATCCTGTTGGTCCTAGCGGATTGGTTTTGATGCGAACCATCATGGCTGTAGCTTTCTTTTGGATAGCATCGCTCTTCGTCAAAGGCAAAAAAATCGACAAAGAAGATTGGTCGCGAATTATACTTTGTGCATTTTGCGGCTCGGCTTTCAACCAATTGTGTTTTTTTCAAGGAGCGGTAAATACATCGCCCATCGATGCATCGCTCATCATGACCACCAATCCCATTATTGTATTGCTTTTTGCATCGGTCATCTTAAAAGAAAAACTTACCAAAAACAAATTCATTGGCATTGCTTTAGGCTGTTTGGGCGCCATTTTAATCATTATGCAAAAAGAAGGCAATCACAACGCGCCAGATAGACTGTATGGCAACACTATGATATTTGTAAATTCCATCTTGTTTGGCTTGTATATCGTAATTGTAAAACCATTAATTACCAAGTACGACACGATTACATTGATGAAATGGATATTCTTACTCGGACTAATACTTTTGATTCCCTTTGGTTATGAAGAAACAATGGCTGTAGATTGGAATTTCAGTACCGAGGTTTGGTGGGCCTTCATCTACGCATCGGCCGTCGTCACCTTTTTTGGCTACGTGCCCAACATATTGGCCTTGCGCTGGGTTTCGTCTTCACTGGTAAGCGCATACTTATATGTACAACCCATAATTGCTGCAGGATTGGCGATGTTGTGGCTGAACGAATCACTCTCCATTTCAGCGCTTTTTGCAGCCGCACTCATCTTTGTAGGCGTGTACTTAGTGGGCAAAGAATAAATTTATTCTTATGTTTGCTAAAAAGCAGCATACATGATTAAATCGATGACAGGGTTTGGAAAAGGCGAAGTCCGTTTAGCGGGCAAGGTCATCACTATTGAAGTGAAATCGCTCAATAGCAAACAATCTGACATTTTCATGAAATTACCTTCGAGCTATAAATCGAAGGAAATAGATTTGAGAAACATCATTTCTCAATCGTTGAATCGCGGTAAAATTGATTTCTTATTAGCGGTAGAATCCACAGAAAACAACCTCGTTAAAATCAACAAAGAATTAGCACTTTCCTACTTCAATCAAATTAAAGAATTAGAACCTTCTGTAGGTGATAAAATGAGCGAAGAAATGTTATCGCTAATTTTGAGAATGCCCGAAGTAATTGGCAGTACAGGAAAAGAAGAGATTGATGAAAACGAGTGGGAAGCCATTAAAAAAGCAACGAACGAAGCGCTAAAAAACTTAGATAATTTTAGAAACACAGAAGGTAAAGTGTTGGAAAATGACTTGTTTTCGCACATCAAAAACATTGACACTTACCTCACACAAATAGATCCTTTAGACAAAATACGAGTGGCTAAAATTCGCGAGAAACAAGAGAAAGCCATTGCCGAATTGAAAGAAGTAACGGTAGATAAAAATCGTTTCGAACAAGAGTTGATTTACTATTTTGAGAAGGTAGATATTAGCGAAGAAAAAGTAAGATTGAAAAGTCACTTAGATTATTTCGTTGTTACAGCGAAAGAAGAGAATCCGGGTAAAAAATTAGGCTTCATCGCTCAAGAAATAGGAAGAGAAATCAACACCATTGGTTCTAAATCGAATGATGCCGATATGCAACAAATGGTGGTGCAAATGAAAGACGAATTAGAAAAAATTAAAGAACAAAGTTTAAATGTCCTCTAATCAGCATCAAGGCAAACTGGTTATTTTTTCTGCTCCATCGGGTGCAGGAAAAACAACTATTGTGCATCATTTGTTGAGCAAAGATTTCAAATTAGAATTCTCCATTTCTGCTTGTACGCGTGCTCAGCGTCCGGGCGAAGTTCATGGAAAAGATTACTATTATATTTCGTTAGAAGAATTCAAAAAAAGCATTTCTTTAGATGAGTTTGTAGAGTGGGAAGAAGTGTACAAAAATAATTTTTACGGCACTTTAAAAACTGAAGTGGAGCGCATTTGGAAAAGCGGACACCATGTTATTTTTGATGTGGATGTAGATGGCGGACTCAACCTTAAAAAAGCATTTGGCGAAAGAGCCTTGGCGGTTTTTGTGATGCCTCCTTCGTTAGAATCATTGCGCGAACGCCTAGAACAACGGGAGACAGAAACACCAGAAAGTATAACGCGCCGCATGGGCAAAGCTCCTATAGAATTGCAAAAATCGGTACTCTTCGACAAAGTTATTTTGAACGACGATTTAGAAAGCGCTTTTGCGAAAGCCGAAGAGATAGTGGGTGAGTTTTTTGGGAAAAAATAAACCACTCTTGCATCAAAAGCTATTCTGACTTATATTTGAGAAAAGCTTAGCTATGACATCTGTTGCTCTAAAAAAAGACATCATAAAAAAAATCACTGAAACAAATGACAAAAATGTTTTGGCTGATGTTTACAAATTACTGCAAATACAAGAAGATGTAGAAGATGTCTATATTGTTACTCCTGAGCAAAAAAAAGCAATTAAAGCTGCCCAAAATCAAATAAAAAAAGGACTTGGTATACCTAACGCACAAGCGAACAAAGAAATTCGAGAATGGCTAAAAAAGTAATTTGGTCTCCAAACGCCCAAAAAAACCGTAAAAAGATTCTTCAATTTTGGAAAGAAAACAATCTTGCGAATACCTACTCCATAAAGCTGAATCAACTTTTTGAGGACTACTTGAAAATCATCTCAAAACATCCATTGCTGGGCAGAAAAACTAGTGTTGATAACATAAGAATTGGCGTACTAAAAGAATATTTGGTCTTTTATGAAATTCAGCCCCATGTCATAAATGTTTTAGAGATCTGGTACAATCGTCAAAATCCGAAAAAACTGAAACTAAAGAAATGAAAAACATCGGACTCTTCTTTGGTTCTTTCAATCCTATTCACAACGGACACATGGCCATTGCGAATTACATAATTGAATACACCGACATCAAAGAATTGTGGTTTGTAGTAAGTCCGCACAACCCTTTAAAAGAAAAAGCATCCCTACTCAATCAAAACGACAGATACCAATTGGTATTAGAAGCTATAGAAGCAGAGCCACGATTTAGAGCATCAACCATAGAATTTAATTTACCTCAACCTTCCTACACCATCAATACTTTGGTGCATTTACAAGAGAAATATCCCAAGAATAAATTCTCGTTAATCATGGGAGAAGATAACTTGGCAACTTTCCACAAGTGGAAAAATTACGAGCGCATTTTAGAACAATGTGACTTATTAGTTTATCCTCGTCCGAACTGCGAAAAAACACCATTTCACCATCATCCAAAAGTAAAAATTACCGCTGCTCCACAAGTAGAAATATCATCCACTTTCATTAGAAATGCCATTAAAGAAAATAAAAATGTGCAGTATTTTGTTCCAGAGAAAGTTTGGAAATATATGATGGATATGGGGTATTATAAATAGAAAAACATGAATCTCAACTTCAAAATAACAAACGAAAACTACCTTACTTTTCAATTGTACTTAGCCTCAAAATCGCAAAGTATTTTAAAGAAAAGAAAACGAACAAGACTGGTAGTTCCAATTTTGTACAGTGTTTTTGCCATTAGCTTATTTGTATTAGAGAGTCCGTTTTTAGCAGCAGGATTCGCGGCTTTCGCGATGTTTTGGTTTTTCTTTTATCCCTTGTGGGAAAAAGGGAAATATGTAAAATATTACCGAAAAGTAATAGAAGAAAATCACAAAAGCAGAATTGGAACCGATATTAAAATTGAACTTCAAAACGATCATCTATTTTCAACAAGCGGAGGCAGTGAAGCAAAAATTTCTACGAATGAAATTAAAGAAATCGTGGAGCTGAAAGATCTGATTTTAATAAGATTAGATGTTACTCAAGCCTTTGTTATTCCTAAAGATAAAATTAACGATTTACCTGCGCTGATTGTAGAGTTGAAAGAGTTGGCGAAAAAAATAAAGGTGAATTATACGGAAGAGTTGGGTTGGGTGTGGAAGTAAAAACACCCAGTACGTCATTGCGAGGTACCCCGAAGCAACCTCATTTAATTAGTAAATACGGAATAGGATTGCTTTAATTTTGGGTACAAAATTTTCGCAATGACGTACTGTGCAAATCCCACTCTTTCAAAACTCACTCTCAACCCTCACTCCCACTCTGCTCCTACCCTCCGTATTCCATCAAATACGCCTTAATAAACGGCTGAATCTCGCCATCCATCACATCTTGCACATTCGATGTTTCGTGTCCGGTGCGTAAATCTTTAACGAGTTTGTAAGGATGCATCACGTAGTTTCTAATTTGAGAACCCCACTCGATTTTCTTTTTGTTGCCCTCAATAGCATTCTGCGTTTCTAGTCGCTTGCGCAATTCTAACTCGTACAATTGCGACTTCAACATCGTAATTGCCTTCTCTTTATTCTGCAACTGAGAACGTGATTCCTGATTTTTAATGATAATACCCGATGGTTTGTGATGCAAGCGCACCGCCGTTTCTACCTTGTTTACATTTTGTCCGCCAGCACCACCCGCACGAAAAGTATCCCACTCAATATCACCCAAATTTATTTCAATATTTAAAGTATCATCCACCAAGGGATAAACATAAATAGATGCAAAAGAAGTGTGGCGTTTTGCTGCTGCATCGAAAGGAGAAATGCGCACCAAACGATGTACACCATTTTCGCCTTTTAGATAACCGTAAGCAAATTCGCCTTCAATTTCGAGAGTTGCCGTTTTAATTCCTGCGCCATCTCCTTTTTGATAATCTACCTCGGTAACTTTAAAACCTTGCTTCTCTGCGTACATTTTGTACATGCGTAAGAGCATATTGGCCCAATCCTGACTCTCAGTACCGCCCGCACCCGAGTTAATCTCTAAAATCGCGCTTAAACTATCTTCTGGTCCGGATAGCATATTTTTAAACTCCATCGCATCTATCTTCTCTAGCACCGTTGCATAGGCAGCATCCACCTCATCCTCTGTAGCCTCGCCCGCTGCACAAAACTCCATCATCACTTGTAAATCATCGGCCATAGCTTGAGCAGCATTATAGCTTTCAACCCACGATTTTTTAATTCTGATTTGCTTAAGAATGGTTTCTGCCCGTTTGGCATCGTCCCAAAATTCGGGAGCCTGTGTCTTTTCCTCCTCTTCCTGTATTTCTATGACTTTCTTATCGACGTCAAAGATATTGTTTTAACGCGCCCACGCGCTGCACAATTCCTTTATATTGTTCTGAAGTAACCATATAGTTTATTTACTTTAGTGGCGTAAAAATATAATTATTCATGGAAAGAACCGCACTTAATAAAATATTCGCTTTACAATCGGGTTTGTATTGCCATATCTACAACGATTTGTTGGTGATTAACGATAGAGAATTTATTGAGCCGCGCGACTTGGTAATGGACATGAATAAAGTGAGTGAAGTTAAAACAGGCAAAATTTTATTGAACGCCGCCATCACTATTGCCATTTTGGTAATGACTTACATCACGGGATTTTACCCACTTGCGCTGCTTCTTTTCTTAACCATTTGGGATTTAAAACGCATCAAAAGACAAACGCTTCCTTTGCTTAAAAGCAATTGCATGCCACTTAAAAACATAAAAAGTATTCAGTTTATTACAGGAAAATTGGGCTTCCACGAATTGGATATGCTTATTGTAAACGACGAAGGAAAACAGATGCAAAAAACAATGCGTTTGTACGACAGCAAAAATGAAATTGAGAGAGCATTAAACATCTTGAGCGAAACCGGATTCACCATTGAAAATCCGATGGATGCAAAGAACGAAAAACTTAAAAATGCTGAATCAATTACCATCAACGAAAACGAAAAATTATACTTGCTTGAAAAAGAAATAGTAATCGCTAAAAACAACGTCTATCCTCAAAAAGCAGAGTATGTGAGTGTAAACAACTTCTTGTTTTTTGTTTTGATGGTGGGGATACTTGCATCTATTGCCGCGAAAACATATATCATCATCAATAAAGGTCAAGTTTTATGGGTTGATTTACTCGTAGTTTTTATGTTCCTCTTGTTCCTTCCTTTACCATTTTCTTTGCTCAACAAATCAACCAGTGATGTATTGCAAAAAGAGGAGATTTTAAGCGCTAAAATTGAAAAGAAAAGAAAGAAAGTATTTGTGGTGATGGAGAGCAAAAGCGGTTGGAAATTAACGTTGAAAAGAAAGATTGAGTTTGGGAGTGAGGAAGATGCGAAGAAGGCGGTGGAAAAAATTAAAAGTTAATCTTGTAGGGGCTCCCCTCGCGGGTGCCCAGATATATGGGTACCCGCAAGGGGTACCCCTACACAACATCAATCACCTTATCACTCTCTAAACCCTTACCCACAAAACATCCCACAACTTCTCCATTTTGAATTCACAAAAGAAAAGTACATAAAAAAACCCTCGAAATTCGAGGGTTTTTCTTTATCATATATCTTGTGATATTAACTTCCGCAAGCTTCGCAAGCATCTGGATTATCTAATGAACAAGAAATCTCAGCCTGACGTTGTTCTGCAGTTACCAATTCTGGCTGTGCTACCGCTACTTGAGAAGGAATAGAGGTAGAAACTTCATTAACCACTTCTTCTTTCTTCACAGTGAATTTAATAGCATCGCGAGCAGCTTTGGTTCTTAGATAGTACATACCTGTTTTCAAACCTTTTTTCCATCCGTAGAAGTGCATTGAAGTTAACTTCGCGAAGTTTGGATTTTCAATGAACAAGTTCAACGATTGAGATTGGTCGATGAAGGCACCACGATCGGCAGCCATATCAATAATATCTTTCATTTTCATCTCCCAAACTGTTTTGTACAATTCTTTAATGTTATCTGGAATAACATCGATGTTTTGTACCGAACCGTTGGCAGCGATCAACTCATTTTTAAGATTGTCGTTCCACAAACCTAATTTCACTAAGTCTTTCATCAAGTGTTTGTTTACGATAACAAACTCACCCGATAAAGTTCTTCTTGAATAGATGTTAGAAGTATATGGTTCGAAGCATTCGTTATTACCTAAAATTTGAGAAGTAGAAGCTGTTGGCATTGGCGCTAACAACAATGAGTTACGCACACCGTATTTTTTAATCTCACCTTTCAATGCATTCCAGTTCCAACGAGAAGATGGAGTTACATTCCACATATCGTGTTGGAAAATACCTTTAGAGATTGGAGAACCAGCGTAAGTTTCATAAGCACCTTCTTCTTGAGCTAAATCTTTAGAAGCTGTTAAACCTGCGAAATACATGGTTTCGAAAATCTCGCTGTTTAATTTTTTAGCTTCATCAGAAGTAAATGGCAAACGCATTAAGATAAAAGTATCTGCTAAACCTTGAACTCCTAAGCCAATCGGACGATGTCTCATGTTTGAGTTTTTCGCCTCAGGTACTGGGTAGTAGTTTCTATCGATAATTTTATTCAAGTTCTTCGTAGCAACATAAGTAATGTCGAATAAACGTTGGTGATCAAATTCACCATTGCTATCTACAAACTTAGGCAATGCCAAAGAAGCCAAGTTACAAACCGCAACCTCATCTGGAGCAGTGTATTCAACAATCTCAGTACATAAGTTAGAAGAACGAATAGTACCTAGATTTTGTTGGTTCGATTTGCTGTTACAAGCATCTTTGTAAAGCATGTATGGCGTACCAGTTTCGGTTTGAGACTCTAACACAGCAAACCACAATTCTTGTGCTTTAATGGTTTTTCTTCCTTTACCTTCTTTCTCGTACTTAGTATATAATTTTTCAAATTCTTCACTGTGTGTATCTGCTAAACCAGGGCATTCGTTAGGGCAGAATAAAGTCCAATTGCCATCTTCTTCAATACGTTTCATGAATAAATCGGGAATCCATAAAGCGAAGAACAAATCTCTAGCACGTAATTCTTCTTTACCGTGATTCTTTCTCATATCCAAGAAATCGAAGATATCAGCATGCCAAGGTTCCATGTAAATAGCGAAAGAACCTTTTCTTTTACCACCACCTTGATCAACGTAACGAGCAGTGTCGTTAAACACTTTCAACATTGGAATGATACCATTTGATGTACCATTTGTTCCTTTGATATATGAACCAGTTGCACGAATGTTGTGAATAGCCAAACCAATACCACCAGCAGATTGAGAGATTTTAGCAGTTTGTTTTAAAGTATCGTAAATACCATCAATGCTATCATCCTTCATGGTTAACAAGAAGCAAGAAGACATTTGCGGTTTAGGTGTACCTGCGTTGAATAATGTAGGTGTAGCGTGGGTAAACCATCTTTCCGACATTAAGTTATAAGTTTCAATAGCAGAAGTGATATCTTCTTTATGAATACCAATAGAAACGCGCATCAACATTTGTTGAGGACGCTCGGCGATTCTACCGTTCATCTTCAATAAGTAAGAACGCTCTAAAGTTTTGAAACCGAAATAATCGTAGCCAAAATCTCTATCGTAAATGATAGAAGAATCTAACATTTCAGAGTTTGCTTGAATGATTTCGTGCACATCTTTAGCCAACAAAGCAGCTTTCTCACCTGTTTTAGGATCGATGTACTCGTACAAATCTTTCATCGTATCAGAGAAAGATTTTTTAGTGTTTTTGTGCAAGTTAGATACTGCAATACGTGATGCTAACAAGGCGTAATCAGGATGTTTTGTAGTGTTAGACGCAGCGATCTCAGCGGCAAGATTATCCAGCTCAATCGTCGTTACACCATCATACAATCCTTCAATCACCTTCATCGTAACACTTACCGAATCCACTAAAGGATCCAATCCATAACATAGTTTTTGGATTCTCGCTGTAATCTTGTCGAACTTAACCGACTCTTTTCTTCCGTCTCTTTTTACTACAAACATACGCTTACCTGATTTATGATTTACAGATTAAAATCCCTTGTCCAACCGCTGAACCAAAACCTTAACCCTGAATTATTTTATTGTTTTTTACTTCCTAAAAATCTTCATCCAAACGGAAAACATTGTCTTCCTTCTTGCTCATTACACCCGATTTTTGATAGTCACCTACTCTTTTTTCGAAGAAGTTGGTTTTCCCTTGAAGAGAAATCAACTCCATGAAATCGAAAGGATTTTCTGCATTGTACACACGGTTGTTACCTAGTTCTTGTAACAATCTATCCGCACAAAACTCGATGTATTGACACATCATATCGGCGTTCATTCCAATCAATTTAACTGGTATAGCATCCGACACGAATTCTTTTTCAATTTCTACTGCATCAGTAATAATTTTCTGAACAGTTTCTTTAGACAATTTATTTAGCAAGTGCTTAGTGTACAGCAAGCAAGCGAAATCGCAGTGCATACCTTCGTCACGAGAAATCAATTCGTTAGAGAAAGTCAAACCTGGCATCAATCCTCTTTTCTTTAACCAGAAAATGGAGCAAAAAGAACCAGAGAAGAAAATACCCTCAACTGCAGCAAAAGCCACTAATCTTTCGGCAAAAGAACCATTGTCGATCCAACGCAAAGCCCAATCAGCCTTTTTCTTAACGCAAGGAATAGTGTCAACTGCATTGAACAAATATGTTTTCTCTTTAGGATCTTTAATCAATGTATCAATCAACAATGAGTAAGTTTCAGAGTGAACATTTTCCATCATGATTTGGAAACCGTAAAAGAACTTAGCTTCAGTGTACTGCACATCACTTAGGAAGTTCTCAGCCAAGTTTTCGTTAACAATACCATCGCTGGCAGCAAAGAAAGCCAGTACATGTTTGATGAAGTGACGCTCATCGTTGTTTAACTTGTTTTCCCAGTCTAAAACATCAGAAGACAAATCTATCTCCTCAGCAGTCCAAATGCTAGCTTGTTGTGCTTTGTACATATCCCAAATATCGCTGTGCGCTATTGGAAACAAAACAAAACGATCACTGCTTTCTTTTAAAATAGGCTCTTCCACGTGTATTTTGTTGTTTGGTAGAATCTGACTTAACTCAGACTCTTGATTCAGTGTGATTTTAATTTCTTGTTCGTTCATGACCCTTGCTTTTTCTGTTCAATAAATTGGACTATATTTTCTTCTCCCCTATTAAGAGAGCGAGTTTCCTGTGCACTGCGCAACCGTTTTTGAGTTAAGATTAACCAGTTGTAAATGGTTAACCGAAGCAGAGTACAAAAGTTTACAAAATTTATGGGACTATCAATTCATAGTTTTTCACAAAGGCATGAAGTTTTTAACATTCCACTTATCCCTCTATCAAACAAACACTTAAGCACCTCCTATTAAACAATAAAAACAGGAAATTATTGTAAGTGCCATATTTTGCTGATGAATCAATAAATAAAAAGAACGAATATGATTTTAGTCAGCAAATAATTCCAATTACTGAGAACTTTTTATTATTTAATCGACTAACTAATCTCTTCTCTAAATTTAGTGATGAAACTGCCGAAAGGGGGAAAAAGTTTGTTGAAAATATTAAACGACTTAGGTTGATAAGTCGCGAAACCTTTAACCTTTGGCTACAGCATCAAGTGCTTCGAACCAATCGCTTCCAAATTTTCTAATGAGGGGCTCTTTTAAAAAGTGATACACGGGCACCTGCAATTTGTTTCCGCAGGTAAAAGCAGCCTGGCAAATATCTAAAGATTGAATATTAACCGCAGTGAAAGTACTGTATTTATTGAGTCTTACAGGAAAGAGGTGACAAGAGATGGGTTTCTTAAAATCTATCTTACCATCGATATGAGCCTTCTCTATCGCGCATTTGGTAACGCCCTTCTCATCGTAAAAAACATAGGCACACTCTCTATTGTTTACCAAAGGTGTTACAAAATCGCCATCGCTATCTATAGTGTATTTGCCATTTTGCTCCACCACTTCAATTCCTGCTGGTACCATGTAAGGCTTTACGTCCACATAAATATCATCTAATATAGCTAACTCTTCTTCTTCAAGTGGAGCTCCACTATCGCCTTCTACACAACAAGCACCTTTGCACGAAGCTAAATCGCACACAAAACGAGTTTTTACTAAATCATCGGAAATCAAAGTATCATCTATGCTAATCATTGCACAAATTTAGCTAAAAAAACAAAAGGCTACTCATTGCGTGAGTAGCCTTTCAATATGCTGTAAAAGAAATCTAAAATTTGTATCCTAAAGAAATACCTAAATCAAAAAGATTAGAATGCAATGCTCTGTATACTATTTCTGCAGCTCTATTATCCACTTCACTTTGAGTTAACGTGTTAGGATCTAAATTATCTAAAGCTTTCAATGAAGAGTAACGGTAACCAGTGAAAATATCCAAAGAAATATTTTTGTTGGCACCCATCATAAACTGCCAACCTAAATTTCCTGCAAAACCCCATTCTGTAAAAGAATGCGAATAGGTGTTCATTACTGCTCCACTAGAAGTAGTTTCTACAGTAAGAGAATTACTTGAAAAATGTGGTTTCGCTTGAATATACAAACCTGTTAATACTTCATCAGTTAAATAAAAACGAGCAAAAGGTTCTATTCTAAAACCAGGATAAGCACCAAAAAAATAAGAACCGATGGCACCAGCACTTAATTTATCGGTTAACGCTCTTTCATAGTGAACTTTTGCCTTCATTTTAACGGTAGCAAGCGGTGACCAACGTACAACATTTTTTTGCGCAGAAACCTCAACGAAAGATAACGCACAAAGCATAACAATAAACAAACTGATTTTTTTCATAATACTAATTTAAATTTTTAACTGATTGAACACGAAGTGAAGTACATGATAATAATCATGCCAAATGAAGAAATACTCAAAAATAATTAACAATCACACGCTCAAAAATACCAAGAACATAAAGCTCAACAAGAAACAAAATAACATCTATTTGTGTTTCGCATGTTTTAAATGAATTCCTTATGAACACAACAAATTCGATCAAAAGCCTTTTAAAATCAATAGAATACGAAAAAGAAGTAGAAGTTAAAGGCTGGGTTCGATTTTTTAGAAGCAACCGTTTTATCATCATTAACGATGGTTCAACCATTCACAATATTCAGGCTGTTTTAGATTTAGAAAAAGTGAAACCCGACGAGACAAAACATATTTCTGTTGGGGCTTGTATTTCTGTTACAGGCAAGCTAGCGCAATCAACAGGTAGCGGACAAACAGTAGAAATTTTAGTAGATAGTTTTGAAGTATTGGGCGAAGCCGACCCAGAAAAATATCCTTTACAACCCAAAAAACATTCGTTGGAATTCTTAAGAGAGATAGGCCATTTGCGGCCGCGCACCAACACTTTTAGCGCTGTTTTGCGCTTACGTCATGCTATGACTTTTGCCATTCACAGCTTCTTTAACGAAAGAGGATTTTTCAACGTGCATACGCCAATTATAACTGGCAGCGACTGCGAAGGAGCAGGTGAAATGTTTAGAGTTACTACACTTGATGCTAAAAATCCGCCTTTGAAAGAAGATGGTTCGGTAGATTACAAACAAGATTTCTTTGGCAAAGAAACCAACCTTACGGTATCCGGACAATTAAACGGCGAGTTGGCTGCCATGGCCTTGGGTAAAATTTATACATTCGGTCCGACTTTTAGAGCCGAAAACTCTAACACTTCTCGTCACCTTGCTGAATTTTGGATGATAGAACCCGAAGCAGCTTTCAACGAAATAAAGGAAAACATGGATTTGGCGGAAGACTTCATCAAATACCTGATCAAATATGCTTTAGAGCAGAACAAAGACGACATAGAATTTTTGAAACAACGCTTACTCGACGAAGAAAAAGACAAGCCCAAAGAACAGCGCAGCGAAATGGATTTGATTCAAAAATTAGAATTCGTACTGGCCAATAATTTCGAAAGAATTACCTATACCGAAGCCGTTCAAATTTTAAAAGATTCAAAACCTAACAAAAACGGTAAATTTCAATATCCTGTCGGCGAATGGGGCTTCGATATGCAAAGTGAACACGAAAAATATTTGGTTGAAAAACATTTCAAAAAACCAGTCATTGTTACCAACTATCCGGCAGAAATAAAAGCCTTCTACATGAAGCAAAATGAGGACGGTAAAACAGTTGCTGCTATGGATGTGTTAGTTCCTGGTATAGGTGAAATCATTGGAGGTTCGCAGCGTGAAGAGAACTACGATAAATTGTTGGCAGCGTGCAAACGCTTTAATATTCCCGAAAAAGACATTTGGTGGTACTTAGATACAAGAAGATTTGGAACAGCACCACACGCCGGCTTTGGCTTAGGTTTCGAACGATTGATGTTATTTATTACGGGAATGGGGAACATTAGAGATGTTATTCCTTTTCCACGTGCACCTAAAACGGCAGAGTTTTAATTATTTCATTATATTTACCAAAAAGTAGCAATTATGCAAACAGCAAAAAAAAATTGGATTGCACCACAAATTTCTGAAATGGAAATAGAAGAGACTCTGTCAGGATCTCCAGGTGGGTCAGAAAGAGCAGAAATGTCTTCTTAATTCAAATTAAATTCAAAGAAATAATCCTTTCTCTAAGCAGTTAGGATTATTTTTTTACCTCAATCATTTTCAGTTTCATCAAACGCTTAACCAATTTCAATTTTTGCTTCTCATTCAATTCTGTTCCCATATCGTGAATTGAAAATTCAGTTTTATTTTTTAAAGAAGAGAAAAAATCTTTTAAAAGAAAAGGGAAGTCGTTGCTAATTCCATCTAATTCAATACGGCAGGCTACTTTGGTAAAACTCAATTGCCACGAAATATTTGGATTGATCATAAAAATATCTGAGGCGCTAGGCTGATAAAACTGAGATAAAAAACGATTCTCGCTAAACTCAATGAGAGAACTAGTACTCTCTTTACTTTTCTTGTTTAGCAATGCATCGATATCAATACCATCAATAAACTTTTTGAATTCATTTTTAAATTCATTGGCAAACCTTTCCTTTTGCCCCTCACTAAATAATTTATTGGGAAGTGCTTTTCTAAAAAAAGCATTCTCATAGGCTAACTCACTTAAATACTCCATGGCTTTGTAGCCATACATAGGCTGAAAACCTAAAGTGTAATGAATAGAAGATTCATCTTTGGTGTATACGACATGTGCTAGTCCGCGCGGACAATAGAAAAAATCACCAGCCTGCAAATGAATTTCTTGCGCGCCATCTTCCCAATTCGTAGGCAACACTTTTCCGTCGTATAAAGAAGGCAAAATTTCTTCTGAATATTTCACTTTCCAAATCTTAGTTCCATTGAGTTGTAAAGCCAACACATCGTGTCTATCGGTGTGAACACCATAGCCCTGCGAGTTCTCAGGAGTGATATATAAACTCGTTCGAATTTTCAAACCTATTTCATTTTCCAAGAAAGAAACCTTGCTTGCCAGGGGCGGATAGGTTTGGTGTAATTTATCGTATTTTATGGTATAGCCCTGCTTAAATAAAGCCAACATTTTTTGCGGATTTGCTTTAAACGGAGCAACATCATTGTCGTTATCGCAAAACAACAAAGGCGAAACTTCTTTGCCTTCAAAAGCCATTTTAACGTTGGGAGAAAATGTTTGCTTCAACTGAATGTAGGAATCAATTTCAGGCAGGTTTAAAAAAGTATGATAATAAGAAGCGTTGCTGCGCGCAATGTATAAAGGCTTCTTTTCGTAGTAATCGTTGAAGAACTCTTCGACAGAAATAGGATGTATAATTTGTGCAAAATTCATACAATCGAATATAGGTAAATATTCGAATTGAAAATATGTAATTTGGCAGACAAATAATAAACAGCGAAAACAATCAAAATATTTTTCATTTGTCGCTGCTCACCTTAAGTGCTATGCATTGCAAACTATCTGCGTTCAATATCGAACCCATTGTTGAATTCATCTTACAACACCAAACAGAAAAAGGTAATTGGAGGGGCGACGCTCAAATGCTTAAAAATGATGGGACGGCTAACTTCTTAATTGATCAAAACAATTTATTCACCACCACCATGGCCACCCTGGCTCTGCATAAATTTCATCATGAGTATCAATAGCGCTGTACAATTCATCTCTAAAGTGAGAAAGAAGGAAATAATTTTGGATACCAATCATATGGAGGTTTCTGAGATTTTAGAACAAGCCAAAAAGTTAAATTTCGATTTTACCGCAGAAGAATTTGTAAAAGCACATAAAACCGAATATATGTTGCGCCAAGGAAGTCTAAGCTACTCAAATAATGAAGTCATTTTCATTACAGATTAACGCACACAAATTTCACTCTCACTCTCACTCTGATTCTACAGTCTCACCACCTCATCAGCCAAATCAAACAAATATTCTTTATGTGTAATCAGCACCACAATTCCATCTTTTTTGATGTTGTTGATGGTAGCCAAAATAATGTCTTCATTTTTTCTGTCGAGTGTATTCGTTACCTCATCTAAAATGATAAGCGGAGTTTTTCTAATGATGGCGCGAGCGATAGCCATGCGTTGAAGTTCGCCGCCCGAGAAACCGCGATTGTCTTCTTTTACTTCGCTATCTAAACCATCGGGTAATTTATCAAGTAAACTGCGCAAGCCGGCTTTATCTACTGCGGCATTAATTTCATCGTCACTGTACTTCTCAAAGAAAGTAATATTCGCTTTTACGGTAGAACCAAACATCACAGTATCTTGCAAAACGTAAGAAGTAGAAGACTGATAGTATTTTAATTCTTCGGTAGATTTTACTTCTCCGTTGATTAAAATATCGCCACTTTTGGGAGTAATTAGTCCGCAAATCAAATCGGAAGTAATGGTTTTACCCACACCGCTTGGTCCGGTTAGCACATAAAATTTTCCTTTTTCGAATTTAAGGTTAATGCCTTCTAATATTTTTTTATCGGCGAAAGCGAAATGAATATCGCGCAATTCTATGGAATCAATAGCCATTTTATCTTTCGGCACCGGAGAATTATTTTGGTGTTGTTCGGCAATGGCCAACACCTCAGTAAACCGCACATAAGATGGAATCATGTTCGTAATATGAGAACTCACCTTCACCAAACTTAAAGTTTGCGCAATAACACGCGAGAATAACACCAACAAAATAAGCAAAGAACCCACGGTGATAGCAGTAAAAGTTAAGCTATACCAAATAATAGCAATTAGCAGCATGGATGCGCTTAAGGTGTATACCAAATCGCTCATAGCCTCAATCCTTGCTTTCTTCTCTTCATTGAGGTACATGCCATCTAAATGAGCTTTATATTCCTCACCTCGTTGCAATTCTAAACCATGTAATTTAAGCAATTTGATTCCTTTAAAAGTCTCGTTCAAATACTTTTGAATTCCTTCTGAATTTTTAATTTGTCCGCGGCCCAAATCGTAATTCCTTCTAAACACAAAACGCTGCATAACAAACAAAATAGCCAAAACAAAAATTAGTACCAAGGTAAGTTTAGCCGAAATCCAAAAAGCAAAAAACAATTGAATAACAATCAAAATTACGTTTTGAATAAATTGAAACAGTTGATTGGCCAAAGAACGCAGTTGACGCGCTTCTGTATTGAGCATATTGAGCAATTGCGAAGAAGGAACTTTTAAATAAAACTCCCAATTGGCGTGCAACAATTTTTGTATTGAATCGATATTTATTTTGTTGGAAAATTTAGAGATAGTGCGCTGCGTGTACAAAATCTGCAAGGCCTTAAAAATGGCGAACATCAGCAGCACCAAAAAATAAAGCAAAAGTAAATTGCCTAAAGTTTGCTCAAAATTGAAATACTCAAAAAAGGGAGTGAAACGCGATTTGGCCTTGTGCTGAAAAGCTTCTAAGAGCGGTATCACCATTACGATACCAACACCTTGAAACACAGAAAATGAAATTCCTAAAAGTATAATGAGAATAACCTTCCACCGAAAGTGGGAAAGCATCAATTGGAAAAAGGAAAGTACCGCCTTAAGTTTTTGCATGCGGCAAAAGTCGGGAATTTTTTAAAATTTTAAACTATGTTTGTCTTTATGAATAAGAAAGATATCATTCGTTTTAAAAAAGGCTTAAAAGTTGAATTTACTGAACTCGGCTGGGTAGTAAAATTCGATCAACAGAAATTGCCTTTAAACTACGCTTCACTCATTATTCTTGATATTTTTAGCAAATGGAAAAGCATTGAAGAAGGCACTAAATTAATGGCCGAAAAATGCAAACACAAAAATGATTTTTTTGGCGTAAGCAGCAACTTTCATGAGCTATTAAAAAAAGGATTTTTTGATGTGAAAGACGAAGCAAAAAATACCTTTAGTTTTCACGGTAGTAAGTTTGATTCATTTCCTGTTCATGTAAGAATGTTGAATGACAAAACGCGCACCTTAGCTTTTCAAAAAGCCATTCGGGCTAAAGTAACACCCAATGATATTGTTTTAGATATAGGAACTGGCAACGGTATTTTAGCGGCTACAGCGGCGATGTGCGGTGCAAAACATGTTTATGCAATAGAAAGAACCGAGTTTATTGAGGTAGCCAGGGCAGTATTTAAAGCCAACGGTTTAGAAGATAAAATCACTTTAATTAAAGGGGATTCTAGAGATATAGAGCTGCCCGAAAAGGCTAGTGTTTTAATTAGTGAAATTATTGGAAACGACGCGTTCGACGAAGGTATATTAGGCACTTTTGAAGATGCTAAAAAGCGATTGTTAACGCCCAAGGCAAAACTGATTCCTGAAAGCATAGCGATTTACTTACAAACTTTTGAAATGCCCAATGAAAAATACACCAATAGTTTGGTGCACGAAAACAACATCAAAACCTGGAAAAAAGATTACCAGGTTGATTTCTCTGCTTTTCAAAATTATGTTGATGAAAAGCCAGTTCTGCTAAACATGAGTAATGTAGATTTAAAGAAATGCAAGGCTTTATCTTCTCCTCTTAAAGTAATAGATGTACATTTCGATGAAAAGACTGATTTTCAAAAATTAAGTACGCATCAAATAACCATAGATAAAGAAGGAGAATTGAACGGAATTCATGTTTATTTTGAAGCGACACTGAGCGAAGAAAACACACTATCTTTAGCACAAAATAAAATAAATGAAGACAACCATTGGGGATTAAAAATATTCTATTTACCCAAAGTAAAAAACGTAAAAAAGGGAGACGAAATCTCCCTTAAATATGAATTGAAAAAGTTGAAAAGCGAAATTGAATTGTTGTAAATATCAACATAGTGAAAGCATGAAATTGATGTTGTTCACCACTTTAGGTAAAACAGAGGGCATTGAATTAATTTTTTCTTTTTCAATTTTAGCAAGTAATTGGCTCGTATCTAATTCTTTAAATTGTAAGAAGGGAAAGTAAACATAAGCTTCGCCAATTTTCGACAATGCCGATTTAATTCTTTCCTTTTGCTCAAGATCAAGAAATTTCAAAGCCGATTCATCACGGAGATAGCTTGTCAGCACATCTGTATCTTTGTCCTCCAACAAAGCGCGCACATATTCAGATTCCTCTATCGAAATTCGCCCTTCAGTATTCTCAAAAATAAAAGGAAAATGAGGAAATAATTCGGGTAGAATATTGTTTATATATATTTCTCCTTTATGGTACTGTTCTTTAATACAAATATACTGCTGAAAAGAAGTGATGTCTTTAAAGTCAGATTCATGAAAACGAGCGCAACGAATTTTAGGTTTATTTCTATCTATCGCATCGTACGCCAAATCAATGTACCAATCGCCTAACTGTATTGCTGTTTGAAAATATTCACCGCGTAAATCACCCCAAATAATTTTCAAAACACCACCCTCATCCAAATAGCGCTGTACAATATGTTGCGTATTTTCTTGAAGGTTTTGATGTAATATTTTAAAACAAAACTGAGTAATAGGATAGCAAAAACCAACAGGATAAAGCGCTAAATCATTTTTTCTTTGTCGGGATTTATAAGTTTGAATTTCTTGTGAAATGGAAGGGTAAGAAGAATCAATTGTAGAAGTACTCCAAAGCACATCAAAAACATCTCTTATACCTTTAATACAGGTTTCAATTTCTTTGATATGGGCATCAACAAAAACAGCAGAAAGATTCTGCTGTTTTTCATTTAATGATTGAATTCGATAGCGATACATGCATCAGGTACTAAAAGAAGTGGTGGTTTCTATAGCATTGGGGAGTTTATTAGTGTTAATCAATAACTCTTGGGTAAAAGCTGGCGAAATCCAAACTTTCTTTACATTATTCATTTCCATTATTATGCTTTTATTAAAACTTCACTTTTCAACATATTTTCTACAAATGGCAACACCTCTTTTTCACAAGTAGCTTGATCGATTTCGTATTCTTCAACCAAAGAACTAACTACTTCAGATAAACTTTTAGGGGCATCTAACAAAGTCCAAATTGATTTCCCTGTTTCATTCAATGATGCATAAGCACCAGTTTCAATATTCATCATTACTAACTCGCCATCTACCTCGTTAAAAACGAAATTATCACTGCGAGCGATTTTTTGAGTCAATTCCATATCAAGTTGATTTTCCACAAAAATAAGAGAATTTTCTAACTTTCTATCAATTATGCACTAACGCATCTTTTTAGCAAAGAAATACATGCGCAAATACTCTTTGTGATTTGAATTGCCTGAATCAACATCTAACGATGAAGAATCCACAAAATCATTAAACGTACTTTTTTCCAACGATTTGTATTGTTCTATAAAAAAAGGCAAATTATCCTTCATGTACTTATAAGCAAAGGGTGTCGTAGGCACTTTGCTTTTATGTACTCTAAGTAATTCCTGTGGTACCAATGGTGCAGCAAATTGTTTGTACAGATACCTATTTTTCCCCTTCGGCGCGATGGTATCAAAAGGCAAACAATTAATGTATTCCAAGAAATTTAAATCCAACATAGGAAAACGATAATCTACTTTAAAGTGCTTGCCCATTAACACATGATCACAAGTTCGTTTTTGAATACCAGCATGTTGAAGATTGCGAAAATGATAAGTACGTATGTCGGTACAACTTTTTAAATAATAACGCAACCCTGGTAATGTGTCTAATTTGTATTTTTGAATAAATGACTTTTTTAAATGAAAATCTTGCAACAGTTTTCTTTGCTTATCTACATTGAGATTGTAAAAACCTTTGCTGTTCCAGCACTTAATAGCATACACCCAAAAACGTGCAACACTGCCTACAAAATTATGCCTACGAATAATATCTTTCCACAAACCTATATAGTTTTTTTCGTACGCCAAAGCTTCAGGAAAACCACCACAGGTATCGGTTACCATTTGGTCTCCAGCCCATCCCGAAAACATAATACCAACATCATTTTTCTGAGCGTGTGGCAAAAATGAAGCGGTAAACAAAGGCACACCATTGCTCTCTATATCATCGTAAACAGTGCACATTGTCTTCAATAAATCATCAGCTAACAAATCTTTCTCATTCACCACCGTGAAATATTGCTCAATATCGTATTTTTTACACATCTCACGCACTACATGGGTATCGTCTTTTTGGTCGTGATCTCCCGCAGAAACATCGGGCTTACCATAACAATAAGAATAAAAAGGGTGCCCCTTACCTAAAATCTCCATAGCCGCAGCAGCAATACCTGTAGAATCCAACCCTCCACTCACCTCGGCACCAATTTTTTTGTAACTGCGTAATCGTGAGCGAACACTTTGATAAGCCAATCGATTAAATTCGGCTTCTTGCTGGGCAACAGTAGCGGGTATTTCAACAACAGTATCTCCTAATGTCCAATATTTTTTTTGGTCTAATTTGCCGTTTTTAAAAGTAAAATGATGCGCTGGAGGAAGCAAAAACAAATTCAAATAAAAGGTATCTTGAATAGGAATTTGCAAGGCAGAAAACTGACTTACGATATAGGCTTCATTGTACTCTTTTTTGAAAGTAGGATAGGCCAAAATCCCCTTCATTTCACTAGCAAAAATCAATTGATTTTCAACTACTGTATAATACAAAGTTCGAACACCAAAGTGATCTGTAGCAGCGAAAAGCTCTTGATTACTTTCATCCCAAATGACAAAGGCAAAATCTCCCTTTAATTTCTTTGGCGCATCCTCTCCATACTTCTCATATGCACGCGCAATAAATTCGATGTCACTGTGTTTTGAAATGTCGCTAACACCTAATTCCTTTGCCAACTCCTCACGATTATCTATTCTACAATCTGCTACTATGTGGAAATTTTTATAGGCATAAGGCAGCGCAACAAGCGGACATTCGGGTGTTTTGAAAAGCTCTAATGCGCCCAAAGTAAAGGCTTCGCGTTCTATAAAATTTTCTCGATCGGGCTGCCAATGACGTAAGGCATTACTCATCAATTTTTGGGCTTCTTTTTTTCCTGTGTAACCGTAAATACTAGACATCTTTTTCGTTTATTTTATTGTATTCAAATCTTTTTTTCCACCGCACAATCAAATGAAAAAGGGGGCATTTTAGTTTACACTAAAATGACCCCTTTTTCATCAATATACCCTAATTCCAATAAAGTATAAAAATGTCTGTCAACTAGAATTTGAGCTTGCTCTGCAGTAATTTCATTCTTCCATCCTCCAGTTTGACCTTTACGAAAAAAAGCTTCCGTTTTGGGAGGTTTCTCTTTAAAGCCTTTATCGTTCTCTAAACTCTTTACTTTATCGAATTTACTGGCCTCTAATGCTTTTAAAATATCTTCATCCGTTTTGTTCCAACCCAAAGTATCAACCACCTTTCTAAAAGTATTGAGTGAATCGTGCTTCATGTCTTCGTAGCGCGCCACTATCATTTCATCACGATACAAATTCTTCCAGCTGTTGTAATAATCGCTCCACGAGCCCATGTACTGAGACACTTGTGTTCCTAATCTGTTTTTCGATTTAGCTAAAGTATTGTTTCCATCGCACAACATCCAAACAGCCATTTTGATATCGCAGCCCATATGGTTAGCATAAGAAGCCACCATATCAAAAGGATTGCGCACAATGAAAATTACTTTCTTCGTTACTTCTTTAGGAAAAGTGACGATTCCGCGATGAAAAGCTGCGTCGTGTACTTTTACAATAACATCATCTGTCAATACCGATGACCAATATTTGTAGGCTTCTCCTCTTAATTTCTGTACATCTAGATCGGGCATATCAGAAGTGTATACACCTAAATTATTGTCGATTAATGCGCGAGAAGAAGCAATGCCGTTGGTAGCTTCAATGTCTTCTAAATTTAGTAACTCGCTAGAACCTGTGTGCAGAGCATGTAAAAACAAGCGCATCCAAGTATTTCCCGACTTAGGATAAGACGTTAGCCAAATTATTCTCTTTTGTGGAGTAAACATTAGGCCTTGATGTTTTCGATCAATAAATCGTACATTTTCTCAAGGTTTGCTTTGTCGAGCGGCCGGTGATATTCTGTGATTTCAAGCTTACCCACAATATCATTCATCAATCCGAAATGCAATTGGTTCAAAGAAAAAGCTTTTACCATCCAAGGTTTGTAGCTATTTACTTTTAAACGCTGCAATTTTTCTTTCCCTTTAATTTCCTTAAATGAATACTCGAAATTGCGGTCTTCCACCAACAAATAGATTCTTTTTACTGGCACAGGTTCAATAGAAAAATCATCGCCCATAGGCACTAAAAATTTCTCCATGTCGCTGCGCAAATGATACTCTCCAGAACCCTTCTTATTTAAAAAATTCAATGAGTCTTTCCACAGTTTAAAACGCGGAAAACAAGGATGAACATATACTTTACCATCTTTCACAAAAAGATTCGCTATATCGTCGCCCACGGGCTGCAAACCTCTTTGTTGCAAACCTGCCATAGTGGTAGATTTACCAGCACCAGAATGACCAGTAAACAAATACGCTTCGCCGTTGTGTATAACGCCACCGCCATGCAAAGGGTAAAAGCCTTTTTTGAAAGATAAAACGCCTAAAATAAAAGTAAGAATATACTTTTCAGCATCAGCTTTTCTTTTTTCGTCTATTAATTCTATGGTGATTTTTGAATACCCTTCAATTAAATATCTCGCGATATCGGGCATTCTAAACAATACTTCGTTTTCATTGCTTGAAAACAAAGCTTTTTCATTTTTAACATTAGGCAGCTCCCCAGGCACTTTGCCATAAGCCAAAACAACATCTGTTGGGCCTTCTGTCAAAATTAACTCGGGAAATTCAATATCTGTTTCAATGATGATTCCCCCTGCGATGTACTTTTTTTGCATGGGGCGAAAATACAAAAAATTCGACTAAACAAGTATGGAAAATTTCCTCCACACCAACAACTAGAATCTTCTGTATTATGAACCGTATGATCCTGATTCCACCGAAGTTCCAAAGGGTCCAGAAGCCGTTGAATCTACATCCACTAAATTAAATTGGGGACTAACCCAAGTTTTCTTGTTTTCCATAATTGTAATTTTTGGCTAAGATAAAAAAAACTTTGATATCGGTACTTATTAATTTTCGAGATGCTTTTTTATTTAGTACTTTCCAAGTTGGATGAAAGGTAGTTCCATAAAATAATATAAAGGAACGACCATAAGGGCTTCACCATTTACTATAATTATGGTAACAATAAAAAATCCCCAACAAAGGTGAAGAAGGATATTTATTATTAAAGCAGGAATTTAAGTGGGTATAGCAAAATAATGAGTGTGTTTTGATTGCGAAAGCCCTTTACTTTTTTCCATAATGATTTTGGTAATTCGTTAACAAACGTAAACAAGTAGCTGTAGTGAAAATACCATTCACATCATGCTTCAGCCAACTTAAAGATGAATTTTGTAAAAGATGATTGGGCATCGGCACTATAATACGCGCATCTCCTATCCATGATCCGCTCACCAATTGCTCCTTCATAATAGAGGCTATGGCATTATCAATAATACTTTTATCTTCTCTAAGTAACAATCCAATTTCAACCCATAACGCACGATAAAAAATGCTGTCTATTGATGCAAAATCTTGCTCTCTCCACCACCTTCTTGCCTTATTGATTTGCCCATCAAACTTACTATCTTCTGCCATTAAGGCTTTCAAACAATAGTAAGTAGTGTAGCTATGGTGCTGCCACCAATAGCCCTGCCAATAGCCCTGCTCGTTTTGCTTACTTGCTATAGCTTCAATGGAACAAGATCCCTCCAATTTCGCTGCAACACCTGAAATACAAAGGTGAGAAGAGTTCCAACCCAGTATTCCCGATTCAGGTTGAAGGTTTATGTAACGCAATATATCCTCTTCGTCAACATAGGTAGTCAGCAAACCATCGGCACCCTTATATCTTTCAATAAGCGTTTTATGCCTCATATAAAATGATGGATCACAAAATGAGGCAAGATATAAACTCCATGCGGTGCTATCTCCATCACAAGGAGTATAAAAATTATAGCCCCATCCTTCACCCTCTCTGAAAGTATCTTTCAATGCGCACCACGCTCTATTGATTGCAGCTAGAACTTCACTCTTTGAATTCGTCTCATTCAATGCAGATGCTACATAAGCGGTCACCCATTGATCTGCTGCCCCTTTAAATATTTCAAAATCTTTCCAAAAACCCGACTGCTGTTGCTCACTTAGTAAAAACTGAATGGCTTTCTGTGCAGATTCTTCGCTACTTTCACATTGAGCCAAAGACCTAGTAATCTTCTCCTTAGAATTATTTAACCATATATTTCCATAGCCCAAATATGCTTTTGCAGAAATATCTCCCAAAGAAGAAATAGAAATTTTTAGGTGACTCACCAACTGTTTTATCTTCGAAAAATCTTTCTCATTTCGCAACAAAGATTCTATCGCCAAATGTTCTGGCCAAGGTTGTTGCGTTTCGAAAGGAAGTAACTCCTTTTTCCATTCCAAAAACAAAGATTTCTTGCTTAAAGTACATAAGTTTTGCTCCATCAATTCATCGAGTAATAAAGACCAACGTGGCTCTTCATCGGGTAATTTATTCCAAAAACACTCCAAGCCTATAGCAGGCAACACCGCATCTTTGTACAGATCGAAACTCACTACATATTTATCACAGTAAACAGATACTTTTTTCGCCCAATCTTTCACAACACCAGCATTGCCTTTCCATCCGCATCGCTCTAAAAATGGCACAACTTCTATTGCTGTAATTTTATAAATATTAATGCGTAAAAGTTCCTCAGGACGAGAAAGCATAAAGCCTAAGTAACCTAGTTTACAATCTTTCTCAGTAAAAATAATTTGCCTAAGCAAAGCTTTAAATACATTAAAATAATCTTCGCCTTTTACAGTTAGTATTAATTTTTCTATCAAAGAATAAGTTTGCTGTGCGCTCAATTTTTCTACCGCAACTTTAACAAACAAAGACGGCACCTGATAGAGTTCATCATTTTTAGACAAATCATACTCTAAAAATATACCTGGAATTATATGACGGAAATCATAAGTATTGCTTTCCCACAATTCTAAAAAATGTAGCAAAGGGCTCCATTTTGGTTGCTCATAAAACCCTGACTCTTTAAAAAACAACAATATGGAGGAAATATCATCTTCAGTTTTTATATTAACGTGAAAATCAACGGTATCATCATCACCCAATCTTACTTCAATTGCAGAGCGATAAATAGGAGGTAATAACTTGGAAATTATTTCAATTTGCTTTAACTGTTCTGGCGAAGAAAGCAAAGAAATATCTTGCTTGAAAATCTTAAATAAATCATTTTGTAATACCGACATACTAATTCAGTTTTACATTCATCTTTACAATTCCCCTAAAGCCAAACCTATCATTCCACTGAACTGTTTCATTTACTAGCTCACACTTTGGATACCTATTAAAAAAATAAGTAGTAGCTACTTTGATTTCCATTTTTGCTAAATGCAATCCTAAACATACGTGCACCCCATGCCCAAAAGCTAAATTTTTAATATGCTCTCTTTCGAGATTGAATTCATTAGGTTCATTATAAACAAGAGGGTCTCGGTTAGCTGCATTTACAAGTAGTAAAACCAAATCTCCTTTTTTAATTTTATTCCCTGCCATATCAAAATCTTTGACTGCAAAACGCCTAACATAACTTACAGAAGATTCAAAGCGCATTAACTCATCAATATATTGATTTGCTTTATCACTATTCTGCAGAAACAAGGCTCGTTGCTCGGGATACTTGAGTAACAACATGAGCGCATTGTTTAGGGAATAACTCGTTGTTTCGATAGAAGCTATTACAAACAAAATTGTATTGCTAACTAACTCATCTAAGGTAATCTCACCATTTTTATAGAATGATGCTAAATGGTGAATCAGTCCGTCATTACTATAATGATTGTTTTCAAGAATATTTTTAACAAATTTCTCTAATGTGAAAACAGCAAACTCAAATATTTTTTTGTCTTTATCGGTATTAGGAAAATAGGCGTAATGTTCGGCCATTCTTGACGCTTTTTTGATAACATCAAAATCAACTTCCCTAAGTCCTAAAATCTTTGTCATTAATTTCATTGGAAAAAAATTGCCATACACATCAGCTAAGTCAATTTCTTGTTCGTTAAATCCGTCACAAATCTTACGCGTTTCTTCTTGCATATATAACTCCAAACGACCAACAGCACTTGAGGAAAAAAAAGTGCCAATAATTCGTTTAAATGTTTTATGATCTTCTTCTGTTTGATTTAAAATCCAATTCGCCAAAAGTTTGCCTGAACTGCTTTGTTGAATTCCAGCTGGCTTTATTCTTTTGTTATATGCGAAGTTTTCATCATCACTTAATGCCAACTTAACGGTAGCAAAATCAGCAAAAATCCAAGCCCCATACTTTTGAGAATAAAATATAGGCTGGCTAGCGAAAATCTTATCGTATGTTTCGTGAGGATCAAGTAAAAAACCCATCGATTCAAAATCAATATCCATAAGGCATTTATATTTTAATTGTATTTTAGCGCAAATTAGTTATAATGTGCGAAAAAGACGCAATTCTATTCTTCCAAAAATCATTTGAAGACAACGATTTTCAAAATGACATGAAAGCACTTCAAAATAAAAGTTTTGAGAGCATTCAGCTTTTTGCTCAACAACATCACTTCAATTTTACTAAAGAAGAATTTCTAATTGCCTTTAAAAAGAACTACAAAATGCGCTGGATCATGCATATGGGGAAAAAGAAAATATAAAATAACTACTTTCGCAAATAGCATTTTATTAACTTGAACAAACACTCTTATATCACCCCCGAATTTCAAATGGTTTTGGCCATAGTGAAAACCATTCTGTTCAATACCAAAGAGCCATTACCTGCTGTGAATTACGATCACGATCAATTGATTCAATTCATATCAAGAAATAATCTAAATGCTTTTATTGCCGCTCATATAGAGCGTTTTCCTGAATTGGAAAATATTAAAAAAGCACTTGTAAAAAGAGCTAAAAAATCGCTCACCAAAAATCTATTGTTGCAAGCTGATTTGCTAAAGATTGTTGATTTAGCAAAAGAAAATAATATAGATATGGTGTTGTTTAAAGGGCATCCTATCAACGAAATGATTTATGGCAACAACAACATGCGCACCTCCACCGATGTAGACATTTGTGTTGCTCCAGCAGATCTTACTAAACTTGAAAAAATACTATTGGAGAAAGGGTTTGTGTTGGATAGTCCGAACTTCGATTTAAACCCAAAAGAATACGACTTATTCTTAAAAATCGACAATGAGAAAGGCTATTTTTCACCAGCCAAAAGTAAACTAGACGTACATTTCAAACTGTTTAAAAATCCGTATATTCTAGCAATTCCCAGAGACACATCAGAATATCTTGTTACCGAAAATTACTGCAATCGAAAAATCTACAGAATGAACAACGCCTACACGTTATTGTATTTGATGGCGCATGGTAAAATTCATTATTGGGAAAAAATGATGTGGTTAATTGATATTGTTTTATTGCTGCAAAAATTCAATGAAGAAGAATTAAACGAAGTATTTGAATTGGCCAAGAAAAACAAAATTGAGAACCTATTTTTAGGGACTATTTCTTTATGTAATGTCGCTTTAGAAATGCCTATTCCTGCTGCCTTTTCGAACAAAATAAATAACAAGCAAGCACCTTATGTATTGCAAGGATTAAAATCTTTATCGGGTAAAGAAATTTCGAAAATAAGCAAGTGGAAACAACGCGTTTTCATGAAGCCTCATTTGAAATTTACCTTGTACCAAATGAGTATTTTTCCTTTAAGAGATATGAATATTGTGAAGCTTCCTTTTGGCAGAAGAATACTCTATCCTTTGTTGAGACCTATCACCTATTTATTCAGTTAAGAATAAAAATTCACCACTTTAAAACTTTTGTGGCCTTCTCTACCGGTGGCAATATATTCGCCCACTTTTAACCAAGCATGTGCTTTCAATTCCGAAGGATTTTCGAGGTCTTTCATAATGCCAAAATAAATGGTAGATGGAATATTGTATTTCTCTAACATCCACTTTGCAGAGAGTGCTTGCACCATACACTTGCTTTCCCACAAGGTGTTTTTGCTTACACTAAGCACCGCATTTCGCACTTTCTTAACCAACTCAAATTGCTCGGCACTTATCTCTTCTGTTGATTCTACTCCTCTTTTTCCCAAGCGTTTTTCGTAACGTTTATACTTTACAAATAGCATTAAAAAACGCACCATAGCGCAATAAAAAAAAGCCTTTATCACCAAATAACGCGATTCGTTATTTGAGCGAATAAAATACTTGTATATTTTTTTTAAAACCGACATTATAAATTAAACAAAGAATTGTAAGGCGTGTAATTAATGAGCACCGCACGGTATTTTCCTTTAAAAACAAAAAGGCTTCCTGCAGCCACACCAATGATTTTATATTTATCAATTACCTTTTTAATATCCTCTGCATCTCCTGCGCCACCCAACACCGTCATAGGCTTTGAAATGATCTCGCGCACACCATCAATCAATTTAAAATCGAAGCCTTTCATAGTGCCTTCAGTATCAATATTGTTCAATACAATTTCACCAACTCCTCGGCGCTCAAAATCTTCGGCCAATTCAAACGGAGATTTTCCTGTAGCTTTGGTTCCGTTGTGCGTAAACACCTCGTATTTCCCAAACAAACCTTTCTTCTTTACATCTAAAACCACCACTACACTTTGCGCACCTATCTCTTCAGATATCTTGGTCACCAACTCAGGATTAGCAATAGCCGCGGCACTTAAAGCCACTTTTTCTGCACCCAGTTTAATAATTTTTTTGGCGTGTTCTACCGAAGTAACACCGCCACCATAACAAAAGGGCATTCTGCATTCAGCTGCCAAATTTTTAATCATTTCGAAGTCGGGCTCTTTCTTGTTTACGGTAGCATCAATATCTAACACAATCAACTCATCTACTTCCTTTTCATTGAAAATTTTAACCGCATTGATTGGGTCACCCACATATTTGGGGTCTTTAAAATTTACGGTTTTCACCAAGCCTTTTTTGTGAACCAATAAACTAGGAATTATTCTAGAGCGCAACATAACTTACAAATTAGCAAAGTTCTTTAACAATTGAATTCCGTTGTGGTGACTCTTTTCAGGATGAAATTGAACGCCATAAATATTTCCTGAATTTACTGCACAGGTGTATTTAGCGCCGTACTCTGCAGTAGAGATAATATTAGCGTTATTGTTACAGCGGAAGTAGTAAGAATGCAAGAAGTAAAATCCCTTATCGGGAATAGTATTTTCGAACAAAATATTGTTGTTCACCACTTCATAATTGTTCCATCCCATGTGCGGCAAATGTGGTTTTGTTTTAAGCAAGGAAGTGTCGAACTTTTTAACTTCGGCATCAATCCATCCCAAACCTTTTAATTGTCCCTCTTCTGATGAATTCGCCAATATTTGCATACCCACACAAATACCCAATACAGGCATTTTTTTTACCAAAACCAAATCATTCAATACCTCAACAATTCCCGAATTATTCAATATACGCATGGTCTCATCAAAGGCACCAACTCCGGGTAAAATCAATTTAGTGGCATTGGCAAAATCGCCTGCTGTAGTAGCCACAAAATGAGGAATATTCAAGCGCTTATAAATATTGGCAAAAGCCTCAATATTACCAGAACCATAGTTCACTATAGCGATCATCTTTTCCCTCCTTTTTCTAAGCCCAACATACGCATTACTTTTGCACCAATACTGTACATAGATTGTTGTGATTTAAACTCGCTGTTTGAGCGGTTAGGGGCATTTAAATAACCTTCCAATTCGGCTACAGAAATACCCAATTTAGTGGCAATATATTCAAACTCATCTTTGATGGTTGCTTCGTTGTAAGGCAATGTTTTTAACTTTTCTAAAGCTTCATCACGAGTCATTTGCTTGGTTAAAATCAAACTTGAATATTGCACCTTTCTGGTATCGTAACCGAATTTTTTGGGTAACCAATAACCTTCGTAAAATTTGGTGAAACGCGATTCGAAATGTTTTTGAGGATAACGCTGATAGCCATAATTGTCTACCAAAAACTGAGTTGCTGCCTCTTTATCGTACAACATATAGTCGAGCGGACGAATTAATTTTATCCCTTTGATGTAGGGCAGATACACCTTGTGCCACAAGATATTGGTGATAGGAAAATTGTTTAGTTTACCTGTACCGTATTGCTTGTAAATATCTTTCAATTGTATTGAATCCGACTGATAATACATCCACTCTAAAGGATTGCGAACACACTCGGTAGAATAATTTCCTCCCGTTAAGATATGCTTCACTTTATACTTGTTGGCGAACTTGTACATGGTAGCAAAAAACGCATGATCTTGAGGCGTATCGATGTTAGAAACACCCGCCTTAAAGTATGCCAGTTGCAAATCTTTCATCTCCTCCCAATCAATCACCTCAGTGTACAAATCCAAGCCTAATTTTTCAATAATTCTTTCAATATTGTTTACTGCTTCTTGCGAATTCCAACCTGCATCAACGTGAAAAACCAAGGGACGCAAACCCAACTTCTCTTTTGCCAAATAAACCAAATAAGAGCTGTCGATACCACCGCTCATACCAATGATACAATCGAAATCTTTTCCTTCTCCTTCTTTCTTAATCTTTGCGGCAACAGCTTGAATAGCTTGTTCACCTTTGTCGTTGGTATGCCAGTTGGGTTGAATTACATTGTAAAAAGTATTGCAATGATCGCACACCCCTTTGTCATCAAATACTATCTGACTATCGGTGGTGTCCATCGCACAATTGGAACAAATTTGATACGCTCTTGCTGTCATATTTTACTGTTTTCTCTATATCTTATTAATTTGGCAGGCACTCCACCTACAATAGCATTTTCGGGCACATCTTTGGTCACCACACTACCGGCAGCAATCACCGCGCCTTCTCCAATGGTCACTCCAGCTGTAATCACGCAATTTGCGCCAATCCACACATCATTGGCAATGTGAATGGGTGTATGTTTATCTCCCGAAATGGGAAAAGCTTCTCCTACAGTCGGAATGGTATGATTCGACGAAAGAATTTGTGTGCGATAACCTACCAATGTTCTTTTGCCAATAAACACACCACCAGAAGTGGTAATTAAAACATCTTTGGCTAAATCTACCTCGTCTTCTATCACCAAGTTTCTGCCAGGCGTAATCCAAACACCTGGATAAATGCAAACCTTCTTTCCCACCTTTGCCCCCATGATTTGCAGCAAAGTTTTTTTGAAAAAAATGAAAAATCGGTAACGCGGCAAAGCAAACAGCACATTCATGAGCAGTTCAAAGGATATAACGAAAAAACTTTTAACGATTCTCATGATATATTTTTTCAATGTAATCTATTTCTTGTTGTGTTCTTTCTTCAATACTTGGATACGCACTCAGCTGAGTTCTTCCTTTTTGCACCAAGGCACTATAGCTTGCTTCATTTTCAATTAATTCTTGCAAAGCGCTAGCAATACTCGTTTTATCAACTCGTTCGACATAACAAGCACCATCGTTACAAATAGCTTTCGACCATTCGGCATTGGCTATCATCAAAGGTTTAGCAAATTGCCATGCTTCAATAATATTGTTGCTAAAGCTTTCTAAATTACTCAATAAAAAAACAAAATCAATTTGGCGATACAAGCTAGGTATTTCGGCTTTTTTGATAGCGCCCACTATCGAAACCATACTCTCAACATTCAAACTTCTAAGCGACTGAACAAAGGCTTCATGTTCTATGGAATTATCTGCTGGAGCTGTAATCACAAAATGAAAATCAATTTTTCTTTGTTTCAATTCTGCTGCCAAATGAGGAATTAGCTCATAATTTTTGTTTAGCTGCCATCCGCAGAAAAAGAGTCCGACTTTCTTATTCTTAGCCGCATGCGGAAGGTTCCATTGAGCATCACTCTCTACCAAGGAAAAAGATGGCTTTATGAAAGTTGTATTTTTTAAACCAAACAGCTCAACACCTCTTTTTTGCATGGCTGCATTTTCAAATATAACAGCTGTTGCACGTTTCACACCCCAAATTCGAAAAGAATCAATAGCCTTTTTGGCCATTAATTGGAGTCCGCTGTAATGTTGCCAAAAATCAATCTCGGGAAAGAACAAATTAGAATCGGCAGAACCACTTACTTGCAAACAAGATTTAGGGTACAAGCCGTAACCGAAATAAGAATAAATAATATCGATGGAATTTTCTTTCACAATGGATCTCCCTTGCGTTAATTCTCTCCACAATTTTTTAAGTGGATTCGCGGGCATTAGAACAATATTCTTTTCATTCAATGCTAACAGTGCTTTATGAATTTCAGAATCTTGAACAACCGCATAGAAAAACACCTTATCGCTGTACTTCACTTTTGAAATACAATGAATAAAGTTCAATCCTACGTTTTGTCCGCCACCTTTTTTAAGGGTCGACATATTCACCAAAATTCTCATCTCACTAACGATTGTTCGTGCGCGAAAATAGTGAATTATAGTCTAATAATCAATGTAAAAAAAGAGGGCTCACTTAAGTGCGTCACGGAGTTTCTTGCTGATAGGCTTTTCTACATAAAAAGTGATGATTGTAGCCAACAAAACAGCCATTGCAAAAGGAACTAAAACCAGCAGAACCTGATTGGTGAATTGATGCTCTACCATTTGGAGCTGAATGATGTAACCTATTTTTTGATGCACCAAATAAAGTGCGTAAGAAATCTCGCCTAAAAAAATAAGTGGTTTAACCTCTAAAAACTTAAGTTTACCATACACCAAAAGATAAAAAATACCCACCAAAATAAGGTTCACGGTAAGCAATTCGTAATTTTGAAAAATACCCGGTAACAAAGCAGCATAAACAGCCAATAGATGCTCGGTTTTAGAAGCCTTTCCTTTCCAAATATTGTAAAACATTACACCCATTAAAAACAAGGTGCCATCATACAAATAAGGATGAAATTTGTACACTATAGAAATGAGCGTGGTTAGGGCAAGAAAAGCTATTCCAATCAATCGATAGCGTTGAATTTGCTTAGTAAACAAAAGGAAGAAAATAAAGGCATAAAAGAGCACTTCAACTTTGAGGGTCCAATACACCCCATCTACCGCATCCACATCTATCAAACTAGGCACCATAGAGAAATTAACCAAAAACTCAAACCAAGTCACCTTCAATTGTTCGTAATGCATCAAAGAAATAACAGTAAAAGTTAGCAGCATACAAATCAAAAATGTAGGGTACAAACGAATCCATCTTTTCTTTACAAATTCTAACGGTGACGACACTTTCTCTACCGTCATAAAAATCACAAAGCCGCTAATCACAAAAAACAATTCTACGCCGTAATGACCGAAAGAAAAATGATAAGAAAATCCGTTGAATTTGAATACCTCTGAAAACTTAAAAGTGTAATGAAACAAGATGACCAAAATGGCTGCAATACCTCTAAGGGCATCCATTTCATTGATTCTTGATTTTATTGCACTCATGTTTTAGGACTTAAAGAATGATAAATATTCTTGGGTTATTTTATCGATAGCCAAATCCTCATTGGTTTTTAAAGCAGCGACAGCTAAACGTTCTCTATCTTCTGAACTATGGATTAAGCCTTCTAACTCTTTGCGCAAAGTTTCAAAATCACCTACAGGTACTAAAATCCCATTCTCGCCATTGGTAATAATCTCATTGGGTCCAGCCTCACAATCAAAACTTATACAAGGCAATCCACTGCACATTGCCTCAGCCAAAGCGTTAGGAAATCCTTCTGAAAAAGACGAAAAAACAAACAAAGAAGCTCTTTGCAAATAACTTTCTACATCGCTTACTGCTCCTTCTAAAATCACTTTCGATTGAGCATTTAACTCTTTAATTCTTGCTTGCAAATCGGCATATAACGGACCATCACCTAAAATCATCAATTTCCAACCTGTTTGCTCAATTTTACAAAACTCCTCGATTAATTTTAATTGCCCTTTTTCGGGAGCCAAACGACCTACATTCAAAATAATTTTTTCGCGATTCACATAAGGTTTGATCTCCATTTGTTTTAACGGATTATGAATCACCTTTATGTTTTGATGCTTTGTAGATTCACTTAAAACCGATTTGGCCAATTGTGTTTGAGCTATCACTCCTGTAGCACTTCTGTACAATCTATCGCGCAAGGTATCTCTCAACCACGGAATTTTTTTGTTGGGGTTGCATCTATCGGAAACAAATACTTTTGTTTTTAAAAACGCAGCAGCCATAATGGTAAAAATATTGTACTTCACCATGAAGCTCAATACCACATCGGGGTTCTCATTCTTAATTAATTTACGCAGTCGGAAATAGGTTTTTACTTCAGAAATAATTTTAGAAAGCTTTCCTTTGTTTTCAAAGCCTAACTGGTGAACTACTATTCTTTTATCGAGACTATAGAATATTTCATCTTTTGCCAACAAAACCAAATGAACATCGTGATTTAGTGCAACGAATTTATTTGCCAAAACCGACATCACTCTTTCGGCTCCTCCCAATGGAAGCGATGGTATAACTAAAAGTATTTTCATTCTTCTAAAAATAGTGTAACCAAACTGTACGATCTTGGATCGGAAAAACTATCTATCAAACGCGAACGCAAAGCAATTAAATTGAAAAGAAAACTCATCCCAAATAGAAGAAGAAAGACATAGGTGTACTTAGGTGTCTTCACCTTCCATTCTACTGAAACGAGCATCATCAAAAGAAACAACTTAGAAATGATGGAGTATCGAAAAAAGGCATCGGGCGCCAAAAAGAACAAATGGTTGAGCGCGAGCACAACAAGCAGCATCATTTTAAACGGACTCCCATCATCTTTCTTGAAATACAAGAAAACATAGGCCACAAGCAGCCAAATATTATCGATGACCATTTTTATAGTATTGTTGGCGTTTCCTGTTTTGATACTTTTCTCTGTCATGTCGTCTTTTTCTTCACCCAAATAATTTTGGGCTTTAGCTTTGTAAATACCCCCAACACCCACAGAATCTAGAGACATGATTAGAAAATTACCGGGAATAAAAATGAAAATAAAAGACACAAAGAACAGCACCCTCAAAACCGATTTCGCCTTTCCAAAAATTAAAAAAAGTATATAAAACGGAAGGTAAAAAAGTGTACTAAAGTGAGTGGCTGCCGCAATGATGAAATACAAAAAACTTATTGCTTTTCTTTCCTTGAAAACACCACTATAAAAGCCTAAGAGAAGAAAAGAAGAAGCAAAATAAAAACGAATACCCGACAGTAAATTCACAAGGCTATACGACAATAAAAAAACCGATAAAAATAGCAAATACCTTTTGCCACTCATTTCATACCTTGATAATATTTTATCGAAAATATAAATAGCGATCCCTACTGTTATAAAGGTCATGCTAAAAAAAAGCAAACCAATTGGTAGGCCGGCTTGAGCAAATAAATAAATGAAAAAATAAAAGAGAAAATCGGTTGCTCCCAAAAAGATAAAGCCCAAAAACTGAGCTAAAGAATAGGCTCGAAACTGACTGTACAAATTGATATAATAAAACTTATCGTCATCTTCACCCGGAACATACAAATAGCTCAACAAACTCAACAAAATGGTTAGTAAAACAAGAGAGCCTTTTGATTTATTAAGAGTATCCCACAAGATGAGAGGTAACGATAAAAACGGACTCAAAACGAAGACCACATATTTATCTAGATTACCGCGCATAGCTTACTTTTGATGGATCAAATTTTCTACCATCCATCCATAAGGATTGAAGAGTCCAGGGTAAAAATTCAATTGCTTATCCCAGTGACCCACACAAGTGTCGTATCCTCTGATAGAGAAGCCATAACTCACTTCAACGATTAAAGGAACACCTTGCTCATTGTATATAAAATCGAAAGCTGCGCATTGAGATTTCAATTTTTCTGCAGCATCAAAAGCAATTTTTATAAGTGGCAGAGGAATATTCTCAGCCGCATACAAAATTTTACCACTGCCCGAAGCCCTAAAATCATTCTCTCTCACCAAGCGTTTAATTCCATAAGCTTTATCGCCAATAACCACAATTCTAATATCGCTATCATTGTTGGGCAAAAAATCTTGTATGTAAACATAGCCCTTCTCATTGGCCTTCATTTTGCCGAAAGCTGTGGTAATGAAAATATGTGCAAAGGCTTTCAGTAAGTTGATTTTACTTTCTTTACCAATGCGGTACTTCTTAAAGGTATCTTTAAAATAATCACGACCATCAAAAGCTTTGAAACCTTTGCCAAATGCTTTATTTACAATTTTTTTTGCCTGATTTTCATTGCGAATCAACTTCACATTTGACGAACCCGCTCCACCTCGCAGCTTAAAAACCTTTGGGTAAGTAGTTTTTTCAAACCACTTCAAAGCTTCATCTTTATTGTAAAAAACATAAGTATTGATGTAAGGAATATTTAAACTTTCGAATAAATATTTCTGTGCAATTTTATCATCAAAATGCCACGCTGTATTGAAATTGGGAAATACTTTTTTACCTGAAACTTGCAATGAAAACAACAAAGGTTGAGCAACTAAACCATCACTAAAAGAATCGTGCAAATAATGCCACATCAATGCATCACAATCATGCAGGTGTTGAACAATATTTGAATCAAAACAATTCACCAATTGATAAGCAATATTCTGTTCATCGCAGTATTTAATCCAACGCTCAGAAAAACTCCCTTTAGTATGGTGAATGGCTATTTTCATTTCTTTAAATATTGGGCTAAAGCTTCTTTCGATAAATCGGCATGCGCCTCACAACGCATCAAATTTACATATAATGCTACTATTTTCTTATTTAAAAAATTGATGCCTAATTTTCTTAATGCCGCCCTTACATATTTGTTGCGTATAGAAGACAGCGGCGACCATAAATTCAAATAGTCGGCAGCCGATTTATTCACATACTCTTTCCAGCTTTTTGCCAGCAATGTATCATCGTGAATAATAGTATTCAATTCGCCTATTTTCTTTTCTAATTGTTGTTTTTCATCTCCTTCCAACAATTGCAATTCAAAGGATTCTTTCAATTGTTTACAAGGAATCAATTCTGTTTGCAGCTTACCATTCTCATCAATAAGAATGGAAAGTATGAGTCCGAAATACCAATCACTAAACACACTAGGTTTGGTAAATAAAAAATTTCCTAAGCTATAAAAAATAGACCCTCCATTGCATTTCTCCCAACCGCTTACACAATGCGTATGATGACCAATTACCAAATCGGCACCATGATCAACATAAAAACGATATTGCTTCTTCATTCTTAAACTGGGCAAATTGTGATATTCGTGTCCGCCATGCACAATCACAAAAACAAACTTTGCCTTCTTTTTAGCTTCAATAATCTGACGTGTATTGTCTACCAAATCCATTGGATTTGCTCCCGCAGAGTCAACGCCAGCGCTCGACCATTCATTCTCAGCAAAATTGACGATCGCAATAGTATGATTGTCAATAGTGGTATAATAAGTTTGCTGCGCCTCTTGTAAATTCAAATTTGCACCCACTGTCTCTACAGCATTTTCTTTACAAAATTGAAGCGTATCTGTTACACCCTTGCTACCATAATCTAAAATATGATTGTTGGCCAACGTAGCCAAACCAATTTTTAAATCATGTAATGCTTTTTTAGTAGCTTTGGCATTGGCTTTCAAATGCGGACCCGTTTTTACAATTTTATCTGTCTCAATAGCGAAAGTAACAGGAGATTCTAAATTCACCACATTCAAATCACTTTGCTCAAATAAAGCCTTTACCGTGCTATTGGCATCAATAGCATAAGTCTTACTTACAACAAAATCGCCGGTAACCAACAGCTTAGCCATTTTCCTTAAGTTTTTTATGTTTCATTGCATAGTAATAAGTAAGTGAGCCGCGCACACCCCAAACACCTGTAATGGTAAAAGCGACTCCTACATAACCATAATAATAAGTTAAAATGAGGGTAGCAATTAAACCAAACACAGAACAAAATATAATGATGTTTCTAAGCAGTTTTTCTTGTCCGACTAAAACCAAGTAATTCGGACCATAAGTATTCATTAGAAATAAGAAGAACGGACTAATAGCCATGATTCTTACCACTTGCACAGCGGGCTCAAACTCATCGGTAAAGAACAAATCGATTAATGGTACGGCCAACACAAAAAGCAGAGCCGAAGCCACCAAACTAAAAACCAAACCAATCTTAATATAAAAATCATGTTTATCCATTCTTCTTGCTAAAAATGGATAAAAAGTACGAGACAAAACTTGCATCACCTGATCGGCCAATCCCATAAATTTACTACCTGCCGAATAAATACCAGTTGCTGCATCTCCCCCTATTTTTCGCAAATAAACGATAGAAAAATTAGTGTATAAATTGGGCAAAATTAAACTGATAAACATATTCGTGCTCGAAGCAATAGTTTCCCTTAAATCTTTAACGGTAGGCATTATAAATCTTACGCCAAAACTTCTTCTCAATACAATTAAAGAAATGATGCCACTCAAGAAAAATCCAATAGCAGTTAATACAGGCTGAAAAATATAATCTTCCTTCTCGGTAATCACCACAAAAACCAATACCGTGAAAATAGCCTTCGATACAATATTCATAATGGTGATGTACTTCATCTTCTCTAAAGCCTGAAAAATCCATTCAGGAAAAAGAGAGTAGCCAATCACATAGGTAAAGGTTAAAATCAGCAACCATTTTTTTTCATAAAACGAGGGAAAAATAAATATGCAAATAAGCAATAAAATAAAACTAAGAATAAGCAATAAAAACCTAGCCACCATTACGGTTGAAAACACCTTCGAAACAAAATGTAAATCTTCTTTGTGTTTTGATACATCACGCGTTGCTGTGTAGTTAAATCCATAATCTACTAGAGTCTCAAAAAAGACTACTACAGATGCAGCAAAGGCCAATTCACCAAATTTTTCAACGCCAATTACCTTGGCTAAATAAGGCAATACCAGCATTGGGAATATGTATCCCACAACTTTTAATACCGAAAGAGAAATAAAGTTCGACGCTAAGGTTTTGCCTTCTTGACTTTTAAACTTACCCTTAATTTTCTTCAGCATCTTAACTTATGTGAATTTATTACGTGGTAATTTCTGCGGGGTGCCTGGCACCTTTTATTTGAGCTATAGCCGACTTATACCTTTGTTTCATTAAAACAAAAGAAGACGAGACAACAAAACCTAACAAAGAACCAATGATGATGGAAACCAAAAGCGATCTTTTTTTAGGAACCAAAGGGTAGCGCGGACTGCTAAGTACATAAATAGGCGATTTTTTATCTAGCAATTTAAAATTCATGATCTCCAGTTGCTTCATAATCTCGATATACATTTCATTCAAAATTCTAAGATCGCGTTCACTTCTTCTTTTTTCAAGTAAGCCAGCTGTTCTAACCATATTAACAGAATGATCTACGATGCTGGCATTGGCACTTTCAACATAAAGCAATCGGTCTTTAACTGAATCGAGGCGGTTTTGCAATACCTTCTGAGAATGCAAATCATCTTTAATTTCTACATCTTTAAAGAATTGCAAAATCAATTTAATTAATGCTCTGTTTGTTTCAACAGCCATTTCTTCCGACTTATTTTTAACACCAATAACAATCAATTGCTCTTTGTTTTCCATAACACTAATGGAGGTTTTAAGTGCTTTTGCAAAAAGCAAGGAAATAGAGTCTTGAATGAACTGCGACTCATCTGAAACCTTATGTTTAGATTGAGGATCAGTAATTTTGTAAGATTTATCAAATTTGCGAAAATCAACTAAATGATTGTACAAGTAATCTTCCTTCTTTTTTAACTTAATCTTGGTGAACAACAATTGATTTAAGATATAATCAGACTCCACAACACTTTTAATCTTGTCGAAAGAAACTTCTGTTTCACCCCCTAATCCTAAGGTAGAAGCTATGCTAAACAATTTAGATTGTTTTGAATTTTTCAAAAAAATTGAACTTTCGGCTACATACGACTGCGAGCGAAAGAAAACGAATAGGAAAACAAAAATGGCCATCGAAATGCCTATAAACAGCCACTTCTTCTTTAAGGTAAGTACTGTAGTTCTTACCTTAATTATAAAACTTTCTATGGTATATTCTTTCTCTTCCAAAACAAATAAACTTATATTATTTGAACACGTTTTTAAATAATAAATAAAGCGTCATCACCCCAGTTACCTTTACCGTTAGCGCTTCAATAGTTTTGTTCCAATCAAGCGGTACTGTCTCAATTTCTTCCTTTTGTTTTTTACGTGCCACCGTAATTTTATCACCTCTTTTCACTCTTGGATAAATTTTAAACAAACCAAAATTTCTACTTTTCTTTACACTACCACTAGAACTGATCACATAAACTTTGCTTCTTGACGCTTCCTTAGTAAATCCACCTGCGTATTCTGAGATATAATATCTAGCTCTTTTTCCTTTTGTAAATGGGGCATTCTGAACTTCGCGTTCGGCCACAGAAACACTACCTACTTCTCCACGAATGGCAATAATATCATCAATCTTAGGAACTGTAATAGTATCTCCATGACGCAAAACATAATTGTATTGTTCTTTCCCCTTTACAAACAATTCATGAAAATTCACCACCAATTCTCCCCGCTCATCCATAGATCTATACATTTTTGCACCTTCTAAAAAAGCACCTTCATTCAACCCTCCTGCTCTTTCAATAACATCTTTAATTGTTTCTTTAGTATTCAACAAAGCATACGTTCCAGGATATTTAATTTGTCCGCGAAGCACAACAATTGGTTGCGTTTGATAATCTTGAACATAACGCACAAATATCTTATCCATCGGCCTCAATTTCACTTCCTTCAGCATATTTAATGATAAGTCATCAGACACATCGTAAGTTTCCACAATCACCTCTATTGGAGCACTATTGTCTTTAACTTCAATATAATTAACCCATCTTGAAATTTCAATTCTGTTGTTAGCTGCTTCGTTTTTTAAGCCGCCAAAAAAGAAAATAACATCTTGTAGCGTTAGGTTATCACTGTATTCTAACTTACCCTCACGACGAACTGCTCCGCGAATTTCAACAGTATAAGGATCGAAAAAATCTAAAGCTGAAAAAACTCTAATTTTATCCAAATCTTCTAACACAATATTATCAGCAGAATTAGAATCTTTTTCTATTTCATTTAAATTGATTTGAAAATATTTTCTTTCGCCCCCTTGATAACTTCGAATAACATAAGCTCTTCCCATATATGCGTCGAAACGCAAACCTTGAGCACGTGCCAATAAGTGACTCACCTTTTCTCCTTTAATGTGCTGAAAACGACCTGCAAGTTGAACAGCTCCGCTAACTTCTACATAATTTCTAAGAGTAGAATTCACTTCAGAAATCAACACCGTGTCGCCATTCTTGAGAGCAACCAGTTTGCCTTCTAAGGCAGCCTTTAAATTTAAATCTTTAACTACAAGGTGATTGGTGTCTACACGAATAACAGATGCTTTTTCAGTAAAAGCCTGACTTCCTAAACCGCCAGCAAACTTTATCACATCGGCCAAGCCTTCATTTTTAGTAAGTTCATATTTGCCCGTTCTTCCAACTTCACCTTTAACAAATACCAATTTAGCGGCAGGTTGAACTATAATATAGTCATTGTTTTTTAGATAGAAATCATTAACTACAGCCGGATCTTGCAAAAATTTATATACATCTAAGACTTTAAAGACTTTATTGTCGCGCTTTATAACAATGTTACGCACACTTGCCAAATCGGTAAGTCCACCAGCCAAACTCAAAACGTTAAATGCCGAGTTAACAGCAGAAACACTATAGGTACCAGGCACAGCTACTTCACCTACTATATTCACCATGATTGTTTTGGCGAACTTAATCTCAATGCTAATTTGCGAGTTTTTTAAGTCATAAACTGCCCCGTACTTAGCCTTAATGACCTTACGTGCCTCCGCTAAGGTGAGTCCGCTCAAATATATTTTACCCACCAAATTTGGATGAATAGCACCATCATCACTAATCCTTTCAGATAATGAAGCCTCGGCATAACCCCAAATAGCAATGGTTAATTCATCACCAGTTCCCAATATATAATCGTCGGCAGCCTTTACGTGAGAAGCCGATTTAAATATTTTCAGATTTTCGTTTTGAAAGAAGCTTTTGCCATAGGTCGTTTTATAGCTATTTAATTCTTGTTGAGCCAAAATAGCTGAATCTTTGGGCTCCGGTACTTTCTTTGATACGTCTTCCACATCTTGAATAGTATCAGTCACTTTTGGCTTTACTTTGTTATCTGTAGGAGCCTTGATTTCACTTTTCAAACTTTGTATATCCGTACCGCCAAAACCCAACTTTTTGATATCGCTGTTGGTTAAGGTTGTAGGGTCGATTCCACCAATCGATTGCGCTTGAAAATTTAACGCTATGGCACAAAAAAATAAAAATAGAGATATCCTTATCATTCTTTCAAATTTGTGCAAATGTAATAAATAATAGTGCTTTTATTTAAAAATATGTTGAGTTCCTTTATATTAGCGTAAATTTAAAAAATGATAATTCGCAGTCGCGCTCCACTTAGAATAGGCCTCGCAGGGGGTGGTACAGATGTTAGTCCGTACGCTGATTTGTACGGCGGCGCCATTCTAAACGCTACCATTAACTCTTTTGCTTTTGCCAATATCATTCCTAGGGAAGACGGCAAGATAGTGTTGCATGCCCGCGATGGCAATGGACGATTGGAACTTAAAAGCGAAGAACAGCTAGAAATCAATGGGGAACTCGATTTGCTCAAGGGTGTATACAATAGAATCGTTCGCGATTTTGTTAAAAAACCATTGAGTTTTGAATTACAAACCTACGTAGATGCGCCTCCCGGTTCGGGTTTAGGATCTTCGTCTACCTTAGTTGTAGCGATTGTAGGCGCTTTTGCCGAATGGTTATCATTGCCTTTAGGAGAATACGATATTGCGCATTTGGCTTATGAAATAGAACGAGTTGATTTAAAAATGGCAGGTGGCCGACAAGACCAATACGCCGCCACTTTTGGTGGATTCAACTTCATGGAGTTCTTTGCCAACGACAAAGTGATCGTAAATCCACTTAGGGTTAAAGAACGTTTTGTGTGTGAGTTGGAAACAAATTTGGTGCTTTTTCACACCTCTACTAGCCGTAATTCATCTACCATCATAGAGCAACAAACCAAAAACATCAACGCGAAGCAAGAAAAGTCGTTGGAGGCTACTCATCAACTAAAACAACAAGCCATCAATATGAAAGAAGCTTTGTTGCGCGGAGAACTAAGCAGAGTGGGTGAAATATTAGACCATGGTTGGAAGTTTAAAAAGCAAATGGCCGATGGCATAAGCAACCCCATGATAGATAACCTATATGAAGAAATGATAAAAGCCGGTGCCACAGGTGGTAAAATATCGGGTGCAGGCGGCGGCGGATTCATGATGTTTTATTGTCCGAACAACTCACACTATAACGTTAAAGCTGCACTGACCAAATATGATGGCGCTGTTAAAGAATTTTTATTTACTAAAGGCGGATTGCAAACATGGAAAATTTAAAACGAATCGTTCAAGATTCAATAGCACTTAAAACCAAGGTGTTGAACTCTCCGGCAATGCTGGAGCTCACCCTGAAAGTAGCCGATGAAATTGTAAAATGTTTTAAAGCCGATGGTAAAGTTTTATTTTGTGGAAATGGCGGCAGCGCCGCAGATGCGCAACATTTAGCTGCCGAATTTAGCGGAAGATTTTATTACGATAGAGCGCCATTATTTTCTGAGGCATTGCACGTTAACACCTCTTATGTTACGGCTGTTGCCAACGATTACTCTTACGACGAAATTTATGCTCGATTGATTCAAGCCAAAGGACGCAAAGGCGATATCTTAATTGGTATGTCAACATCAGGCAACTCTGGCAACGTGGTGAAAGCTTTCGAACAAGCTAAAAAACAAGGCATGATCGTTATTGCTATGACTGGCGAAACAGGAGGTAAAATGAAAGATTGCTGCGATTATTTAATGAATATTCCATCTACAGATACGCCTCGTATTCAAGAGGTGCATATGTTACTTGGTCACGCAATCTGCGAAATTGTAGAAGCTAAAATGTTCCCTAGGGGAAAGTAAAAAGTGAAAAGCTATAAGCCAAAAAGTGAAACCTGTCCGTCCACCAACGGAAGCTATAAGCCAAAAAACAATAAACGAAGTACGCACATATACAAAGCCACTTTTTTGGCTTTTGAATTTTAACTTTTGACTTTTGATTAAGGAAGTAATCATATTGGCCGGCGGATTTGGCACTCGATTGCAAAAAGTAGTGGCCGATGTTCCCAAACCTATGGCTCCAGTTAACGGCAAACCCTTTCTGCAATATATTCTCGATTACTGTATTCAACAAGGCATAGAAATCGTTGTTTTATCTACCGGATACAAACACGAAGTTATTTTTTCCCACTTCGGTACCCATTATAAATCACTCCAAATTCAATACGCTCATGAGCAAGAACCATTAGGAACAGGTGGCGGAATTCAGTTGGCATTGCAAAAATGCACCGCTGAACATGTAGTAATTTTGAATGGCGATACCTTTTTTGAGGTGGATTTGCAAAGTTTGGCCACGCAACACATCACAGCACAAAGCGAATTCTCTATAGCGGCTAAAAAGATGTACAACTTCAATCGCTACGGTATCATTCAAACCAAGGACAACAGAATTACTGCTTTCGAGGAAAAACGCGCTGTGCATGAAGGAATCATCAATGCAGGTGTATATATAATGAATAGAGCAAAATTCTTAGCAATGCAACTTCCTCAAAAATTCTCGATGGAAAAAGAGTATATGGAAAAATACTTTTCCTCTAAACATTTTTATGCTTTCGAATTCAATGGGTACTTTATAGATATTGGTATTCCTGAGGATTACGAGAAGGTGCAGTTGGATTTTAGAAATAACTATTGAATAGAATTTACGAGTAGGGCAATAGTTCCTTCGGAGTACCTCAGGATGACAAGCTTTGTAAGTGCTGCCTTTTAAGGACGGTTGTCATCCTGAGGTACTCCGAAGGAACTATTGCCCTGATGATAAATAAATTATTGATTATTTTCTGTAGAGATAACAGTATCAGTCGCAGTTTTTTGAGTAGCAACAGGTTCTTCATCCACCAAAAACTGCTCTCTGAAATATCTTCTCTGAAACAATAAAATCATTAAAACACCAATGGTAATCGCCGAATCGGCAACATTAAAAATTGGAGGAAAAATGTAACCGCCACCCAAATCAAAGGGCATCCATTCGGGGTAACGCGCCGAGAAGAAGAACATATCCACTACTTCTCCTTTTAAGAAGCCTACTTTACCACTGAAATCGGGTAAGAAAGATGCGGGCTCCATAATATGATAGTCACTATCAGAGAAAATTTTACCGTAAAAAACACTGTCGATGATATTACCTATCGCTCCGGCCAAAATCAAGGCCAAGCTATACACCATGCCCCCTATTTTACCACTCTTAATTTTTTGCCACAAGTAATAAGCAATCAAACTTACAGCAACTATTCTAAAAGAAGTAAGCAACAATTTAGCGCCATCTTTGGGTAGAAAAGGAATCTCCCAACCGAAGGCCATGCCCGGATTTTCAACGAATTGAATTTGAAACCAACTTAAGCCCAAAAAATCAAATGAATCGCCATAAGCGAAATTCGTTTTCACGTAAAACTTCACCAGCTGATCTACAAATAGAACAGCAAAAATGGTGATGAGCGCTTTTTTAAGCTGCGATGTATTGCCCTGCTCCTCCATCAATTAACCTTTCGACTGTGCAATTTTTGCTTCGATACTTAAGGTAGTATGAGGAACAATTTTCAATCTCTCCTTAGAAATTAATTTACCACTTTCTCTGCAAACACCGTAGGTGTGGTTTTCAATTCTTACCAAAGCAGCTTGCAATTGCATGATGAATTTACGCTGACGGTGAGCCAATGACGCAATTTTCTCGCGGTTCATAGATTCGCCACCATCTTCCATCATATTAGCCGTACCAGCACTTTCTGTATCCGACTCATCAGAATGGTCTAACTGGCCTTGAAAATGTTTTAAATCTACTTCGGCTTCCTCGATTTTATCAAGGATGATTTTTTTGAATTCAGCTAGCTCTTTGTCTGAGTATCTAACTTTTTCTTCTTTGCCTTTTTTTGCTGCTGCCATAAACCCTAATTTAATTTATCAATACTTATTTCGGTTTTTAAATCTTCATCTACTTCCACCTCAACCCCACTCTCCAAGCTCAATACCCACTCTACATTATCGGCTAACACTTCGCTACAAATGTAATTTTTATTATTGTCAATCGCAGCTACTATACCTTCTACCGTTTTAATTTTCAAAGATATTCTGTCGGTTAGCTCAAAATCTCTGTCCTTACGCAAGTTTTGAACTCTGTTCACTAGCTCTCTGGCAATCCCTTCTTCTCGCAATAGAGGAGAAATAGTCATGTCTAAAGCCACAGTCAATCTTCCTTCATTGGCTACTGCCCACCCTGGAATATCTTCCGACAAAATTTCAACGTCTTCTAAAGTAAGAATTATTTTCTCTCCTTCAATATCGAGGTCGAACGCATTAGTTCTTTCCAGGGTTGCAATATCGGCTTTATTAAATTTCGCCACCGCCGCTGCAATCTGTTTCATTTGCTTTTGGTACTTAGGTCCGAGCACTTTAAAATTGGCCTTTATTTTCTTCACCAAAATGCCAGAATCCTCAGTGAGGTACTCCAAATCCTTCACGTTCACTTCCGATAAAATCAAATCTTTAATGGCCTCCACCTGCAATTTAAATTTCTCATCCAAAATAGGAATCATAATTTTTTGCAAAGGTTGCCGAACCTTGATTTTGTATTTTTTTCTCAAGCTCAACACCATTGATGAGAAAGATTGAGCCAATTCCATTCTTTGTTCAAGATCAGTATCAATCGCACTTTCATTTACCGCAGGGAAGTCGCTCAAGTGAACCGATTCTACTTTATGTTTATTGGTTACTGCGTTTAAATCTCTAAACAATTGATCCATGAAGAATGGCGCCAATGGAGCAGATAACTGCGAAACCACTTCTAAACAAGTGTACAATGTTTGGTAAGCAGCTCGTTTATCCAAGCCATAATCGCCTTTCCAGAAGCGTCTTCTGCACAAACGCACATACCAGTTACTCAACTGCTCGCTCACAAAATCTTGAATAGCACGCGCCGCTTTAGTTGGTTCGTAATCTGCCCAATGATTGTCAACCTCTTTAATTAATGAATTCAATTTTGAAATAATCCAACGGTCGATTTCTGGTCTTTCGTTTAAAGGCACTTCAACTTCTGAATAATTGAATCCATCTAGGTTTGCGTACAAAGCGAAGAACTGATAAGTATTGTATAAAGTCCCAAAGAATCTTCTTTGAACTTCAGTGATTCCATCTAAATCGAATTTCAAATTGTCCCAAGGTTGAGCATTCGAAATCATGTACCAACGTGTTGCATCGGCACCATATTTATCTAAAGTCACAAATGGGTCGATAGCGTTACCCAAACGCTTGCTCATTTTCTGACCGTTCTTATCGAGAACTAAACCATTCGACACCACATTTTTAAATGCAACGCTATCAAAACACATGGTAGCAATAGCATGCAAAGTATAGAACCAACCGCGTGTTTGGTCAACACCTTCGGCGATAAAATCGGCAGGAAAAGCTTTGTTGTTGTCAATCAATTCTTTGTTCTCAAAAGGATAATGCCATTGCGCGTAAGGCATAGCACCCGAATCGAACCACACATCAATCAAATCGCTTTCGCGTTTCAAAAGCTTACCTGTAGAAGAAACCAAGGTGATTTGATCAACGAAGTTTTTATGTAAATCTAAAATGTTGTAATTCTCTTTGCTGAAATCTCCTGGAACGAAAGTCTCCAACGGATTGCTTTTCATCACGCCAGCAGCAACAGCTTTAGCACATTCGTTTTTCAATTCTTCAACCGAACCAATGCAAATCTGTTCCCCACTCTCATTGCTCCAAACTGGTATCGGTATGCCCCAGTAACGTGAACGCGATAAATTCCAATCGTTCAAATTATCTAACCAGTTACCAAATCGACCAGTACCAGTACTTGCCGGTTTCCAGTTGATGGTTTTATTCAATTCGCTCATGCGCTCTTTCATAGAAGAAGCCTTGATAAACCATGAATCCAAAGGATAATACAAAACGGGTTTATCGGTTCTCCAGCAATGCGGATAACTGTGTTCGTATTTCTCAACTTTGAATGCCTTGTTTTCAGTTTTCAGTTTGATAGAAATCTCTACATCTACCGATTTTTCAGGTTCTTCACCAGCCAAATAATATTCATTCTTCACAAATTTACCAGCCAACTCGCCCATTTGTGCAACGAATTTTCCTTGTAAATCAACTACAGGAACAGGATTGCCTTCTGCGTTCAACACCAACATACCTGGCACTCCTGCGTCTTTCGCCACCTTGGCATCATCGGCACCAAAGGTCGGCGCAATGTGTACGATACCCGTACCATCTTCGGTGGTAACGAAATCACCAGGAATTACTCTAAAAGCTTTATCAGCATTTTCGAAAGGCAATGCGTAAGGCAACAATTGTTCGTACTGAATACCCACTAAATCTGCACCCACAAAAGATTTCACAACTTTAAAAGGAATTTTTTTATCGCCTTCTTTGTATTCTAAAGTTTCACTTTCCTCGAATTTACCAGCGAATTGTTTCGCCAATAAAGGCTTCGCCAAAATAACTTGAATCGCCTCGTGCGTATATTGATTAAAAGTTTTTACCAACACATACTCAATCTTCGGTCCCACAGCCAAGGCTGTATTCGAAGGAAGCGTCCATGGAGTGGTCGTCCATGCCAAGAAATGTACGTCTCCCGGAACATTGAACTTTGAACCTTGAACTTTGAACATCGCTACAACAGTAGTGTCTTTCACATCGCGATAGCAACCTGGTTGATTCAATTCATGTGAGCTCAAACCAGTTCCAGCAGCAGGAGAATAAGGCTGAATAGTATAGCCTTTGTACATCATTTCATTCTTGTACAATTTCTGCAACAAATACCAAACACTTTCAATGTACTTGTTTTCGTAGGTGATGTATGGGTCTTCCATATCTACCCAGTAACCCATTTGAACTGTAAGATTGTTCCAAATGTCGGTGTATTTCATCACCGCCTCGCGACAAGCTTTGTTGTAATCTTCAATAGAAATTTTCTTTCCAATATCTTCTTTCGTGATGCCTAACTCCTTCTCCACACCCAATTCCACAGGCAATCCGTGCGTATC